>JBARDN010000216.1:0-52371 GCA_049795175.1 Binataceae bacterium (SeqCode) | reverse complement strand
CGGCGGGAGAGGTGCGCTCTACGCACTGTGCCATAAGGGTTTCGTGCTCATATGCCGAGTCAGTGGACACCGCAAGTCGACCTCTCCCTTGATCCCTCTCCTTGGGAGGCTCGATAAATACCGAGTTCCTTTCCGTCATCCTGAACGAAGTGAAGGATCTCCGCGAAGCGATTAGTGCGAAAGCCCAGGTTGGTTGCACTAATCGCTTCGCGTAGATCCTTCGCCTACGGCTCAGGATGACACCAACGGAAGGTTTGTGAAAAATCGACAGCCTCCTTGGACAAGGAGAGTGCATCTCAGCGCTCAGGAGGGTTATGCAAAGGTCTCCCTTTCAGGGCGAGGGATCAGACATCGGGGCGAGGACGGCTCAATTGATTCGGCGGCCGGTGGAGGCGTCGAACAGGTGGAGTCTTCCAGCCGCGACGTGGAACCGATGAGTTTGGCCGGCTTCCAGGCGGTTGTGAGTCACTGCGCAGATTGGAATTTCTGCGTCGTGTGCGAGGGTGCCGCGGACTATGAACGAGGCGCCGGAGAACTCGACGCTTGCTGCCGCGACGTCGATTGCGAGCGCTCCTTCGCTTTCGTTGAGCGAGAGATCGGCTGGACGGACCCCTGCGCGGAACGACGCGGGAGCATTTGCCGGTAGCTGGAATGGATACTTGACGCCTGCGATTTCTATTTCACCATCCGCGGCTCTGCGCGCGTCGAAAAGATTCATCGCCGGATCACCTACGAACGCGGCGACGAATTCAGTTTCGGGACGGTTGAAAATTTCTTCGGGCGCTCCCATCTGCTCGATTCGGCCGGCGCGCATCACCGCCATCCGGTCGGCCAGCGCGAGCGCTTCGACCTGGTCGTGCGTGACGTACACGAACGTGCGCCCTGTCGCGCGTTGCAGATTCTTTAGCTCGGTCCGCAGGGCAGAGCGCAGGCGCGCGTCGAGGCTCGCCAGCGCCTCGTCCATCAAAACGATTTCCGGCTCACGCACCAGTGCGCGGGCGAGCGCGACGCGTTGCTGCTCGCCGCCCGAGAGCTCGGCGGGGCGGCGCTCGAGCCCGACCGTAAGGCCGGCCTTGGCGGCGGCTTCACGGACTCGGCGATCGATCTGGGCGGAGGGAACTTTTCCGAGCCGCAGCGGGAACGCGATATTCCCGAACGCGCTCATATGCGGATAGAGCGCGAAATTCTGAAACACCATCGCGATTCGTGCCTGGTGCGGATCGGCTGCATCGGCAAATTCGATCGCGCCCGAATCGGGCTCGTCCAGTCCCGCGATCAGCCGCAGCAGCGTGCTCTTGCCGCATCCTGAAGGGCCGAGCAGCACCAGGAACTCGCCGCCTGCAACCGTCAGCGACACGTCGCGCACGCCGCCGCCGGAAGCAAACACGCGAGTCAGGTTTTTGATCGTCAGCGCGTCCATGCGGCTTTCGCGTTAGCGCGAGCCTCCTGTCACCAGCGCAGTACGCAGCGTCGGACCGAGCGCGACGACGACGCATACCGCCGGAATCATCATCAGCAGCGCGAGCGCGCTGGCCGGTCCGACGTTGCCGAAAACCGTATAGTAATAAAGGAGCGGCGGGAGCGTGCGATTGGTTTGCTGCAGCAATAGCGCGAAGCCGAATTCGTCCCAGCTCAGGATGAAGCACAGCACGAACGCGGCCGAGAGCGCGCCGCGCACGATTGGCAGATCGATCGTCAGGAACACGCGGGCCGGCGACGCGCCATCGAGCCACGCGGCCTCTTCGATTTCGTGCGGCACCGCAACGAAGGCGGCGTAGAGCGTGAGCGCGGCGGTGGGAATGGCGATCGCGCAGTGAATAATCGCAAGGCCGAGCGCGCTCGGTATATCGTACAGACCGACCGACGCGAGCATGATTCCGGCCGGAATCGCAACCGCGATCATCGGCAGCAGGCGCACGCCCGAGACGGCGCCGAAGGCCACGCTACGCGCAGTCGTCCCGCGCGCCATCGCATACGCGAGCATCGCGCCCAGCGCGGTCGCGCCGGCGGCGGAGATCACGCCGACCGCAAGGCTGCGCACGATTGCGCCGCGCAACTCGCCGACTGCGAACACGGTCACAAAATGCTCGAGCGTCAGATGACGCGGCAGCCACGCTGGCGGCCACGCGAAGGTCTCGAGCTCGGGCGTGAGCGCCTGCTTGGCGAGCAGATAGAGCGGCACGACGGCGGCGGCGATCACGAGCGCACTCACCGCGATCCGCAACGCGGCAAGTCCCGCAGGTTCGCTGCGCGTGGCCGTACTCATGCGCTCGCTCCGTCGTTCGAAGACCACTTGCGCGCGGCAATCGCGCCGCCGAGTGCGAAGATCGTCACGACCAGCGCCAGCACCATCGCGGCCGCCATCGCAACCCGCGGCGCTTGCGCATCGGTCCACTGCCCGTACGAGTACGTGGACAAAACCGGAACCGCCTCCGGCCCGGTCAACACCAACACGGTCGAGAAAATTCTAAGCGCGTCGATTCCGCGCAGCACCGTCGCGCCGACGATCGCGGGCGCGAGCATCGGCAGCGTCACGTACCGGAACGCGGCGAGCCTTCCAGCGCCATCCAGGCGCGCGGCTTCGTAAAGCTCGCGCGGAATCGTCTGCAGACCCGCCATCAGCATCAGCATCACGATCGGCGTTACGTGCCACGCATCTACCACCGCGACTGAGAGCATCGCGAGCGAGCCGCGCGCGGAAAGCCACGCCGCGCCATGCATCCCGAACGCTTCGAGCGCGCCGTTTAGGTACCCGCGGGGCATCAGCAGGTAGCGCGCGATGGTCAGGATGACGATCTCCGGAATCGCGAAGGGCAGAATCGCCGCGACCTCGACGATCGCGGAGCGCCGCTTACGCGCGGTGAGCATCAGGGCGAGTCCGAGGCCGATTGCGAGTTCGAGAACCAGGCTCGCGATCGGCAGAATCAGATTATCGATCGCCGCCCGCCAGAACATCGGATCGTGAGCCAGCACCGAATAATTCCTGAGCGAGGGGCCGTGGTGATCGAACGACCCGACCAGACCGCCAAGAGCCGGGAGCACCAGCGTAGCGAGCATGAAGATTGCGGGAATCACGACGAACGCGGTCCGGAGATTGCGCGCGCGTGCAGTCATTATTCGAGCCCCGCGCAGCATCGCGACTCGGCGGTATCTGATGCTGGCAACATAGCCGGTCGCGGACTGAGTATAGTGGCCAGAGCGGCTCCAGGAGCGGCTCTGCGCAGTAGGACCGAGCGAATTGCCTGTTGCCATCGATTACTCAGTTGCGGGTAACAGGCGAGCACAGGGCGCGCGCGCACGTGATCGCGCATTGCGGTAAACCCGGCGTATAGTTTTGCGTCTTCGCTGCCGGCGGCGGGCGGCACCGAACCGTACCATCCAAGCTCGGTGCTCAAGCGCGCCTGAACCTCGGGCGTGAGAATCCACGCCAGGAACGCGCGCGCGAGCTCGGGATGCGGCGCGGAGATGGGAACCGCAAGGTAGCCGCCGCCGAGCGGAGTCGCCATCCCGTCGGGGCCGGCGGGAATCGGCGCGCTCAGATCGACCTCGGGCGCGAGGCCTTTGGACTTCAGATATCCGATCGCGAAGGGCCAGTTGAAATGAATCCACACGGTGCCGCGCGCCTGCGCTTCGAGCACCGACATCTCGCGAAACACGGCGGATTCATCGTTCAGGCCGGGCGCGAGGAGCTGCAGGAAGTCGAACGCGCGCAGCGAGCCGCTCGATTCGGGATCGCATTCGCTGCCTCCCGCGCTCCACACGAACGCCATCGCGTCGCAGGTGGCGCCTTCGTAGCGCGCGGCCTTGAACGCGAGTTTTCCGGGATGCGCGCGGGCGAAGCGCGCGAGATCGTCCCAGGTGCGCGGCGGATCGGGAACTTCGATCCGGTTATAGATCATCGCCTGCCACATCAAGCGATGCGGAATAAAATAGATGTGATCATTTTCGGTTGCCGCGGCCCACGCCGCTTCGGAGAATAGAGGGTGCGCGGAAGCAGGCACGAGACCGTCGAGCGCGGCGACATCGGGGCGCGCCTCTCCGAGCATCGCAAGGTCGAGCTCGACCAGATCGAGCGAGCCGCGGCGGCTTTGGGATTGTACGCGCAGGGCTTGCAGGATATCGCCGTAAGATTGCGCGACGATATTGATGCGCAGATGATGAGCGGCCTCGAAGGGCGCGACGAATTCGGCGTAGCGCGCGGCCTCGGACGGAAAGACCGCGAGCGCGAGGTTCAGTTGACCGCGCGCAGGCTCCGCGCCGCGGCATCCTGCCAGCGAGGCCAGTGCAATCGCGAAGCAGGCAAGCGCGGCGCGCGCCAATGCGCCATACTTCGATGAGCGAACTACGCGCTGGACTGAAAGATGACGTGTCACGATTTAAACCCGGGTTAATGGAATACCAGCGATGAACGAGAGCAAGAACCTCACCACCGCGAAGCAAGCGTTCGAATTTTGCTCGCGTCTCAATTTGACCTTGCTGACCGGACGCAAGGCGCACGACCTGGCCGAGATGGCCGAGAATTTGCGCAGCGTGCCCGGCTCCGTAATCTACCATCACACTCACCATTTTTTGGTGCAGCATCAACACCTTTCGCCGGAGCCGCCCAACGATTTCGCGTACTGGGTATCAAATATCCTGCTCGACGCGCGGCTGGGCGAAGAGTTGGCGGCGATCGACGTGATGCGCTTCTCGACGATTCATGAACTGCGCGAGGCGCTGGTCAGAGTGATCGAGGCGTCGCTGGAACGCAACAGCGAGGTTCGCGCCGCGCCTCACGGGCAGGAGTTTCACTTCATGCGCTCGGTCTCCTTCGTGATGCCGACGGGAGTGCGCGCGGCGGACTTGCGCGAGTTCCGCAACGCACTGACCTACGCCTCGCTGAGTGCGATTTCGTATCACATGTTCGACGCGCGGCTGCGGCTGGAGACGGGCGACAATGATTTCGCGGCGTGGGTCGAAGGCCAGCTCGGAGAGAAGGCGCTGGCCGAGTCGCTGCGGACGCTCGATCCATACACCTACACTGAAGAAGGGCTGCGGCGCAGGATGATCACCCTGATCGAGCAGCGGCTGGGCAACTGAAATGGGCGCAAAGCTTTCCGAATATATACCGATCGTCGGCGAAGGCGTGGTGCAGGAGCTGAGCGTGCTCGGCGCGCGGCTGGCGGGCAAGAAGGTGGTGAACATCAACTCGACGCGCAGCGGCGGCGGCGTGGCGGAGATCCTGCAACGCCTGATTCCGCTGCTCAGTGAAGTTGGAATCGACGCGCAATGGGAAGTAGTCGAAGGGACCCAGGATTTTTTCGCGCTGACCAAGCATCTGCACAACGCGCTGCATGGGACGCCGCACGTTTTCACCGCCGTGGACCAGGGCGTCTTCGACCTGACCACGGCGTCGAACCTCGAACGGCTGAACCTCAACGGCGACATCATGTTCATCCACGATCCGCAGCCGGCGGGATTGGTGCGCAACCGCGCCGCGATCGGCGGGAAATGGATCTGGCGATGCCATATCGATCTGTCCGCGCCGGCGCCGGGGGCGTGGGAATTTATCGAGCCAATGGTGCGGCAGTTCGATCTGAGCGTGTTCTCGGCCCCGCAGTTCACGCGCGCGCTGCCGATTCCGCAAATACTGATTTCGCCCTCGATCGATCCGCTGGCGGACAAGAACCGCGAACTCACGCGCACCGAAATTGACGCGGTGCTGACCAAGCTCGGGATTCGCAGCGACAAGCCGATCGTCGCGCAGATCTCGCGCTTCGATCGGCTGAAGGATCCGCTGGGCGTGCTCGAGGCGTGGCAGCTCGCGCGGCGCCGCGTCGATTGCCAGCTCGTGCTCGCCGGCGGAGGGGCCAGCGACGATCCCGAAGGCGCAGAGGTTCTGCGCGAAGTGCGCGAGCGCGCCGGCAACGACATCGACGTGCATATTCTGGATCTTCCGCCGACCTCGCATATCGAGGTCAACGCGATCCAGAGCGCGTCGGCGGTGGTGATCCAGAAATCGCTGAAGGAAGGATTCGGGCTTACGGTGTCCGAGGCGCTATGGAAATCAAAGCCGGTCATAGCAGGTGCGACCGGCGGCATTCCACTTCAGATTAAGCACAAGTATTCCGGCATCCTGACGCATACGATCGAGGGGACCGCGTTCTGGATAAAGCAGCTGCTATCCGAGCCGGAATTCGCGCGCCAACTGGGGCGCAATGGGCACAATCATGTGCTCTCGAATTTCCTGCTGACGCGGCATATGCGCGACTACATGCTGGCGTTCCTGCTTTTGGATCATCCGAACGTCGACGTGATCAGGCTCTAGCCGCGCGGCCCGCCGCGATCAGAAGATCAGACTGAGCACGGTGATTGAATTCGACGCGGGAAATTTTTTCATGCTCTCGGCGTATGATTGTGAGTGCCCACCCTCACCTGCCGCATCATCAGGAATCGTTCTGCATAGTGGGCAGTGCTCAGATAGTGCTGAATGAGGGTCGTGCATGAGCCCTGATTGATACTGGTCGCACTAATCGATGCGCGGAGATGCTTCGCCTCCGGCTCAGGATGACAGCATCTTATCTAATGCGAGTGCGAGAAAAACGACAGCTTCTCATAGAATGGGGGAAGAATCAGGCAAAATTTAATTTTCCTGGGAATAGCGATCCAACTTGTTGTAGAGAGTCTTGGCGCTTACTCCCAGGACCTGGGCGGCGCGGGTTTTGTTGCCGCCGGTGAACTCGATCGTGCGCGAGATGATTTCGCGCTCGACTTCGTCGAGCGAAGAGCCCAGGCGTACCTTGAAAAAGCCGCTGTCGCTCTGCGAGGCGGAGCGAAATTCCTCGGGCAGATCATGCAGGCCGATCATCCGGCCGTCGCAAACAATCATCGCGCGCTCGATCACGTTGCGCAGTTGGCGGACATTGCCGGGCCACGGATGCGATCGCAGCGCGGCGAGGCATTCTTCGTCCACCCCGGCAATCTGCTTGTTGTTGCGCTCGGCATAGTGCGCGACGAACGAATCGATCAGCAGCGGCAGATCGTCCGAGCGCTCGCGCAGGGGCGGCAGCCGGATCGAGAAGACATTGAGGCGGTAGAACAAATCCTCGCGCAGCTTGTTGTCGCGCACCGCCTGCTCGATATCGCGGTTCGAGGCCGCGAGCACGCGCACGTCGAGGGTGATTTCGGAAGAGCCGCCAAGCCGGCGCATCCGCTGTTCCTCGATCACGCGCAAGAGCTTGGCTTGCAGCTCCGGCTTCATCTCGGTGATTTCATCGAGCAGAAGAGTTCCGCCGTTGGCCATCTCGAAGCATCCTTCGCGTCTGCGATCGGCGCCGGTGAATGCGCCGCGCTCGTGGCCGAATAGCTCGCTCTCCATCAGAGTCTCGGGAATCGCGGCGCAGTTGACGCCGACATACGCGGCGCCGCGGCGCGGCGACATTTCGTGGATCGTGCGCGCCACCAGCTCTTTGCCGGTGCCGCTCTCGCCTGAAATTACGACCGACGCGGCGGACTGCGCGACCCGCTCGATCGCGGCCAGCACTTTGCGCATCGCGGGCGAGCGGCCGTAGAGCGGACCGAGCTCGCCGACTTCGGCAAGGCGGCGGCGCAGCGCCAGGTTTTCCTCGCGGACTTCGATACTGTCGGCCAGCGTCCGCAGTATCTGGCGCAGATGCGGTGGATCGACGGGCTTGCGCAGGTAGTCGAGTGCGCCGAGTTTGATCGCCTCAACCGCTTCGGGAATATCGCCCTCGCCCGAAATCATGATGGTCGGCAGGTTCACGCCCATCTCCCGGATATCGCGCAAGAGCTCGATTCCGTTCTTGCGCGGCATCTTTACGTCGGCCAGCAGGAGATGCGGATTAAACGACTTGATCAGGTCGAGCGCGCGCACACCGTCCTCTGCGACCTCAACCGAATAGCCCCACGCGGTCAGAGACTCGCGCCAAGTCTCATGCGTCGAAATATCGTCCTCTGCCACCAGGATTCTAGTGGGATGTGCCATGGCTGAACCTCCTTGGGCAAGAGGGCAAATTTCGTACCGAGAAAAAATCTAGCAATACATTGGATTAATCAGACCACGTCCGGAAACATTTACTAGATGTGTAGAAACTATATACTCTGCGCCATCGTGATGGCACCGTGCGGCGCAGTTGATTATTGGGCGGGAATCTCGCCCACCAGGATCGAGGCTTTGTGCGCCAGGCTGGTGGCGGCCTCGTATTGTCTATCGGCCAGAGACTTGCGCGCGCTGGCGAGCAGGTTGACCGCCAGGTCGTAGCTCTCGGCGTCGGCGTTGCCGAGACGACCGCGATTGATGCGTCCGATCGACGCGCTCACTTGCTCGATCGATTTGGCGGCTGCATCGTCTTGGCCGCCGGATTGGCCGCCGGATGAATCCGTGATCAACGCGGGCGTCACAACCTTCGGTGCGGATGGATCGCGGTGGTGCGCGGCGGCCGGAGTTGGCAGCGCGGACGGCGATGGTGCCGCAATCGCTGCTGGCATTGGCGTCGGAACCGGTGCCGGTGTGGATTCGGGCGTGGAATCGGGCGCGGCGCTGCCGGGTGATTGATAGAACGGCTGCCAAGCGGCGCATGCGCAGAGGGTGACCGCCAGTATTGCCGCGCCGACAGCAGCGATGGTTAGGCGCAAAGCTTGGACGCTCCGGCTAGTGCGATTCGAGCGGGTCGATAGAGAGCCGGGCCGAATCGGCGGCGACCGGAAATTTGACCGTGCAGGTGGTTCCTTCGCCGACAGTGGATGCAATCTCAATCGTCCCCTGGTTTAACTCGATCGCGCGCAGCGCGAGTGGCAGTCCAAGTCCATTACCTTCGCGTTTGGTAGTGTAATACAGGTCGAATATCTGTTCCATTTTGTCGGGCGCAATACCTTCGCCGAGATCTGAAACTTCGAGCTCGACGATTCCGTTGCGCGCGGTGCTGAGCAACGTTACCGCCCCGCCGCCCGGCATCGCCTGTACCGCGTTCTGGATCAGATTTGCAAGCGCCTCCGAGACCATCGCGCGATCCGCCCTGATGCAGGGTAATTCGGAATCGAGGCGCAAAGCTACCGATACGTTGCCGCCGGGTTTGACGGTCGAGCTGAGCTCCGTCAGCAGATCGTTGGGATTGAACTCGCTCAGCTTGAGCTCGGCCGGACGCATGAAACGCAGCATCGCTTCGACCGATTGATCGAGCCGGCGCACGTCGTTGCGCAGATGATCGAGATGGCGGCCGACGTCGCGCCCCGCGCTGGCGTCATCGCGCAATAGCCCGATGCGCAGGCTCATCGATTGCAGCGGGCTGCGCAACTGATGCGCCACGCCGGAGATCAACGCGCCCAGCCGAGCCAGCCGGCTCGAGAATTCCACCACGCTTTCCAGCTCGTGAACCGCGTTCATATCGCGCAGCACCAGCAGCAGGCCCATCGGGGTGCGGCTACTGCCAAGCCGGAAGAACGACACCAGCATCGAGGCGCGCTCGGACCCCGGATCGCCGGCCTTGATTGGAACGTCGTGCGCCTCTGCACCAGACTCGATCGCCGCCTCTGCCATCAGGACCAGCGGATGATTCTTGCGCAGGAGCAGGCGCAGCAGCCGTCCTTCCGGGCTTCCGGTGCGGGGAATACCGAGGACCTGGCGCGCCTCCGGGTTGGCGAACAACAGGATGCCGTCGCCGTCGAGCAAGATCACCCCGTCGCGAATCGATCGAATCATTTCAAAGGCGTGGCTGGGCTTGGTCTCCCAGCGGCCGGATTCGGAATGGACTTGGCGCGACAGGCGTTTGAAACGATCGGCAAGGCCGCCTAAGTCGTTGCCCGCGCTGTCGATCGAGCGGGCTTCATCGGAACGGCCGAGGCCTGCGGCGATCAGGCTGAAGCCCTGGAACATCAAGTTGCGCAGGACAATCGCGGCGAGCGTGACGGCGATCAGATCGACCGCGATAAACGCGGCGAACACCAGCGCAAGATTGCGCGCCTGCGCGGCCATAAGCGCGGTCGTGATGGTCACGGAGATAGTCGCGAACGGTTCGCCGGCGATCTCGACTGGCCGCGCGATCGCATATTCCCGCTCGACCGACAATGCGTGGAGCGACGCTAGCGGCCACCAGCTCGAAAGCGTGTCCTGCAACTCGCGCATCGAGGGCAGCGGATGCTGGACTTCGCCGCCGGCTTGGTCGTCAGGCGCGACCATCACGGCGCCCCGCGCGTCGAGCACGCGTGCGCGCACGACAGCCCATCCGAATGCCTGGGTCGATGACAGCAGAGACTTAAGCGCTAGGTCGCTCTTCAGGGCAGTTGCGGGATCGGTATGCGAGGTTTCAAGGGTAGTGCGAATCTGCTGGTAGATCTGTTGGGTCATCAGGTTGCCGGAATCGGCGATGCCGCTGACGACGTTTTGGATCGTGTAGGACAGCGAGAACATCGCGATCGCGATGGTCGGGATCAGTTGCAGGAGCAGGAATGCAACGAGAAATCGTCCGCGCAAGCGATTCATGTCTATACGGGCTTTTCGAGCCGGCGCTCGAAGTCTTGCGATCGGCTAATTTCGGAGCTGCGAAATATCGATCCAGCAAAGCATTTTGTCTGTGTTACGTAAAGAACTCGTTTCCTTCACTGCGAACCGCTTCGAGGATGGCAGCGAGCAGCTACGCGCGCTCTTTCATTTTTACACGATCCTTGAATTGAGCATAATAAAGCCGCCAAAAGTGACGATTTTTAGCGTCGATCCGATGGCAACGATATTGCTCAACTATCTGTCCCAACGCGCATTTCATGGAGCGCAACGGCAGTTGAAGCTGGCGCCCGCGTTTTTTGTTATTTTTCAAACATCGGCTTTCGGAGGTTTAAATACAATGGTGGACAGCAAACTCGAAGAGGGTATCGCTGCCGGCTCGGATGCAATCGAAAACGCCCGTAAGGCCGGCCGCGACGCCCTCGAGAACGGCTACGAAAGCGTGCGCGAGTACGGGGAAAAATCGCTCGAATACGCCAGCCAAGCCGGCGAAGGGCTGCTCGATTTCGTAAAGCGCGAGCCGCTTTTGGCCGTCGCGGGTGCATTCCTGGTCGGATACGTAGCAGCTCAAATCATCCGGCGGATTTCCGCGTAGGTCCGGATCACGATGGAATCACAAGAGGAATCGCCGGTACTAACGATCGATAAATCCGCGCTAGTGGCCGCCATCGAGGAGAACCCGCTCGCCGCGGTATGTATTGCCACCGGAGCCGGATTCGTTCTGGGCGGCGGCCTGCGCACCTGGATTGGCCGAGTAATGCTCGTGTCCGCGATGCGGATCGCAGCGCCAAAACTGATTCTCGACGCATTCGCCGGACTGGGTAACAACCATGGAAAACGACAACACCGATCGACTCGAAGCACAGCTAGCGCAGGCAAAGAAACAGCTTCATCGGACGCTGGCGGAAGTGAACGAAAGAGCCGAAGCGGTCGGCGATCAGCTTCAGCCTGAGAAGTTGATCGAACGCTACTCATTGCCTGTGCTATGTGCGGCCGGCTCGGCGGGTTTTCTTTTGGGAACCGTGGACGAGCATTTTCTGGCGCTGGGCTTGATGCTGGTGGGCGGCGCGATGATACTGGCCGGCACTTCCAGCTCATCTCCTGAACGCGCTGAGGACGAGACGCGATGAATCCTCACCATGAGGAACCCGTCCGCCGTCAGCCGCCGGGAGATATTACTTGGGCCGAGCTGGCCGAACGTGTCATCGGCGATCTGACGCACGTGATTCGCGTCGAGATTGAGTTGTTTCGCAACTCACTCACCCCAATATTTTCCGATCTTACCGATCGCGTCGTCGCGGGACTGATCGCGGGCTTCGTGATGCTGGCGGGCGGGGTTACGCTGCTGGCGGCGCTGATCATGCTGCTGCATCAATGGTTGCCGTGGTGGCAGGCGCTCGCGATCAGCGGCGCCGCGGCGATCCTTGCCGGATATATCCTGACTCGTTTCGCCACCCGGTCTGCGAGCCATCACGAATCGCATGACACTGGGGGGCTGTAGGAGGATCTGATGAAACCACTTGCCGGTATTGGCGCGGTGTTGTTGCTGCTCGGGATTATCGGGATGGCGATGCCATTTTTCACCACGCAGGATACTCACCAGGTCGCCAAGCTGGGAGACCTTTCGGTCCAGAGCACGCAGCAGACTACGCACGTTATTCCGGTCCAGGTAAGTATCGGTGCGATCGTAATTGGCATCGTTCTGCTGGGGGCGGGACTAATTGGCGGACGCGCGCGATAACATCGTAGCGATTGCGCGTGTCTATGCCGTGCCTGATGGCACGGGTAGTGCTCTGTTAACTGATATGCCAGCGCGGATCTGTTTGTATTCACGGCTTCCCGGAATCGCACCGGGAATCGTGAAGTTTCTCTATGGTGTGGGAGCGATACCTACAATTGGATGGCTCCGGCCGCAAATCTGCATTTTCACCAATCTTTCGGGTGCGGTCGCGCTGCGCGTCTGTGGCCTCCGGTGAAACTGCAATGCGTCGGCAATCCTTGCGCGCCGGAATCCGGCACATCACCCGAGAGACGACCAGTTTGGGCGGCAGAATTGCCGATTCCGCGAGCGGATGGTTTCATCAGAGTCTGTTCGAGAAATTTTCGCAATCGATAAAAGACTCCGCGATCCTGACTCTCGATCGATCCGGTAAAATCACCGGCTGGAGCGATGGCGCCGCGCGGATGACCGGCTACCGCAGCGAAGATATAGTCGGGCGCTCGTTCAGCCTGCTCTACCTGCCGCAAGAGTTGATGCGCGATCGGCCGGGCGAGGCGCTGCGCGTCGCGTCGGAGCTCGGCAGTTTTTCCGAAGAAGGCATCCGCATGCGCCGCGACGGCAGTATCCTGTGGGTCGCGATGACGATTCTCAAAGAGCATTCGCGATGGCGCCCGAGCGTTCACTTCACCTGCGTTCTGAACAACATCACCGAAACGGTACGCATGCGCAGCGAGATACTCCGGATGCGCGAAGCTGTCTCCGCCGCCGGAGTTGCGCGGCAGGAAGGTCTGCAGTCGGCGGCGCTGGCGCACGATTTGAACAATATCCTGAATGCGATGGCGCTGCGGCTCGAAGCGATGCGCAGCGCCGCGCCCGCGCCCGCGCAGATTGAAAATATCAACCGGCTCCGGCGCCTGCTCGGCGACGCGAGCGACATAACCAGGCACATACAGAATGGCTTGGACGCGAAATCTCCGGTGACCGGCCCGATCGATCCATCGGCTTCGATTCGCGCCGCGGTCGAGCGCGTGCGCGGCCAATTGCGCCAGCGCTATCCGGAAAAGGATCGCGTGTTCCACCTCGATCTCGAAATCGGCGCGTCCCCTCCGGTGGCACTCCTCGCCGAAGATCTGGGTGACGCGCTCGAGCGGCTGCTGCTCAGCGTGTGCGACACGATGGCGTCGGGCGGCGCGGTGATGGTCAACGCGTCATCCGATTCGAGGCATCTGACTATCGTGATCGAGCCGCATCCGCTGGCCGCGCCGGGCGCTCGCGGCCAGACTCGCTCGATCGACAGCTCGATCTTCGAGGCTGGTGAAATCTCGCGCTCGCTCGCGCAGTCCGGATTGATCGCGCGTCTTGGCGCGAGCGTACGAGTCGAAGATCACGACGGCACGGACCCGACGATCCTCCTCTCGATGCCCACCGGCGAGGTCGCGCGCCAGATCCTCGCGCGACCGGCGGGGGCCAATCACGTTGGACGCGATGGCAACGGCACTACCGCCGAACGTCCGCGGCATGTGCTGATAATCGATGACGACCGCGACAATCTGGAGGCGCTTGGCGAGGCGCTCAAGGGCAAGGGCTATATCGTCGCGGCAGCGTCGAACGGATACGAGGGACTTGCACACCTGCGCAGCGGCACGGACTTCGACTTTGTTATCTGCGATATCGGGATGCCCGGGATGAGCGGATGGGAAATCGCCGAACAGACGGCGGAGATCGCGCCCGGCACACAGGTTCTGTTGGTCACCGGATGGACCAGCGAAATTGGCCGGCTCGATCCGCGGCGCAAACTGGTGGTCGATGTCCTCGCAAAGCCAATCGACCTCGAGGTTGTCAACGCGCTCATCGCGCGTACGACTAGAAATGAATTATAATTGCGGCGCCCTGGTCAGGGCGTGCCGCGTCCGTAGCCACTCCTGGTCATTCGTATCTGCGGATTAACCGAAACCTCGCTGGATGAAGGCTGGTCAGATTCGTGGGCGGCGAATTCGACGTTGCCTCCGCCCGCCTCCTCGATCAAATTGCGCTCGAGGCGCTGCGAGCGCGGAATGCGCAGCACGATCTCACGCGCGTCGTCTTCTTCGGAGCGCGCTAGCTCGATATCGCGCAGTTGCAGCAGTCCCATCGCCGAGTCGATCGCGATATCAATCGGATCCCACGCCGGTTGCAGGTTGACGTCGTAGCGGCTGCCTGCGGCGTAGAAAAGTTGTTCTCCGTCCTGGGTCGAAACCATCTTCACGTCGGCGCTGACCTGCCATGCCGAGATCAGGCCAGCGTAGTAAGCTTCGTAGTGTGTGACTCTTCCGTAAATCACCGCGTCCACGCCGAGCCATTTGCCCAGCGTCTGCGGCGGCACCTGGTCGAGCTTTTTCTCGTCATCGATTCCGTGCTCTTTCAAGATCGCATCGACCTGAAATAGATTAGCTTCCACAAATTCGCGCTCGGCCAGATAGCCGATGACTGCGCGGCGCATCCGGTTCGCGTCGGTCCAGGCCCAATTCTCGCGCTGCTGCGCGTCTCGATGGGTCAGCGCAATCTTGTCGACTACGTAATTGGCGCTGCCCCAATCGGTGAACGGCAGCACCGCGATCCGCTGCGGCGCGTCAGCGTCGTAGTTCGATACAATCTGAGTCTTGATTCCGCCCGGATCGACTTCCACCAGATGATCGAACCAGGTCTTGCGCCCATGCGTTTCCAGACCGTACTCGGGCCGGAAGAAGCGCCGCTGGCCGGGATTGGCGGTCGTCGCGCATGCGCTCAGACTCATGGCCATCGCGAGGATAGCCGCCATCGTTGCAACCGCGCCACCGAGCGCGTGGCGCTCAGGCCCTCTCTGGTGGCTGGATGCGCGGGTATGTCGATGCGGGCGAGGTGCGCGAGGCGCGCAGCATGCGGGATTAAAGGTCCATCGGCGACAAAACATATGGATACCCCTGCTGCTCTATTATCGCTTGCGCTGGTCCGGCGGCGCCATAAAACATTTAGCGGAGGTTAAACCGAGGCATTTGCCGCAGCATCCGTGTACCATCTCCCAAGGAATCAACTTATGACCAGCAGAATCGAAGACTACGCACTCATCGGAAATACTCACACCGCCGCGCTGGTCGGCCGCGACGGATCGATCGACTGGCTATGCATGCCGAGGTTCGATTCCGGCGCATGCTTCGCCGCGCTTCTGGGCGGACCCGGCAACGGCCGCTGGCTGATTGCACCCGAAGCGGAAACGGTTGCGATACGGCGCCATTACATCGACTCGACTCTCGTACTCGAGACCGAGTTCGAGACCAAAGACGGAGTAGCGGCAGTCACCGATTTCATGCCGATCGCGGAACATCGCGACCGCGTCGATTTGATCCGGATAGTCCGCGGGGTGCGCGGAAACACGCGGATGCACACCGAGCTTGCGCTCAGATTCGACTATGGACGCACCATTCCTTGGGTCACCAGCCATGATTTCGGACTGCGCGCGATTGCGGGACCCAACGCCGTGCGGATCAGAACTTCGGCGCGGCTGCATGGCAAGGATTTCACCACCGTCGGCTCGTTCAACGTCGCCGAGGGACAGAGCATCCCCTTCTCGCTCACCTGGTACCCCTCGAACGATCCGGAACCGGGAACGCGTCATCCATTGCGGATGCTTACCGAGACGGAAGAGTTCTGGCAGGAATGGTCCGCAAAATTCACCGGCACGGGACCGTGGCGCGACGCGGTCCTACGTTCGCTCATCACACTGAAGGCATTGACGCATCAGCGCACCGGCGGGATCGTCGCCGCGCCTACAACCTCGCTGCCGGAGTGTATCGGCGGACAGCGTAATTGGGATTACAGATACTGCTGGCTGCGCGACTCGACGCTGACGCTGTACGCGCTGCTGATCTCAGGTTACACGCAAGAGGCGATCGAATGGCGCGAATGGCTGGTGCGCGCAGTGGCGGGCCATCCGCAGGACACGCGCATCATGTATGGAATCGCGGGCGAGCGGCTGCTCCAGGAGTTCGAGCTGCCGTGGCTGGCGGGGTACGAGAACAGCAGCCCGGTGCGGGTCGGTAATGCCGCGAATGATCAGCTTCAGCTCGACGTGTACGGCGAAGTGATGGATTCGCTGCACGTCGCGATGAAATACGGAATCGAAACGCACGAAGACGACTGGCGCGTGCAGCTTGCGTTGATGGATTTTCTCGAGACCGGATGGAAACAGCCCGACAGCGGAATTTGGGAAGTGCGCGGACCGCGCCGCGACTTTACTTATTCCAAGGTGATGGCGTGGGTCGCGGCCGATCGCGCGGTCAAGGCGGTCGAGCGCTTCAAAGCCGAGGGGCCGGTCGAGAAATGGCGCGCGATGCGCGACGAAATTCATCGCGATGTTTGCACCCGCGGCTTCAACACTGAGCGCAACGCGTTCGTGCAGTACTACGGCTCGAAGGCGCTCGATGCGTCGCTGCTGATGATCCCGCTGGTCGGATTTCTCCCGGCCAAAGATCCCCGCGTAATCGGAACCGTCGCCGCGATTCAGCGCGAGCTGGTGCACGACGGTCTGGTCAGCCGCTATCAAACTGAAACCGGAGTAGATGGACTTCCGCCCGGCGAAGGCGCATTTTTGGCCTGCACCTTCTGGCTCGTGGACAATCTTGCGCTGACCGGCCGCTACAAAGAGGCCAGAGAGATCTTCGAGCGGTTGCTCTCGCTACGCAACGACTTGGGCCTGCTGTCTGAAGAATACGATCCTAGGCTCAAGCGGCAAGTCGGCAACTTCCCGCAGGCGTTCACGCATGTATCGCTGGTCAATAGCGCTCACAACCTGACGCTGGTCGAGCAGGCGCCGGCAACGCATCGGGCAAAGTGAGTTTCACCCGGGCTTCGGACCGATCAGGCAGCGAACATTGTAAGTGTGAAATATATGCGCACTGAGTAATCGCGCATGGCTCAGATTGGCCGCATATTCATTAGATAAACTCGTGGCCTCGCAATTGCTTTTGTTCTTCAACCCAACTCGCCCGCACGTGAGCGGCGGCATCATTTGGAGGAGAATTGAGCATTATGAAACGATCGATTGGATTTCTCGCGATTATTCCGGCAGTGGCTTTCGGGCTTTCGCTTTCAGCGCCGGCTTTCGCGCAAGACGCTCCCGCCGCCGGCGCGTCAGCCGGGATGACGCAGACCATGAAGAATGCGGGAAGCGACACCGCAAACGCGGCCAAGGGCGCATACAACACGACCGCGACCGCGGTTGGCGATACCGGCCTTACGGCAAAAGTAAAGATGGAGCTGGATAAGAACTCCGAGACCGAGCACGCCCATATCCATGTCAAGACCAAATCCGCCGTCGTCACTTTGACCGGACACGTTCCGAGCGTCGCCGTATCGAAAGAGGCGGAGCAGATCGCAAAGGGCGTAGCAGGTGTCGATAGCGTCACCAATCACCTTAAGGTCCGTACCTCAACGTCGTCGAGCAACAGCTAAGCAACCGCTCTGCTGTGGGCGATGACGCAAGGGCGCTCGCGCTTCATGACTTGAAATAGTGTCGAGCATGGCGCGCGCCCCACCCTCGACCAGATCCTCCCCCCCACACATGTGACTCGCCCGCGCGGACCGGATTTCGATCCGCGCGGGCACAGTTGCCTCTCCGGAACCGATCGTGCGCATTGCGGCAAACGCGCGGATGTTAGATCGTGATGCGCGGGCGCAGTCCGACTAAACTTGCCCGCACGAAGCAGAGCGATCACAATCCCTTCCGGAGGAAACTACTATGCCCGCTGCGCTAATCAGTGTGATGGATGTGAAAGAGCGCACCCGCTACGCCAAGCAAATGGACGAGCTGATAAGGTTGCTGCGCAAGAATAACGAGCAAGTGACCAAGCTCGCCGCGCTGATGGAAAAGATGGTCAAGGCGATGGGCGCTGCGTCATAGGAAATCCGTGGGCAACTAACACCCGCATCATGCGCGCAATTGGGCGCGGCGCGGTGAAATGACCAATCCGGGCTCCAGGCTTATCGGGCGGACGCCCGAGCTGTTCGAGTTGCGTACTGCGCTGGCCGACGCTCTGGCAGGCCGCGGCAGCTTGCTGATGCTCGGCGGAGACGCGGGTATCGGCAAGACTGCGCTGGCCGACGAGATCTCGACCGAGGCGGCTGCGCGCGGCGTGCAAGTCGCGTGGGGCCGATGCTCCGAAGACAGCGGCGCACCCGCATACTGGCCGTGGACGGAGATTCTGCGCGCGCTCCTGCGGGATCGCGATCGTAGTTCGCTCGACGCGATACTCGGCGATCGCAGGGCACAGTTGTCGGCGCTGATACCAGAGTTGGCCACGTCAGCTCCCTCGACCGCAGGTCCCGAGCGTGCGCCGCAGGCGACGGGCATGGGTTCCAACGAACCCGCCGATCAGCGCTTTCGCCTGTTCGATTCGATTGCATCTCTGATTGCGGCGATTGCGCGGGAGCGTCCGGTGCTGATCGTGCTCGATGACGCGCATGACGCCGACCCCGCGTCGCTGCTGCTGCTCCGGTTCATCGCGCGCGGCATCCGCCGTATCCCGCTGCTGATGGTCGTCACCTATCGGGAAAATGAATTGCGGCTCGATCCTAAACGCGCCGAGTCTCTGGCCGGCCTGCGCCGCGAGGGCACTGCGATGATGCTCACGGGGCTTGCGGCGCCGGAAGTTGCGATGTTCGTGGAATCGCGGATGGCGCGCGCGCCCGATGAAACGCTGGTTGCGGAGCTGTGCAAAGTCACCGAAGGCAATCCATTTTTTTTAAGCGAGATTGTGCGGCTTTTGGCAGCCGAAGGACCAGGCAAGAGGGCCAAGGGTCTGGCAGCGTTCCGAATCCCCGACGGCGTGCGCGCCGCGATTCAGCGCCGGGTCGCGATGGTTTCCGAAACCACTCGCGACGTGCTCGGAGTCGCGGCGGTTGCGGGCCGCGATTTCGACCTCGCGACGATTCGTGATGCATGCGCGCTGCCGATCGAATCGCTGCTCGCCGCTCTGGACGAAGCCGAGGCGGGAGGCCTGGTGACGACGCGCCACGATCATATGGGCGGCTACCGCTTCGGCCACGCTCTCATTCCCGAGACCCTCTACGGCGATCTGAGCAAGCCGGCCGCGCGCGAGCTGCATCTGCGGATCGCGCAGACCCTCGAGACGCTACATCGCTCGAACCCGGAACCGCAGCTCGCCAAGCTCGCGTATCACTACGCCGCCGCGCTGCCGTCGGGACCCCTGGACAAGGCAATCGCCTATGCGAATCGCGGAGCGCGGCACGCGCAGGCGATGCTCGCGTACGAAGACGCGGCGCGGATGTACGAGATGGCAACCTCCGCGCTCGAACTGGCGCATCCAGCCGACGAGCGCCAGCGCTGCGAGATGCTGCTGAACCTCGGCGAGGCGCTGTACGGCGCGGGGCTGTTCGATCGCGCGCGGGCTGCGTTCGCGCGCGCGTCGGCGAGCGCGCGGCAAATCGGAAGCCCGGAAGATATGGCGCGCGCCGCGCTGGGATTCGGGATGCCGCCGTCAACTCCGGATCGGGCCGACCATGATCTGATCGCAATGCTGGAGCAGGCGCGCGACGCGCTGGGCGCTTCCGATTCCGCCCTGCAGGCGATGATCCTGGCGCGCATGTCGGTGGAATATTTCTGGGCGCACGATTCGCGGCGGGCCGAGCTTTCGCGCCAGTCGGTCGAAATCGCGCGCGGCGCCGGCGACTCGGCGACACTGCTCTATGTGCTGTACGCGCGCCACACGGCGGTGTGGGAGCCCGACAATCTGGAAGAGCGCCTGGCGATCGCCAGCGAAATAATCGCGCTCGCCGGACAGACTGGAAATCGGCGCTGGGCGCTCAGAGTCTGGGGCCTGGGCGCGCACTACATGCGCTTTGCCGATCTGCTCGAGGCCGGAGATATTCCGGCGGTCGATCGCGAGATCGCGCAGTACTCGCGCCTCGCGAGCGAACTGCGCCAGAATCTGGGGTATGAAGAGTTGATCCGCGCGACGCGCGCCCTGATGGACGGGCGCTTGGACGAGGCCGAACGGCTGGGGGTCAAGACGCTGGAAGTTGCGATGCGGCTGGAGCGGCGTCTGGGGCCGTTTCGCGCCGCGGTCAACTCGCAGTTGCTGATCCTGCGCCGCGAGCAGGGAAGAATCGTGGAACTCGAGCCGGTCCTGCGCCGCAACCTGACGCGAACTCCCGGCTCCGCGCTCAGGCGCTGCGCGATCGCGTTTCTTTATTCGCAGACCGGTCGCCGCGCACAAGCGCGCGCGAGTTTCGAGGAGCTGGCCGCCGGCAACTTCGCCACGCTGGCGCGCGACATGAGCTGGTACGCGACGATGGTGCTGCTGACGGAAGTGTGCGCGTACCTTGGCGATGCGGCGCGCGCGCGGACGCTGTACCAGTTGCTCGAACCGTACGCCGGCCGCAGTGCCGTGCTCGATATCCACGTTTGCTACGGCGCGGTCGCGCATTACCTCGCGATGCTGGCGGCGACAATCGGCGAACTCGATCAGGCCGAGCGTCATTTCGATGCCGCGCTGCGCTTGAACCTCGAAATGGGCGCGAGCGCATGGGCCGCGCGCACGCGTTACGAATTCGCCGCGATGCTGCTCGCGCGCGACCGGCCCGGCGACCGCGAACGCGCGCTCGGGCTCGCGGAGCTGGCACTGGCCACCGCCGAGTCCGTCGGGATGCTCGCGCTCAAGGAGAATCTGCGCGAACTTACCGGCTCCGGGCCTCGCGCTGACGCCGGACCCGACGGCACCGTCACGATCATGTTCACCGATATCGAAGATTCCACCGGCACCACCGAGCGGCTGGGCGATGTTCGCGCCCAAGCGTGGCTGCGCGAGCACAATGCGATTGTGCGCGGCCAGATTAAGGAGCATCAGGGGTTCGAAGTAAAATCGATGGGCGACGGATTCATGATCGCGTTTCCCAGCGCGCGCCGCGCGCTCAACTGCGCGATCGCGATTCAGCGCGCGTGTACTGCCTACTCGGAAACTCATCGCGACGCGCCAATCCGCGTGTCAATCGGCGCGCATATCGGCGAAGCGATTAAGGAGACCGGCGATTTTTACGGCAAGACCGTAATCCTCGCGTCGCGAATCGGCGCGCGCGCGCAGGGCGGCGAAATCCTGGTCTCGGCGACGCTCAGAGAGTTGACCGTGAGCGCCGGCGATCTGAATTTCGACACGGGACGCGAGATGGAACTCAAAGGACTCTCAGGCACGCATCGCGTGTACGCGCTCGAATGGGCAAACGACGGACGGCAGAAGTAGTCCAACCGTACTCGTGTCATTCCCGCGTGGCTGCCGCGCGAGGAATCTCGTTAGTCTGCGCGAACACCGACGCGACGCCGGCCCTGCTGACTACTTTCGCCGCGCGATGCATCTGCTAGGATTTCGATCGTGATGAAAAAAGTTTTGATGATCTGCACGGGCAACAAGGACCGCAGCCCGACCGCCGCGATGCTGGTGGCAGAGATGTGCGCGCCGATGTGGGTGACCTCGGCCGGCACCGAGCCGTGGGCAAAGAATCCGGTCAGTTCGGAATTGATCGAAGAGGCCGACGTGATCTGCGTGATGGAGGATGCGCATCGCCGCTTCATTCTGGAGCGCTTTGGCTCCGCGCATGCCGACAAGGTCGTCGTCCTGGACATCCCGGATAATTACATCTGCTGGGAAGCCGAGCTGGTACATCTGCTGAAGCCCAAGCTGCGCGCCGCGCTGGGGCTCGCAATGCCATCGCGCTAGCGAGCGCCCAATCACGGGCATCTGGTGTAAGTTGAGTTAACGAACCCAACGGAGATCGCTTAAGATGGAAGACGCCCGGCTGAAACTGCTGCTCGATCGATCCGAGATAAGCGACGTGCAATTGCGCTACGCAACCGGCCTGGATTTTCGCGATTGGACCGCATTTCGCTCGTGCTTCGCCGATGAAGTCGAGGTGGACTTCACGTCGCTGTTCCCCGGCGCGCCGCGCACGGTCAGCGCTGAGAAGTGGACCGAGTCGGCGCGCCGCACGGTCAGCGGACTGGCCGCGACCCAGCACATGATCACGAATCATGTCATCACGATCGACGGCGACCGCGCACTGTGCATCGCGTACGTGCAGGCGCAGCATTATCTTCCAAACGACAAGGGCGACAGCACGCAGACGATGGGCGGTTACTACACGAATCGGTTCGTGCGCACCGCCGCCGGATGGAAAATCTGCGGGTGCAAGCTGACGCTCACCTGGACCACGGGTAACTGGCACATTTTTGCGCTCGCACGCGACCGGCTGAAAGCGTCGGGCGGCTGAGCTCGCCCCTTCACGCTCAAACGGGGAAATTCGCTATGCTCAATACCTCGCGCAGGAGATGCATTGATGGCAGAGCATGTTGTCGCCGAGACTAGCTCGGGAAAAATTCGCGGAACGGTTGACCAGGGCGTCAACATCTTCAAGGGAGTCCCATACGCAGCGCCGCCGATTGGCGCGAATCGATTCAAACCTCCGCTGAAAGCCGCGCCGTGGACGGAAGTGCGCGATGCGCTGAAATTTGGCGTGCGCGCGATGCAGGACGATAACGCGTTCGCACTGCCTCCGGCGTTGCTTTCACTCTTCGGCAGCGTCGAGCCGCAGCCGATGAGCGAGGACTGCCTGTTCCTCAACGTGTGGACGCCCGCGCTCGGCGACGGACGCAAACGCCCCGTTATGTTCTGGTGCCACGGCGGCGCGTTCATCGCGGGCTCCGGCTCCGCGCCGTGGTACGACGGCACCAATCTCGCGCGCAAAGGCGACGTGGTAGTGGTGACGATCAATCATCGCCTGGGCGCGTTCGGTTATACACATCTGGCCGATATCGCCGGCGCCGAATTCGATTCCTCGGGCAGCGCCGGGATGCTCGATATCGTCGCGGCGCTACAATGGGTTCGCGACAATATCGCAAACTTCGGTGGCGACTGCGGCAACGTCACCATCTTCGGTGAGTCGGGCGGCGGCGCCAAGGTCTGCGTGCTGATGGCGATGCCCGAGGCGCATGGGCTGTTTCACAAGGCAATTGTCCAAAGCGGTCCGGCGGTCGAAATGGCTAGCCGCGACGACGCGAGCGAGACCGCGCGCCAGCTTCTGGCCGAGCTCGGAATCACGCCTGCGCAAGCCGCGGAGCTGCGCACTATCTCCGCCGAGCGGATTGCGAAGGCGCAGGCGGCGGTGCTGAAGCGCGTAAGCATGATGTCGTTCGCGAATCGGCGCCGGGTCGGATTCAATCCGGTCGTTGATGGAAAGCATCTGCCGGGCGGTCCATTCGCGCCTGCCGCGCCGGATATTTCAGCGCGTATACCGCTGATGATCGGAACCAACAAAGACGAAATGACTCTGTTCTTCGGAATGGCGCCGTGGCTTGACGGGATGGACGACGCGGCGATGCGCGCGCGCGTCGCGATGTTTGTGGGCGACCGCGCCGACGCGATTATCGCGTCGTACAGGAGTGCGCGGCCGGCGGACTCGCCGCGCGATATCGTGCTCGCGATCGCGACCGATCAATCGATGCGTGCGCCGTCGCTGATCATCGCGGATCGCAAGGTCGCGCAGAACGCAGCGCCGGTCTTCGTCTATCTGTTCACCTGGGAAACGTCCGTGCTGGGCGGCAAGCTCAAGTCACCACACGCGCTCGAGATTCCATTCGTGTTCGACACACTGCACACGCCCAACCTTGCCGGGCAGGCGCCCACTCGTTTCGCGCTGGGCGAAAAAATGAGCAAAGCGTGGCTCGCGTTCGCGCGCACGGGAAGTCCGAATCATGGCGGTCTGCCGGTTTGGCCGCATTACTCACCTCAACGCCGTGCGACAATGATTTTCGACAATGAGTGCCGCGTCGAAGATGATCCTTATCGCGCGGAGCGACTAGTGTGGAGCGGTCAATAGCTATTTCGCGGCGCGTCAAATAGCAACACGAGGCTGTCGAATGATCGCGCCTCAATATATTGATCATCGGCCCCGATCGCTGCTGCGATTTTCCGCGCTCGCGCTAACCGTCCTCACATACGGCTGCGCTGTGCAACAGGCTACTGTCCCTGAGCCTCCGATTGTGCCCCCAACCGTGCAAGCGCTGCCGTTCCAGGGGCGGTTGGCCGAGGGCGATCCAACTGAGATTCCACAGGCGGTCGCTATGTCGCTTTCGGATGCCTCTCCGATTCGATTTTCATATCGCGAGGAGCTGACTCACGACGAGCACCACTATCCGCTTTGGCTGACTGCGCTTGCTCCGTCCACTTATCTCGGCGGCTCGCTTGGCACCTACGACGTTACCGCATTCGCCACCCTGTCGATCTCCGATAAAGACGCGGTAATCGGATACTACACGGCGAAAGCGCTCGTGTCGCGATCCTATACTATCTATTCGGAACCCACCCATGCGGAACTTGAGCATGAGGCGCGCGCCGAGGTGCGGGATAAGATCGACGCGGAACTGGCTTTCGACAGAAACCGCCTGGCGGGCGCGCTGGCCGAAGCAAAAAACTCGACGGCCACTGCGGCACCGCGATGATTTACCGCACCGGCATACCGCAGATACTGTGCTGCGCGATATTGCTGGCGTCAGGCTGCGCGGTACAGGGCCAACCGTTCCAGAAAGTAGAGTTTCCAACGAACCACGCGGTGATCTATGTGTATCGGCCCTATAACTATGCAGGATCCTTGTTGCGGCCCGCCGTGAGCTGCGGCGGCCAGAGCGCGAATATCGGGCCGGGAGGATATCACGCGTTCATCGTCCCGGCGGGAAAGGTCATGTGCAGCGTGGCAGGCAGTGAAAGCTACGACCAGGTCGAGATACTGGCCGAGCCGCGAAACTACTATATCAAAGAGGAATACGCATGGGGCATTCTCGACGGGCATCCACATCTGAACCCGATCGACAGCGATACCCCACATGACGAGATCAATAGCTGCGTGCTCGAGCCTTAGATATCCACACCGCTACGAACTCTTAGCACGGTTCGCGCGGTACTTGGTAATCAATGCATTGGTCGAAGTGTCGTGCTTCAGCGCCGATTCGCTCTCGAGCTCAGGCACAATTTTCTGCGCGAGCACCTTTCCCAGCTCGACTCCCCATTGATCGAACGAGTCGATACTCCAGATCGTTCCCTGGGTGAATACGCTATGCTCGTATACCGCGACCAGTTTGCCGAGGATTTCCGGAGTCAGTTTGGCGGCGAGAATCGTGGTCGAGGGCCGATTGCCCTCGAATACGCGGTGCGGCACCAGCCAATCCGGCGTGCCCTCGGCCTGCACCTCTTCGGCAGTTTTGCCGAACGCGAGCGCCTCGGCCTGCGCAAAGACGTTAGCCATCAGCAGATCATGATGACGTCCGAGCGGATTGAGCGTGCGATAAAATCCGATGAAGTCGCACGGGATGAGTTTCGTGCCCTGATGAATCAGTTGGTAGAACGAATGCTGCCCGTTGGTTCCGGGCTCGCCCCAGTAGATGGGGCCGGTCTGATAGTTGACCGCGGTACCGTCGAGCGTGACGTGCTTGCCGTTTGATTCCATCGTTAGCTGCTGCAAGTAGGCCGGAAAGCGTTTCAGGTAT
Source organism: Binataceae bacterium (SeqCode) (assembly GCA_049795175.1). Classification (GTDB taxonomy): domain Bacteria; phylum Desulfobacterota; class Binatia; order Binatales; family Binataceae; genus JBARDN01. The sequence goes on along the minus strand of JBARDN010000216.1, from coordinate 26,595 downwards.
TGCTCGTACGGAAACACGCCGACGGTCTGCGCGTCGAAGAAATCGTTGTACCAGACCGCAAGCAGACCCATCAGGGCCGGCAGATTTTTCTCAAATGGCGCAGTGCGGAAGTGCTCGTCGATCGCGTGAAACCCGGAGAGCATCGCGAGGAAATTCTCCGGGCCGATTGCGATCATGGTCGAAAGCCCGATCGCCGAGTCCATCGAATAGCGGCCACCGACCCAATCCCAGAAGCCGAACATGTTGGCGGTGTCGATTCCGAATTTCGCAACGCCTTCGGTATTGGTCGAGACCGCGACGAAGTGCTTTGCGATCGCCTTCTCGTCGCCAAGAGCGCGCACGCTCCAGTCGCGCGCGGTGTGCGCGTTGGTCATCGTCTCGAGCGTGGTGAAAGTCTTGGACGAGATGATGAACAGGGTCTCAGCGGCGTCGAGGTCGCGCGTGGCCTCGGCGAAATCGGTCCCATCGACATTCGAGACAAAGCGCATCGTCAGGTTGCGATCGCTGTAGTGGCGCAGCGCCTCGTACGCCATCACCGGGCCCAAGTCCGAACCGCCGATACCGATGTTGATCACGTTGCGAATCCGTTTTCCGGTATGCCCCAGCCAGGCGCCGCTGCGCACCCGATTCGAGAAATCAGACATCCGGTCAAGCACCGCATGAACCGCCGGCACCACGTTCGCGCTGTCGACGATGATCGAAGCGCCGCGCGGCGCGCGCAACGCTACGTGCAGCACCGCGCGTTTTTCGGTGACGTTGATTTTCTCGCCCGAGAACATCGCGTCGATCCGCCCGCGCAATCCCGACTGCTCGGCGAGCGCGAGAAGCAGGCGGATAGTCTCGTCGGTGATGCGATGCTTCGAATAATCGGCATGAAGGCCCGCGGCGTCGAGGGTGAAGCGTTCGGCACGGCGCGGATCATCTTTGAACATCGCGCGCAGATGGACGCCGCGAATTTTGCGATAATGCTCGCCCAGCGCTTTCCACGCGGGACGCTCGGTCAGCGGCGCGATTTTAGCGGGCGTGGCGGCGGTCGCCATCGCTCAGCTTGCCTTTTTGATCGCGGCGGTCTTGTCCGCGATGCAGGACAACAGATCGTCCCAAGACTTGACGAAAGACGCAGCGCCCTCTTTCTGAAGCTGCTCGGCCAAAGCGTCGATATCGATACCGGCTTTGCTGAATTCGGCCAGTTCGCGTTCGGCGTCGCCGCCGTCGCGCGAGAGCATCGCGCCAACCTCGCCGTGATCCGCCATCGCGTGCAGCGTTTTTTCCGGGATGGTGTTGACGGTGTGGGGAGAGGCGAGAGCTTTGACGTACAGAATATCCGACGACTTGGGATCCTTGGTGCCGGTACTGGCCCAGAGCAGACGCTGCGCGCGCGCACCAAGATTAGCCAGGCGCAGATACCTGTCGGTATCCAGCAGGTCGCGATAGGCCTTGTACGCACGCTTCGCGACCGCAATTCCAAGCCGATCGCGCATCGCGGGTGTAACCTTCTGCGCGACCGCAACGTCCCATCGGCTGATGAAAATCGACGCGACCGAACCGACCTGCGGATTGAGGCCCGCGGCGACGCGCCGCTCGATGCCGCGAAGGTACGCCTCGGCGGCGGCGAGGTATTGCTCGCGCGAGAATAGCAGCGTGACGTTGATCGAGACCCCGGCGAAGATTGCTTCCTCAATCGCAGGAAGCCCTTCGCGCGTGCCTGGAATCTTGATGAACAGATTGGGCCGTGCGGCGCGCGCGAAAAGATCCTTGGCCGCCTTCACGGTGCTTGCGGTGTCGTACGCGAGCTTCGGCGAAACTTCGAGCGAGACCCATCCGTCCACGCCATTGGTCTGGTCGTGAACTGGGCGGAAAAGATCCGCCGCGCGAGTCAGGTCTTCGAGCGCGAGATCGAAGAAAAGCTCTTCGCCGTGGCGGCCGGCCGCATTCTTCTGCGAGATTCCAGCGTCATAATCAGCGCTGTTTTTGATCGCCTGGTCGAAGATGGTCGGATTCGAGGTAAGGCCGGTGACCGAAAACTCGTCGATGTAGCGTTTTAGTCCGCCGCTGGTGAGCAGCGCGCGCGTGATGTTGTCGAGCCATAGGCTTTGGCCCGCGTCGTGAAGCTGTTTGGTCGCTTTCATACGGTCTCCTGATCGATCATCTGTTCTTCGATCATCTCTCCGATCATCCTCGCGGCGCGGGACGCGGGTCAATCGACGATCGCGGAATAAATTATATTGCGCAACTGGCCGCGGAAGTTAAACGTCCCCGAGGGCATGAGCTGCGTCATAAAGATCACGACCAGATCTTCCTTCGGATCGACCCAGAAGATCGTCGAGGCGGCGCCGCCCCAATAGTAGTCGCCCTCGCCCAGCGCGCCGTGCGCGACCTGTCCGAGCGTCATCGCGAAGCCAAGGCCGAAGCCGACGCCTTCGTAGGCGGTCTCGGAAAAATCTCCGGTCGCCATCTGGGTCAGGTCCTTGCCGCCGGCCAGATGATTCTGGCGCATCAGCTCGATCGTGCGCGAGCCGAGGATGCGCGCGCCATCGAGTTCTCCGCCGCGCCGGAGCATCTCGCAAAAACGGAAATAGTCGGCGGTAGTGCCGGTGAGTCCGCCGCCGCCGGAAAAGAACGACGGCTCCTTGAGATATGCGCTGCGTTCGGGATCGTCGATCAGTTTGAGCGTCTTATCGGGTTTGCGTTCGTAATTCGCGGCGAAGCGGCCGGCGTTTTTGGGTGCAACCGAGAATGCGGTATCGGCCATGCCAAGCGGATCGAAAATCGTATCCTGCAAATATTGATCGAATCGCTGGCCGGAAATCGCCTCGACCAGGTAGCCGCACACGTCGGTCGAAAACGAATACATCCAATGCTCACCGGGAGTGTAGCGCAGCGGCACTTTTGCGAGCTTGTGGGCGAAGCCCGCGAGCGTCTGGCCCTCGCCGCGCGCCACCCCGGCCTCGCGATAGGCGCGATCAACAGGATGATTGGTCGCCCCGTAGGTCAGACCGCCCTGATGGCTAAGCACATGGCGCATCGTCATGGGATGCGCGGGCACGACGGTCTCCATCGCGGCGCCTTCGCCGGAAATCCAGACCTTGTGATCGCGCCACTCCGGGATAAACCGCGAGACCGGATCATTGAGCTGGAAGTGACCTTGCTCGTAGAGGCTCATCAGCGCGACCGAGGTGATCGGCTTCGACATCGAGTAGAGGCGGAAGATCGTGTCGTCAGCCATCGGCGTTTTGCGCTCGCGATCCGCCATTCCCATCGACTCGAAGTAGGCGGCGTGGCCGTGGCGCGCGACCAGGGTCTGGCATCCGGCGATTTTCCCGGGGTCGATATAGTTGCGGTTCAGAAAATCGGTTATTCGCGCGAGCCGATCGGGCGCGAACCCCGCGCGTTTCGGTGAGGTTTCCATCACGTCTCCTCTAATTGAAATTTCCGCGTAGCTGCTGCGCGCGCCGAGCCGTACTATCCGATGCGTTCGAGCGTAAACACCGGGATCTCGCGTTTGGTCTTTTGCCGGTACTCATTGAACACGGGCATCTGCGCCGCTTGCGCGTTATACAGGCGCTCGCGCTCGGCGCCCGAGGTGACGTGGGCGCGAGCCTGAAATTTTTCGGTCCCGACTTCGACGGTAATGACGGAATTGGCGACCAGGTTGTGGTACCAGTCGGGATTCTTGGGCGCTCCTGCTTTGGACGCGATTATGACGAGCCGATCTCCGTCGCGAGAATAGACCAGCGGGGTTGTGTAGGTCTTTCCACTCTTTGCGCCCTTAGTCGTCAGCAGGATCATCGAAGCGCCCGCGAACGGACCGCCGACTTTGCCGCCATTGGTGCGAAATTCCTCGATCACTTTCCGGTTAAAATCATTCATGTCCGCCATGATTCCTCCATGCTCGCACGCAGTCCGCGCGAGTCCATATGCCAGAGTATCAGACCGCGCGAAATCACGGCTAGCGCGACGACCGACGCTCAAGCCGCGGGGAGTGCGATTCGATAGGTCTCGGCGGCGGTGCGATGAAACATCCACGCCTTGTCGGCGGCGCTGAATCCCGACGCGATCTTCTTGAACGCGTTCCACAGCACCTGGTACGAGCACGACACCCGGTCGACCGGGAAGTTGCTCTCGAACATGCATCGGGAAGGACCGAAGCGATCGATGGTGTGCAGATAGTAATCGCGCGTCGCCGCCACGAGTTCATCGGAGGTTGGCGGCAACGCCCGCTTGTGCCACCCGAAACCGTTGACCGGCATGTTGATTCCGCCGAGCTTGACGACCACGTTCGGGCATCGCGCAAGTTCCGTCAGATCTTTTTTCCATTGATCGAAGACCTCGCGGCGCCGGCCGTCGTAGGGACCGAGTCCGAGAGGGCCACCGAAGTGATCCAGAATGATCTTCGTGTCGGGAAACGCCCGCGCCAAATCGGTTAGCTCCGGCATCTGCGGATGATACTGCCAGGCATCGAAGACAAGTCCGAGCTTCGCGAGCTGGCCGAAGCCTTCGCGAAAGCGCGGCAATTTGTACAGACCGGCGGGAGGATTGGTGTGCGAATCGCGGATCTCGGGCGACGCATCGAACCCACCCGCGTGGCGGATACCGCGAAAGCGCGCAGGCGCCGCCGCGAGATGCGCTCGCAACACCGGCTCAACCGCAGCGCCAAGGCTCAGATCGGCGAAACTCACGATTCCCGCCGCGATCCGCGTATCGCCATATCCTCCACTCGCACTCTGAGCGGCGATACCATTGACGAACTCAGTCTCGCCAACCGGCTTCATCGCCGAGTCGCCATCGGCACGGTACATCGACATGCACTCGACGAACACGGTCGCGATCACGCGATGACCTGAACCCGTGTCGTGCAGAATTTCCTCGAGCAGGTAGCGGCTTCCCGGATGGTCCCATAGGTGATGATGCGGATCGATAATTGGCAGCGTAGGCTCGAGCGGCTCTTCGATAACCTTGGCGAGCCGCGCATCCCTTTCAGTTACAGCATTGGTCGGCATTTGAATTTCTCACTCGCGCGCGCTGAGCGGCGCAAAGGTTTAGCTGGCGGAGGGGGTGGGATTCGAACCCACGAGCGACGCTAGCCGCTGCCGATTTTCAAGACCGGTGCCTTCAACCACTCGGCCACCCCTCCGGGGTCATCAACTAATTACCGCATCCTGGCCTTCGGTGCGACTGTGTCAGTCCGGAGGCCGTAATCGTTAAGGCACCGCGATCTGTTCGACGCGATTTTGGGCTCTCGGTGACTCTATGAATCTCACATTCAAAACCGCCAGATTGTTCGCGTTTCCGATCAAAGAAAGCGAACAGCTTCGGCAATGAAATTGCCCGCATCATACGCTGAACCGCGAATAGTCACTTGTCGCAGAAGCGGTTAGTTCGCTTGTGGCCATGCGCCAGGAACCTCCGCGGCTATCCATCTGATCAGCGCAGCATTGACCTCGAGCGGCTTTTCCTGCGCCATCCAGTGTCCGGAACGAATAGTCAATTCAGTCAGATTTCGGCAGTATGTGCGCATCGGCTCCGCCAACCGCGAATGCGTACACTCGCAGACATAATCGTAGCGCGCATTGAGAAACAGAACCGGCAGGTCGAGGTGTCCGCCGTTGCGCGCCGAGTTTGAGTACTCGGCGTTTGCGGCGTGATTCATGTACCACGATGACGGGCCGAAGAAGCCATTGCGCTCGAGCGCCGAGACGTAGATGCAGAGGTCCTCTTCGGTGAGGACGTCGCCATCGCGAGGGACATCGGGAAATGCGCGGCCGCCATGCACCGCATGATTGCGACGTGCCGACCCGGTGATTGCAGGTTTACCCTCGCCGGCAGGATCGCCCTTGCGCAGTGCAAGCTTGATGAAGTTGCGCGGGTTGGCATCCATCGGCGCTATTGCCTGGACAAAGTTCTGCTCGTAGTGGCGCATATAGTCCCATTGTCCGTTGGGAAATTCTTTTTCGGAATAAACGGAGCGATCAACCAGCGTCATCGCGTGATCCAGCCCGCGTTCGAGCGTGAAATAAGGAACGCAAAGGCTCGCGACGGCGATGCATCGTTCCGGATGATGGCTCGCCACGTTCCACACGACAGGGCTTCCCCAGTCGTGACCGACCCACACGGCATTGCCCCGGCCAAGATGGTCGATGAGATCGATCATGTCGCGCACGATGTGCTCCTGCGCGTAGTCGCTATGGCGATCATAAATTGTCGAGCGGCCATAGCCGCGCATATCAGGTGCAATCGCGCGGAAGCCGAGCGCCGCGAACGCGGGCAGTTGGTGCCGCCAGCTAATCGACAGCTCGGGCCATCCGTGGATGAAAATCACGAGCGGGCCGTCGTCGGGCCCGGCGGCGAGATAGAATGTTGTATGCCGCTGGGTTTTGACAGTGTGTTCAGTTATTGCCATGGGGGCCGGTGACTATTTGGCCGGCGGTCCAAAGCCACCCGACTCCGGCGCGTGCCCGTACACATCTTCCGAATAGTATTCCGACTGATATGTTGCCGGTCGTGCGCCCCATCCGTATTCCAGCATCCAGCCGGACGGCGTCTGGAAATAGAACGAGTACATATGATCGTTCGAGTGTTTACCCGCAGTTATATTCACGGGGATTTTTTCGCGGCGAACAATATCGTGCGTCAGGCCTACATCGTCGAGATTGTCCACTTCAATCATCAAATGATTGAAGCGTTTCCCGGGCCCGGGCAGTCCAAAAGCGACGGTATGATCGCGGTCATTGCAATGCATGAAGGTCAGCGCGACCGTCTGCTTGCCCATCCTGATCTTATATTCGACGCCCCCGCGCATCCCAAGCTGGGTATAGAAACGGTACGCCGCCTCAGGATTTTTCTCGCGGATAATGCAGTGGCCCATGCCTCCGGTGCCGGTTTTGAACTTGCCGTGCATTCCCCTGCCCGGATGAAACGGCCTGGCGAATTGCAGGTGAGGCCCGTGAAATATTTCGACGGGATTACCGTCGGAATCGTCCAGCTTCATGACTTCAAGAACGTGACGTTCTTCGGCTTCGGCATCGGAACCGACGGCAAACTTGATCTCCGCTTCCCGTAACTGATTCTGCATCTCGCGGAATTCCTCGGCTCCCGCGACTCGAAAGCCGAGATACATCAGATCGTCGGAGGGATCGGAATGCAGAGCGATTCGATGATGCCAGTAATCCATTCGCAGATAGCAGCGGTCGCGTTCGCCTTCTTCTACTACTTCCATTCCGAGGACATCGGTGGCGAACTGCTTCCACGCCTCGAGGTCCTTCACCCCAAACCCAATGTACCCGAGCTCAGTTACCTGAACCATTTTCGTGCCTCCGTGGAGATATCTATTTCCGCAACCGCCTATCTGGCAAGTCAGGCGAACGACCCTTTCATCGCCGCGATATTCTTCACGTCACAGTAGAAATCGAAGCTCCAGTTGCCACCCTCGCGGCCGATACCGGAGTTGCGGCTGCCGCCGAACGGAGCAGCCAGCTCGCGCACGAAAAAGCAATTGACCCACACCGTGCCGGCGACAACCTGACGCGCCAGACGCATCGCGCGCTCCTCATTCTTGCTGAAGATGACCGCGGCAAGGCCGTAATTGGTGCCGTTGGCCAGCTTCATCGCTTCATCTTCGTCGCGAAAGGTCTGCCAGGTGAGCACGGGGCCGAACACCTCACGCTGCACGATCTCCTGCTCCTGCGAGACGCCTTCGAGGAGCGTCGGCTCGAAGTAAAGCGCGCCGGCACTGTGGCGATGCCCACCCCAAATCGGTTTGACGCCCAGTTTGAGCGCACGATCGACGAAGCCCTCGACGCGCTTGTAATGCTCAGGCGTGATGAGCGGCCCGATGCGAGTCGCCTTTTCGCGCGGATCGCCGACCGTCATTTGCGATGCGGCGGCGTGGAACTTCGCTTGAAACTGGTCCGCGACTTTCGCGTCCACCAGGATTCGCGTACCGGCGAGGCATACCTGCCCCGCGTTGGAGTATTGGCCGGCCGCGGTTTGGGCCGCGGCGTCCAGATCCGCATCCGCGCACACGATGAACGGCGACTTGCCTCCGAGCTCAAAGCTGGTGGCGGTTATCGAGCGCGCCGTCGAGGTGCCGATCAGTTGAGCGGTGTCGGTCGAGCCGGTGAAGCTCAGCCGATCGATGTCAGGATGCGCCGCGAGGGCCGCGCCAGCCTCCTCGCCGATCCCCTGCACGACGTTGAGGACACCCGGCGGGATTCCCGCTTCGGTCGCGAGATCCGCCATCATCGAGCAGGTGAGCGGCGCCCACTCCGGAGGCTTGACCACCGCGGTATTTCCTGCGGCGAGGCACGGGCCGACTTTCCAGGTCGTGAGCATGAACGGCCCGTTCCACGGCGTGATGAGCGCGGCGACGCCGGCAGGATCGAAGCGAATCTGGTTGACGACTTCCGGCGAGTCGATCTCTTCGTCGTTCAGCTTAAGCGCACGGTCCGCGAAGAATTGGATATTGAGCGCCGCGCGCGGAACCATCCTCGTGGTATTGCCGATCAGCAGCGAGCCGTTGTCCTCGGTCTCGACGGATGCGATCTCCCTGGCGTGATTCTGGATCGCCTTGGCGAAGCGGCTGAGAATCGGATGGCGGCCCTCGGGGCCAAGCGCCGCCCATTTCGGAAACGCGCGCCGCGCCGCTGCTACCGCGGCATCGACCTCAGACGCGTCGCCTGCGCTCACATCGGCCAGATGCTTGCCATCAATCGGAGAACAGGTCTGGAAGGTGCGTTTCGATTCGACTCGCCGGCCATCAATAAAGTGCGCGGTTGAGACTTCCACGCCCGCTACTTTGGTGTTTGCCATTTCAAAATCTCCAAAGGTTCACGTTGCGCTAACATCGCTCACGACTATAGTCAATTCTGACCACGGTCGAAAATTTTACGATCATTTCCGCGCCCATTCAGCGGCCGATCGCGGCAGGCCGGTAATTGTCCTTTCGGAGTCCACGCCGGCCCGTGTATCGCTCGGTTGCAGCCCCAGGAGTTGGTTGACCAGGCGCTGGCCGCGCTCGCGAGGCGCCAGAGTATGCGCGAGGGCGTAGTTGCGGGCACCCGACGCGAGATAGAAGCGTTCGTACAATTCATTGCGCCCGGCGAGAGCGCTGCCGATGAAATCCCACGCCAGCCGGAAGATGCGCGCGCGGTCGCGGGCGGAGACTCCGTTGGCGCCGCGCAGGTAGTGGTTCACCAGATCGCGCATTCCCGGATCGTCGAACTGAGTTTCTGCCGGAGTCGCGAGCAGATTGTGCGAGCCGATCAGCGTAAGAATCTCGCCGACGCGCGGGAACCACGCCGGCAGCGCCGCCCGAAGCGCCGCCAGCGGACCGCCGTTGGGGAACCATACGCCATTGCCGTATTCGAACGCATCGGCCTCCGCGCTCCGAACCGCCGCGCGCGCGAACTCGGCGTAGGTCCAGATTTCGCCCAGCATCTGCGAGGTCGCGGGCGATTTATCGTTGATGATCTCCGCCATCGCGCAGCCCAATCCGTAGGCGAACTCGAGCTTGGTCTGCGCGCGAATCATCGTCTGCTGCATGATGTTCGGGTACCAGCCGGTCGTCATCACGGTGTTGTAAGCAATCCGGTTCGCGTCGATGAAAATCCGGCTGCGCGGCACTTCGACCTTGTCGAAGATCACGAATGCGTCCTGTTCATCGAAACGGCTGGACAGCGGATGATCGAAGCGGCTGCGGTTGCTCGAGCAACTGTCGCGGCACAGCAACTTTAGTCCCGGCGTGCCTGTAGGGATGCAGAACGACAGCGCATAAGCGTCGGCGCCTTCCACCAGCGGCACCGCGGGATACACCGCAATTTCATCTGCGAACGGCGCGAGCGTCGCCAGAATCCGCGCACCGCTGACGATAATTCCGTGCGAGGTGTCCTCCACCTTTCGCAACGCGACATCGTTGCCGGCCACCGGCGCGTCACCCCACGACTTGTCGATCGTCGGCTGGACGATGGTGTGAGTCAGCGCGAGGTCTTTGCGCGCCAGATTTTTCTGATAGGCAACCAGGTTTGCCGCGCCGTTGTCATTTGCGTTGATCGCCCATTCGTCCGCGCGCCCGGCAAACCCCGCGAAGGTGACATTCATATAGTCCGGCGTGCGGCCCATCAAGCCGACGGTGAATTCCGCCGTGATTTGCAACGCGCGATGCCGCCGTTCGAGGTCCGCCTTCGAGCGCGGAATCATGTGGCTCACATTGATCGGCTCGCCGGTCTCAGGATCCGGCATCAGGCATACGTCCGGCGCCTGATGCTGCAGATCGAAGACCTCGGCGAGCGTAGCGGCGGCGCCGGCGAAGGCGGGATGCGATGCCACGTCGGTGACTCTCTCGCCACCGACCCAGACTTCGCGCGCGCTCTTAAGGCTCTGCAGAAATTCCTTTCCCGTTCGTGCAGCCATTTATTTTTCTCCCGAAGGGCGCAGACCCACCAGGTGCAATTCCAATGAAGCGCGCAGCGCCGCGTCACGTTCCTTGGGCGTAACCACGCCCGCTCCGAGCCACTCATGCAAGCACGCGAAAAAAAGCGCGAACAGATTCTTTGCGAGACGATGGGAAGGAACGCCCGCGCGCAATTCGCCGCGTGCCTGCGCGCGATCGATGAGCGCCGCCATCCGTCTGAACAGATCGGCCATGAACGTCGCGCGGCCGTGCTGCTGATCATCGACAAAGGGCAGTTCCTTGACGAAGACGCGGGCGAGTTCGAGGTCGCGCTCGTGATGCGCGATCAGGGCGCCGAACACACGCAGAAGCTGATCGATAAGGCGTCGTTCGGTCATGTTCTCGAACGCGGCGTCAACCGCATGTCCGGCTTCCTCGCGGAAAATCATGACCAGCAAGTCCTGCTTGCTGCCCGCGTGGAGAAACACGGTGCCGGCTCCGACGTCCGCAGCCTCCGCAATTTCGCGCGTCGTGGTCAGCTCGAAGCCTTTGCGAGCGAAGAGCGCGCGGGCCGCGCGCTTGATCCGCGCAAGCTTTTCGCGCTTTTTGCGTTCGACACGGCCGAGAGTGGCTGATGCGCCGCGGTGACGCTTGCTGACTCGAATCAAGGTGGCGGCTGATTTAACCATTTTGAGCAGCCTCAGTTTTGAGCGTGCTCATCAAATAGTCCTGACGCTCTTCCGATGTCAAGCGCGGCCACTGCCGGCGCGCGCCAGGTTTGATATCCTCTGGACATGGCCGCTATCAAGCTCACCGAGTACACCATCACCGAGGCCGTTCGCAGCCGAATTGCGGATACTCCGAATCCACGCCTAAAGCAGGTGATGCAATCGCTCATCGATCATCTGCATGAATTTGCTCGCGAAGTGCAGCTCACTACCGAGGAATGGAACGCCGGAATCGAGTTTCTCACCGCGGCCGGCCATATCACCGACGACAAACGTCAGGAATTCATTCTTCTTTCCGATACGCTGGGCCTGAGTGCGCTGGTTGATCTGATGGATCATCAAGGCGAATCGGATCGCACGACAGAACCGAGCTTGCTCGGGCCGTTTTATCGCAACGGAGCGCCCGAGCTCGCGCTGGGCTCGGATATATCGAATGGCACGGCTGGCGAGCCGCTGATGGTCCGCGGGTGCGCGCTGGCGAGCGACGGCGGAGCAATTCCTGGCGCGGTGATCGACGTATGGCAGGCGGCGCCCAGCGGACTTTATGACGTTCAGGATCCGGGTCAGCCGGAAATCAATTTACGCGCGCGCTTTCGAGCGGACGCGCAGGGCCGCTTCGATTTTCGCACGATCAAGCCCGCGAGCTATCCAGTGCCGCACGACGGCCCGGTTGGCAAAATGCTCAGCTCGCTCGGACGGCATCCGTTTCGCCCGGCGCATATCCATTTCATCCTATCGGCGCCCGGGTTCGAGACACTTACCACCGCACTGTATATCGCCGGCGACAAGTACCTGGATTCGGATGCCGTGTTCGGATCGCGCCCGTCACTGGTCGTTGACTATCGCCACGCAAGCGACAACGATCGCGCCGATGCGATTGAATTCGATTTCGTGCTGGCAAAATCGTGAGCGTGCGATAGCCGGTTTCCGTTTTCAGTGATTCACTTCGCGGGACGCGGCGCGCCTCAGAATTTTACCGGACGCAGCGGAAGTTTTCCGCTCGCGATTTTCTCCGGAATATCCGGCGACGCGTTTTCCCACACCAGCAGCATCGAGCGCTTGGGCGAGTACCCGCGATGACGAATATCCGCCGGCATCGCGGCAACGTCGCCGGGCTTCATCACGACCTTGGCGCGCGGCGCACCGGTCGCGCCGTCTTCGACGTCCCAATGGATTTCGTCACTTAACTGGACGAACCACTCCACGCGGTCGTTGCCGTGGATTATCGGCAGCACGTACTCCTCGGTCGTCGGGCACATCAGGCTGTGCTTGCAGACCGAAACGACGCTCGGATTCCAGGTCACGTCGGAGCGCGAAAGATACGCGGCGAGATTGAACCCGCGGACTTCATTCTCGAATCCGGGCTCCGCATTGATTTCCGGTTCATCCTGCGCGACGTCCGCAAACTGGCGATTCACGGTGAAGCCGTTCCGGTCGGTACGAATCGGTTCGTCGTCCTGCGCATTGACCATCCGCCTGGCGGTGACGCGATGGCGGCTGATCGCGGCGCGATTGCTGCCGCGCTTCGGCCCGAACGCGCTGCCGGTCTCGGTCGGACTCGCGAATGGGTCGAAGCCCTCATTGGTCCAGTCCTCGAGCATCGCGGCAAACAGCGCTTTGATTTTTTCGCTCTCGAACGTTTCCGTGAAATCAGTTTTCGCTTCACGATACGCGGCGTTAAATCTCCCGGCGGAGAGATCGACGGTACCGTAGTGATTTTGAGTCGCGATGACCGCGTCGAAATTTACCGTGCCGTAGAAAAATCCCCATGCCACGTCGCGTTGCAGCGCGCGCAGGAACGCGTCGGCAGCCATCAAGTGGCGGCCCTTGGGCCATACGATGTGCACGAAGTATTCATCGCGCGAGAATTTGAAGCTCCCGAGAGCGAAGCCGCGGTATCCGTGCGCGTTAACCGGTTCGATTTGTCGGTTTTCCATGATGCTTTTTCTGCTCACTTGCGGGTCTGGCAGATTTCGGCCCAGCGCTCGATCGTATCCACGCCCTTCATTGTCTGCATCAGGATCACCGCAGGCCGCTCCGCGTGAAATTGGTAGGCAGCGCCTGCGGGTAAGAGAGCCATATGACCGCGGCGCGTCTTGATCGTTCCCATCTTGCGGCCTGCGGGCGGACCCTCCAACGCGATCGATCCCTGCTGGCCATTAGGCACGAGCGATTGGTCGTCGGGCTTTAGGAGCCGCACTTCAACTTCGCCGTCCATCGTCAGCGCGAATTCGTCGTGCGCCGCGATGCGCCATTCGGAGGTGCCCTCGGCGCGAATCGCCTCGAGCACGTATTCGACGTTCTGCCCGACTGCGACTTTTTCGTAGGGACGCGATTTCGATGCCACTTCGAAGACGTTTGAGAAGGCGTAGTTGCGAGGGTCATCGTTGATGACCTCGACGCTGCCCTTTTCAAAATTAGCCAATGAGCCGAAACGGGTTTCGTATTTGTCCACGGCGATACTCCAGCTCAGTGATGCCCCGCCGCGCGGACCATGGTGGGCAATCCGGCAGGAAATTCGATCTTGGGTTTGCGCCGCATGGCTTTTTCTGAGAGCCGCTGGACCAGGGCCGCTTTCTCGCGCTTGCGCCGCTGGTCGCGCTCCTTGATCTCGGGCAGAACTTCGCGGCCGAACAATTCGATCGAGGAACTTAACAGCTCGTGTGGAATCCTGCCCGCCTGCGACAGGAACAGCACCTGGTCGACCCCCGAATCCTCGAAGCCTTGCAGGGCAGCGCGGATTTGAGCGGGCGTTCCGATACAATTCTGCGCTTGCGATCCGGAGGCGAGCGGATCATCGATCACCGGTTTTGCCGTCTGATTTTTGTAGCTCTGCCAGAGGTTGGTCTTGCCCGGCTCGTGCTGTCCGAAAAACGCGTAGTGGCCGAGGCCGTACATGAAGAAGCCGTGATTCTCTTTCGCGATCCCGCGCACGAGATTTTCATCGCGATCGCACAGGAAAGGACACGCCATCGCGATGTTCGGATTGATCGCGTAGCCGATCGGTTCGCATTCGTTTTCTATCGTCGCGTAGTAGTCGTGCACCCATTGACGAGATTCCTCCGGCGACACGAACGCGAAGGTCAGCGCACCGAGGCCCAGCCGCGCGGCGAGCAGGATCGTCTCGCGCCGCGAGCACGCCAGCCACAGCGGTGGATGCGGCTTTTGCAACGGCTTCGGCACTACGTTGCGGACAGGGGCCTTGATGAACTTCCCGTCGAAGCCCATGAACGGTTCTTCGACCATCATCCGGGTGACGGTCTGCAGGCCTTCGAGCCACTGGGTGCGTTTGTCTTCCTGGGCGACGGTGAAACCGCCAAGCTCGACCTCGCACGCGCCTTCTCCGGTGCCGAAATCGCATCGCCCATCGCTGATGAGATCGAGCGTCGCGATTCGCTCGGCGACCCGCGCGGGATGATTGATGTACGGCGGCATCTGCACGATGCCGTGCCCGATCCTCACGTGCTTGGTGCGGGCCGCGCACGCGGCGAGAAAAATCTCGGGTGCCGAAGAGTGCGCGTACTCCTCGAGAAAGTGATGCTCGGTCGCCCAGACATAGTCGTAGCCGGTACGGTCGGCGAGTTCGACCTGCTCGAGCGCATCCTTGAACAACCGATGCTCAGAGTCTGATGTCCACGGACGCGGTAGCTGAAGTTCATAGAAGGCGCCGATTTTCATCGCGGGGTCCTCACTCTTGTGGGCCGACTATGCGCACGAATCGTCATCATTTGTCGAAGCCTTGCGCCTTGCGCACGTTGTCGTTCAGAGCAAGCCACGGCACCCGATCCGGCCAGAAGGCGTGCCGCTCGCTTTCGGCGGGATGAGCGGTATCCGCGGCGGGATCGATACAGGCGCGGCTGACGGCAATCAGATCCGGCAGCGCGTCGAGATCGATCGTGAGTGGTGAGCCGCAAATCTTGCATCGGTTGCGATGCACCTGGTCGGAGCTGCTGAAGCTCTGGAGATCGCCGCCCTTGGTCCATCGAAACCCGGCTTTCGGAAAAATCGAGAGGGTGACGAAGGCCGCGCCCTGGAGCCGCCTGCAAACCGAGCAATGGCAATGATGGCTATCAACCGCCGGCTGCGTGATTGCGAACTGATTTGCGCCGCAGAAGCATGAGCCTTTTATTTCGTCAAATTTCGCCATCGACGTAATCCTCCTGTCTGGAAAATCTGTCATACGAGCCGGGCGCGAACGATTTTTGTACCTTCAACCATCGCTTTAAGTTTGCCGAACGCGGTCTCGCGCGGCAAATACTTCATTCCGCAGTCGGGCGCGAGTATGAGGCGCTCTGCGGGAACATGCTTCAGTGCGGCCTCGATGCGCGAGGCTACCACCGCCGGCGTCTCGGTACTTCGATCGCCGAGGTCGAGCACGCCCACGATCATCGTCTTGCTCGCAAGCTCCCGCAAGATCGCGAGGTCAACCCGCGGTTGCGCAGCCTCGATCGAAACCTGGTTCACGACGCTGTCTTCCAATTCGGCAAGGAACGAGTAACTGGGCGGTTTGTGGGGAACCACCGCCGCGTAGCCGAAGCAAATGTGAATCGCGGTCGTGCCGACGACACCGTCGAGCGCGCGATTCACCACTTTGACGCCGTACTGCTTCGCACGCTCGGGGAAACGCTGCATCCACGGCTCGTCGAGCTGCACGATATCGGCGCCGGCCGCGAACAGGTCCTTCACTTCTTCATTGACGGCGGCAGCAAGCTCCATCGCAAGCGTTTCGCGATCGCGATGGTGGCTCGTCTCCGACTGTTCCGACATCGTGAACGGTCCCGGCAGTGTGATCTTGATCGTGTGATCGGTATGCGCGCGCAAAAATGCGACGTCCCGAACCTCGACCGGCGCAAGACGGCGCACCGGTCCGGAGAACAGCGGCACCGCGACGGTCACCGAGCGGCCCGCGTTGATAAAAGTCAGCTTCCCTTCTTTCTCACGATCGAGTCCGGCCAGCGCGTTGGAAAATTTATTCGAGTAGCTCTCGCGCCGGATCTCGCCGTCGCTGATGATATCGACGCCCGCGCGCTCCATCTCGCGGATCGCGACGATCGTGGCGTCGTCTTGAGCCTGCTCGAGCCATCGCTCCGGGATCCGCCACAACTCGGGAACCCGGGTGCGCGGAACGAACTTACTCAACTTCTCGCGATCGATGAGCCAGTCCGGTTGCGGATAGCTTCCGACCACCATCGTCGGCAGAAGCGTATGTGTCATCATCGCGGTTGCCGCCGTAGTCATTTCAAAGATTCGGGATCACATCGCGCGCCAACAATTCCAGATGCTCGATATGATCAAAAACCGGGTCGAGCAAAAGATGCTGCGCGCCGGCGCGCACTAGTTCCCGCAATCTGTCGATACATTCCGCACGGCTGCCGTAAATCGAAACGCGAGGAGCCATATCGGCATTATGGTAGCGAACGCCGAACCATTCTCGTAAGCGACGCTCTGCGCGCGCCCGGTCATCGTCAACAGCGATGTAGACTCGCTTCGAGATCGGGAAAGTTTTGGGGTCGCGCCCGGCTTCGTCCAGCAGGCGGCGAAGCCACTTGACGTGTTGCATGAATTCGGCCGACGAAGATGATCCCGGCCCCATCCATCCGTCGCCATGCCGGACCGCACGTTTCAGGCCAAGTTCGGTACGAGCGCCAAACCAGATCGGTGGACGCGGCTTTTGCACCGGCTTGGGTTCCATCTGCACGTTTTCAAATTTCCAGAATTCTCCGCTCACCGAGGCATGCCTCTCGGTCCAAAGCGCCTTCAGGACTTGAAGTCCTTCCACAAATCGGCGCGGCCGCCGTCCGCGGGGCACCCCGAAAATCTCATGCGGTGTGGCCGGACCGCCGATACCTACGCCCAGAATCAGTCTTCCTCGGCTGAGCTGATCCAGCGTTGACAAAGTCTTGGCTAGTTCCACCGGGTTGCGAATCACGGTCAGCAATACCGCCGTACCGAGGCGAACTCTCGAGGTCAGCGCCGCGACGTAGGTCAGGAGCGTGACCGGCTCCAGCGCTGGAGTATCCCCGATCATCTGCTCTTGAACCCACAAGCTATCGTATCCGAGCGCTTCGGCCTTGGGCGCGAACCCTCGAATTAGTTCGAGATCAATCGGAGACTTGTCGAAGGTTTGCGGAACTGAGATGCCGCATGGAATCGTCATGTAAAATTCCTCTACCTGTCAGTCCGACTACGGATCGATCAGCACGCCCGGATTCAGGATGCCGCGCGGGTCGAGCGCCTTTTTCGCCGCGCGCAGCGCGTTCGCAAATCCATCGGGCCGTTGGATGTCGTACCAAGGGCGATGATCGCGTCCGACCGCGTGATGATGCGTGATCGTGCCGCCGAGCTTCATCAACATGTCGGATGCTGCCTGCTTCACTTCGTCGCGCTGCTCGAGCTGCGAGTCCTTTTTGCCCGGCCCGAGGAAGGTGTAGTACGGCGCAGGGCCGTCGGGATAAACGTGCGTGAAGCGACAGGTCACGCTGCCCTTGCCGCAGATGCGCTTCATCGCGTCACGCGCGCATTCGATCACCTGCCGATGGAAATCCTCGAAGTGATCCCAGGTGATAGCGGTCTCGAAGGTGTCGCTCACCATTCCCATCGCCGCGACCGTGTCCATTAGATACGGTGCGTTGAGGAACGCGTTGCGCCATGCGCCCGCGGCGCCTTCGTGCGTCGCCTCCTGATCGGTGCGCGTCTTGATTTCCTCCTTGGGAATCTTGCCGCCGTGATCGGCGCAACATTCGAGCGCGCGCTTCATCCACGGTTCGAGCGGATGATCTCCGGATTCGAACGCCAGCACCATCACTGCTTCGTCGCCGTTGGCCGCGCCGGAGTTGAGCGCCTCGCCCTCATCGAGCACGCGGCAGTTCGCGGGGAATAATCCCGCCTGGCCAATCTGGCGGACGGCCTTCGCAGCGGCGAAGAAGCTCGGAAACGGCACCGACGCACCAATGCGAAACTTCGGACGATCCTGCAGCCGCATCCACGCCTCGGTGATGATGCCGAGGATTCCCTCCGAGCCGATGAACATGCGGTCGGGACTTGGGCCTGCGCCCGAGCCCGGCAGACGCCGCGACTCGATGATACCGGTCGGCGTGATGACGCGGGTTGATTCGACGAAGTCATCTATATGCGTGTAGTTGGTCGCGTAATGGCCGCCCGAACGCGTCGCGATCCAGCCTCCGAGGGAAGAGAACTCGAACGACTGCGGATAGTGGCGCAGCGTGAGGCCATGCGGTTTGAGTTGCGCTTCGAGATGAGGCCCGAGCACGCCGCCCTGAATACGCGCAGCGCGCGAGGCCTTGTCCACCTCGAGCACGCGGTTGAGGTGCGTCAGATCGATCGACACCGCGCCTCGATAGTCGCCCTTGCTGGGAGCCTCGACACCGCCAACCACCGAGGACCCGCCGCCGTACGGCGCCGCGGCGATCTTCGCGCCGTCGCACCAATCGAGAATCGCGATGATGTCCTTCTCGTCGCGCGGAAACGCGACGATATCGATCGGGTTCGGATAGAACCTGCGAAACGCACGAATGATATCGCGCGAACCTTTGCCGTAGCTGTGGCCCGCGCGCTCATGCGTACTGGTCGTGCAAATCTCCTTAAGCGAATCGGGAGCCTGCACGCGCGGCGCGCGAAGATTCAATTCCTTTTCCGTGGGAGGCGGCGTCAAAGTCAACTCATCCAGGCCAAAGCGTTTCGCCATCCGTTCCGCCATATGCTTCTGCTGTTCGGGAGTAGGTCCCTGGTCTTCGTAACCCCACCCCCAGAATTTTCTTCTGCGTTCCGCCATAACCCGACTCCTTGCCCTAGCAACTCCCAGCGCGCCGGCGCCTGAGTCCCTCTTTACTCCGCCGGGAGTCTCGCGAGCAATCGCGGATCGATCATGGTCAATTGGAAACAAGACCCGTCTAACTTGAGTTCAAACTTTGAACAGCACGCTGATGCTTTCCCGATTGTGGATACGCCGGATCGCTTCTCCGAATAGCGGCGCTACCGAGACCACCTCGACTTTTTTGGATAGTACCACCGGTTGGGTTTCGATCGAGTCGGTCACCAGCAGAGATTTTATTGGGCTGTGATCGAGCCGAGCCATCGAACCCTCGCTGAAGACCCCATGAGAGACCGCCGCGTATACGGCTTTCGCGCCTCGCTCGACGAGCTTCTCGGCAGCATCGACGAGAGTGCCCATCGAGATCGTGAAATCATCCACCAGCAGTGCGGTCTTTCCCTCGACGTCGCCGATGATCTCAAGGATCTCAGCCCGCTCGTCGTGCGCCTTGCGCTCTTTGTCGGCAATCGCGATGGACGTGCCCAGAAACGATGCGAACTTCCGCGCTTGCTTTGCGAAGCCGGTGTCAGGAGAGACCACGACCAGATTCGGTAGCTGCTTGTGTTTAATCTCCTTGCAGAGAACCGGCAGCGCGTAAAGGTCGTCCACCGGGATGTGGAAGAAGCCCTGGATCTGTGGCGCGTGCAGGTCCAGAGTGACCACTCTATCCGCTCCGGCCACCGCGATCGCGTCAGCGCAGACTCTCGCACGAATTGAAACCCTTGGTTCGTCCTTCTTGTCACCTTTCGCGTAACTGAAATAGGGCATCACAACGGTAACTGACTCGGCACTGGCGCGCCGGAACGCATCAATCCAGAAAAGCAACTCCATGAAATTGTCGTTAGTGGGAAAGACCGTTGATTGAACCAGGTACACGTCGCGCCCACGCACATTTTCTTTGACCCGCACGAACAGATTCCCGTCTGAAAAACGCAGCACTTCGCCCGCACCCACCCGCAGATTCAAGTACGCGCAAATCTTACGAGTAAGCTTGGGGCTGCCACTGCCGCCAAAGATCGCGATATCGCCGACGCCTTCTGACTTCCGTCTCATCGCTCTCCAGTAGCATGCAACCGGCGGTCGCCACTATGGCTGAGCGACAGCTATCAGGGAGGAGGTTGGGAAGGTTCGTTTTGCGCCGGATCGGAAAAAACTTTGGTGAGGGGGGATACGTAATCAAATTTCCAAAAATACTAACATGGAAGGCACAACTAAGATCGTGCGGCAGACCCGACGCGAAACTGAAATCGCATCGAGCAGGTCTGCCGCTTCCCAGATGAGAGACGCTTAGTAGTTAGTCGTGGTGCTCGACGAATGCTCACTCGAATTGCCCACCGGTGAGCCGTTCTCCGAAGATGACGACCGGCGTTCCGTGGTTGTTGACGGAGCTTCTACGGCGGGAGCCACCACAACTGGCGCAGGTGCAACCACTACCGGAGCGGGATATGCCACGACGGCGGCAGGTGCGGAAGTTGTGGTTTCGCTCGAACTCGAGGTGTCGGAACTGTCAGCGAATACGAGGCCGACGCTTCCGAACAGCACCGCGATGCCCAAAGACAAAGCTGCAGTCTTTAGAGAGTGTTTCACAATGATGTCTCCATTAGCTCTTCGTAAGAATAGTTCACTTTCAGAGTAAGAACGTATTGAGCTTCGGAGCAAGGACATCTCTTGGCCGACAGCGATTTGAGTGCTCTGGGGCACCGCAATGCCAGTAGGTATCCAACGCGAACATACGCGCGTCGGGAACGACAATCTAAGCTAGGCGTCGACCAAGCCGAAACGGATGCCGCCGATCATCACGATATCGTCGGCGACGCCATGCCCGCGTTTCTGCGCGTTAGCGAGCAGGCGTGGCCGATCGACGACGACCAGATCGATACCCGCCAGGCCTTCGCCGCGTCCATCAGTTTCTTTGACGAAGCGGATCGTGCCGATGTCCAGACTTATCGCCGAGTTACCCCGGGTATCGCGAGTCAGCGGCCGCTCCAGGATTTGCGCCCATCGCTCGGCCAGCGCCGCGGGCTCGGATGACTGAATCTCGGCGGCCGCGATCGCACGGACGACGTCGGTGCGCACCGCCGGCTTCCAGTTGCGGCCAGCGGGAGCCCAGGGGCCGTCGGGAGCTTCGCCGCCCTTCTGATAGTCGATCTCCAGGAACGTACCACCCGTGTCGCGCGGATGAAGCTGCATGATGCTGTACTCGGCGGAGTCGTCTTCGAGCGCCTTGCGGATGCCAAGCTCGGCGGCGCGGCGCTTGCGTGGCGCGTGCTCGTCGCACTGCAGGATACACATGTAGCCGCCGTCGCCGTGGCGCCGTTCAAGATAGCGGCCACCGGCGGTGCCTTCCTTAATTGGTGCGACTATTTCGATAAACTGGCTGCCGACCGGCAACAGCGCGTTCTCGAGCCCAAAGACTTTGACCCCGGGATCGCGATGCCCTACTTCGAGCCCGAACACCGCGCACAGATCGTCAACCACCGGGGCCAACTTGTTCGCGACCAATGCCAACTGACGCATGCGGAGCCACATGTGAAATCCTCCCGATCTAACGGCCTTCGAATCGTGGTTTGCGTTTTTCGACCTTCGCGGCGAAAGCCTCACGCGTGTCGTGAGTAGCGAACATCGGGATGTGGCGAGCGGTTTCGAGGTCTATGTAGGTTCTCAGATCCGTCCGCTCGGCTTCGACAAAGTTCGATTTCATCGTGCGCAGGGCGATCGGCGCGGCTGCGGTCAGCCGCTCGACGATCGCGCCAATCCCGGCGCGGAAAGAATCGTCGGGAAACACTCGCGTTACCAATCCGATGCGCAATGCTTCGGCGGCGTCGAATTTTCCAGGCATGAAATACAATTCGCGGGCGCGCGCCGCACCCACGATCCGCGGCAACGTCCACGGACCGCCCATGTCGCCCGCCACGCCAACGTCGAGGAACGCGACGTTGAAGCGCGCCGACTGCGCCGCGAAGCGAAAATCGCACGCGCAGGCCCATCCGAGCGCCGCGCCTGCGCATGCGCCGTTAATCGCCGCAATCGTGACGGCGGGCATCTCGTGCAGCAGCGTCGATACATGATAGTCGCGCGGCCCGGAGCCATCGTTGGCCGCATTCTGATTCTCGCTCGACGACACGACGACATTCAGATCCGCGCCGGGACAGAATGCTTTGCCCGCGCCGGTCAGCACCAATACCCGGATGTCAGTGTCATCGGCCGCGCGGGTCAGCGCCTCGCGCGCTTCATGCACCATCAGCCCGGTCATGCCGTTCATGCGCTCGGGACGATTCATCGTAAGCGTCGCAACCGGTCCGGTTTTCTCGAAAAGGATTGTCTTGAAGTGAGTGTCGCTCATATTTTTTCTCCCTTCCATCGCGCGAAGCGCGGTGGACGCCGCTCGACGAACGACTTCACGCCCTCAGTCGCATCAGGATGCGCCAGCGACTCGTGGGTCAGGCGATCCGCGTCACGGATCGCCGGTCCGAGGGCGAGCGACGAATGCCGATAGATCTGCATCTTCATCACCGCGAGCGAACGCGGCGATACGTTCGCCGCGAGGTCGCGGATGTAGGCCTTTGCATCGTCAAGAAGTTTTTCATTGGGCACGACCCGATCAACGAAACCGATCCGTAGCGCCTCGGCAGCGTCGATTCGGCGTGCGCTCCACAAAAGGTCGAGCGCGCGGTTGAGTCCGACCAGCCGCGGCAGGATCCAGCTCGTGCCGTGCTCTGCTATCAACCCGCGCTTCGAGAACGCGGTCGTAAAGCTCGCGCCGGCAGCCGCAAAGCGCAAGTCACACATCATCGCGAGCACGAAGCCACCACCCGCAGCGACACCATTGACCGCGGCGATTACAGGTTTCGGAATTCGCAGCAAGTGGCTGAACAGTGCGGGCAATTCGTCGTCGGAGAGGTTCGAGGCGGGTTCCGCCTCGGGCGCCGTACCCGACGCGGAACGCGTCAGATCTCCGGTGTCGAGTCCTGCACAAAACGCGCGGCCCGCTCCGGTCACGACGATTCCAACGACGTGCTCATCCGCCGCCGCCGTATCGGCTGCCTTGCGGATTTCCGCGATCATCTCGAAAGTGAACGCGTTGAGCTTCTCCGGCCGGTTCAACCGGATCATGCCAACGCAGTCTTCCACCTGGTAATCCACGTTCGTCATCGCGCTAGCATACCTCGCTTGCCCGCGAGAGCGTCAACTCGAAAGGCTGGGCAGCACTTCGCTCGCAAAGCGCTCGAGCGAGCGCATCGCCTTGTCTGGCGCGAGGCCGGGTAGTTGCGTGATCAGGATGATCTCCGTCGCGCCGCTGGTCGCGATCACCTCGGCCAAGCGCTGCTTCACGATTTCCGGCGGTCCGATGATGCTGCTCTGCATGAGCTGTTTGGCGTCGGGCTGAATCCATCGTTGGCCGGGGTTGGCCGCTGAGAGCCATTGGCCGTAGAGCGCAGCCTGGTACATCGCGGCCGGCTCGATATCCGTCCACGCCCGCTGCTCGCTGTCGGCGACATAAACGATACGGCTATTGACGATATTGAAGGCGGCGGGATCTTTACCAAGGCGGCGCAGCTCGCTGCGATAGATCTCGACTTGATGACGCCCGAGGTTGCAGGCGAACGACAGTCCCAACTCCGCTCCGCGCTGGATCGCCTTCGTCGTCATCCCGCCCCACAGCAGTTCGGGATGCGGCTGACTCTTGGGGCGCGGCAGCACCCGCACATCGTGAAACTGAAAATGCTTGCCCTCGAAGCTGAAGCGTTCGCCGGTCCACGCACGCCGCATGATCTCGATGGTTTCGAGCGTGCGGCTAAGGCGAGACTTCTTCGGCACCTGCAAGCCGTCGAATTCTTCGTCGCGGTAGCCCATCCCAATTCCCAGGCGCAAGCGGCCGTTCGAGATGACGTCGATCATCGCGGCATCCTCGGCCAGGCGCAGCGGATGATAAAACGGCGCGAGCAGAACGTACGTCCCGAGCGCAAGCCGCGTGGTGCGCGCCGCGATTGCCGCAAGCATCGGCATCACCGAGGATAGGTAGCCGTCATCAACGAAGTGATGTTCGGTGACCCAGAGCGAGTCGAAGCCGGCCTTTTCGAGGAACTCGATCTGCCGGAACATCGCGGAATAGAAGGACCCGAAATCCATGTGCGAGGTTCCAGGATTCCGGAAATCGAGCATGTAACCAAATTTCATCTTCGGCATATGGCGCCTCTCCATCATGACTATTGAGCCGTTGTAACTGCTTAATCGAAAATGAGAAAGAGGATACGATGGGATCCAGCGGCCAGCGAAGGACCGCTCAGGGTTGTCGTGCCGGGCGAGAAGCCACCCGCGATGGGTCCGCAGCGTAACGACGCTCAGCGTTCAGCGCGCGAACTGAGGATCGCACTCAATATGGATTCGAAAAACCCGTGCCCGATTCTGGTTACTGGCGCCGCCGGCCGTATCGGCGCTGTAGGCCGCACGATTGTGGAACTGCTTCGCGCGCGCGGACTGCCGGTCCAAGCAATGGTCCGTAGTGACGATGAACGTGCCAAAGCCCTGCGCGCAATCGGAGCTGAAGTTGTGGTCGGCGATTTGATGCGCGCTGCGGATGTCGCGCGAGCTCTGGCGGGATGCAGGCGCATCTACTTCGGCATGAGCGTGTCGGCGCCGTACCTCGAGGCAACCGTCATCGCGGCGGCGGTTGCGCGCGAGCGCGGCGATCTGGAGGTGTTCGTCAACATTTCGCAGATGACGGTCTCGCAGATGACTCTCACAAATATGACCGAGTCTCCGCAGCATCGTCAGCATCTGCTTGCGGAGCAGGTGCTCAACTGGTCGGGGCTTCCAGTGGTTCATGTGCGGCCAACCGTGTTCCAGGAAAATCCGTTCTTTGGAATCTGGGCTGCCGAGTCGATTGAACGCGACGCTACGATCGGATTGCCATTCGGAGCCGGACGAACTTCGCCGGTCGCGGCTCGCGACGTGGCAGAAGTGATCGCGATCATTCTTGCGAACCCTGCCGCTCACGTCGGCAAGGTCTATGAGCTGACAGGACCACGGTCCGAGGATATGCACGCCGTGGCGGCGGAATATTCAAGCGCGCTCGGCAGAACCATCAGCTATGTCGACGTGCCTTTCGACCAATGGCGCGACGAGCTTCGCAAGCGCAGCCTGCCCGAGCATCTGTTCGAGCATCTGCTCACGATGGCGCGACTGCATGCCGCGAACCGCTACGATCGCGTGACCGCTGATATCGAAAAGATCACGGGCCGACCCGCGACGGGCATCCGCGATTTCGTCGCGAAACACGCCGAGCTGTTCACGCATCGGAACCAATGAAGAGCTCCCGGGCGCTCTAACCCTTGGATGCATTTCTGTAGTAAGTTTGGCCGCAAGCTGAACAGCGGAGGCGCCGATGGGAATTAAAGTTCAAGATGTCGCGTTCGTCCGTTTTCGCGCGCCCGACCTCGACGCGATGGAGGGGTTCCTGATCGATTTCGGGATGGTGCGTGCGGATCGCACGAAGGACACGCTTTACATGCGCGGCACCGACGGGGATCCGTTTGTGCACGTGACGCATCGGGGTGAAGCAGGCTTCGCCGGTGTCGCATTCGAGGCGGCGTCGCCTGCCGATCTTGAAACGATCGCGCGCGGCGACGGCGCGTCGATCGAGCAGCTCGAAGGACCAGGCCGCGGTTCCGTCGTCAAGTTGACCGCCCCTGACGGATTCGCGGTCGAGGTGGTGGCGGGCCGCGAGCAGGCCGCACCGATCATCGTGCCGCGCGCCGTGCTCAGCAACAATTCATACGAAACGCCGCGGCTCAACGCGCTCAAACGAATCGAGCGCGGGCCCGCGCACGTCAAGCGGCTCGGCCACTGCGTGTTCAATGTCAGCGACTTCCGCCAGACCGAGGCCTGGTACAAGTCTCATTTCGGATTGATTACTTCGGATGAAATCTTTCCCGATGACAAACCTTCCGCCGTGCTCGGAGCGTTTCTGCGATGCGATCGCGGCGCGACGCCGAGCGACCATCACACGCTCTTTCTAATCGGCAGAGGCAAACCGGCGTTCAATCACGCAGCCTTTGAAGTCGCGGACTACGACGACCTGATGAAAGGCAACGCGTGGCTCGAAGAGAAGCAGCGGCGTCATCAGTGGGGCGTAGGACGCCACGTTCTGGGCAGCCAGATATTTGACTATTGGCGCGATCCGTGGGGCCATACGGTCGAGCACTGGACCGACGGCGACTTGCTGAACGCGGAGTGGGGATCGCGCCGCACCTCGATGAAAGAAATGATGGGCGTGCAGTGGGGACCGCTGCCCCCGCCGATGCTTGGCTAAAAGAATACGCACAAAGAACAATCGGCTGAGAGAGAAGGCATCAGATGAAACTCGTTACATACTCGGACGTAGGCGCAACCAAACTCGGCGTCGTCAAGAATGACGGAGTGATCGATCTGGGAAAACATCTCGCTGGCCTGCCGACCGCGATGATCGGTCTTATCACAGAATGGGATCGTGTAGGCCCTCGCGTTCGGGAGCTCGCGGAGAAATCGCCGTCCGACACGCCGCTTACGTCGGTGCATCTGTTTGCACCGGTCCCACGTCCTGGCAAGGTTTTCGCGATCGGGCTGAACTATGCCGATCATATCAAGGAGAGCGGACAGCCGACGCCGCA
>JBARDN010000215.1:0-2390 GCA_049795175.1 Binataceae bacterium (SeqCode) | reverse complement strand
TCTACGACATCAAAAAGGTCTGGCCGCAGGCGAGCCGCGAGCGGATCGGATACTGAAAATAGCAACGCCGATTTTTCCGGGGGCCCGGGAGCGGGCGGACTATGGTCCGCTCTCGCGGCTCCGGCTGCGCGAACCATCGACCCACACGGTGTAGTGCTCCGTGCGCAGGAGTGGGCGATATCCGCTCGAGGCGAGAAACTCGGGCGGCACATTGACCAGCGGCAACAACTGGAGCGGCGAATCCGAAATCACGACCGGCACGCGATGCGCCGCGACCGCGTCGTGAATCTCGGACGTCCAGTAGTGCGAAGTGGATGCGATAAGTCCGAAGAAGTCCGCGCTGCCGAGCTTGCGCCGCGCCGCCACGAACCCGTCCTTGGCGAACTCGGCGCGCGCTTCACGGTACACGCCGTAGCTTTCGGGAAAACGAATCAGCTCGATCCGGTGGGCTTCGAAACATAAAAACGACGGTGCGATAATCTGGTCGCCGGGCGCGCTCGCTTGATCGATCGCGGTTGCGAGTTGCGCCACCTCCGCGCGCGGAACGTAGCCGAAGCCGTACACGCTGCCGCGCAACCAGTTTTCGTTGACCAGCGGGGTTAGCCACGCAAGGCACACGATGATAAGCGCGCCGCCGCCGAGGAGCCATCGCCAATCCGCGGGGTCGTGCAGCTCGCCCGTGACGAGATCGCGAACCGCGCGCGCCAGGCGCGTCGCGCCGAGTCCGGCGACGATCGCGATAAACGGAATCGCCTCCAGATAGTTGTGCCCCCACGAGGTCGGGCTGAGCACGCCGAAGAAGAGATATTCAGCGCCCGCCAGATACAGCACGAGTCCAGTTGCGCGATTTATCTTGCGCGCGATCGCAAGCCGGATCGCACCCAGGATCGCGAGTGGAGCGAGAATATCGAGAATCTGACCCGGATAGATTGGCGCGGCAGTTCCGCCAATCTCGCGTCCCTTCATGAAATGGAAGAGGAAGGTCTGAAAGATGAAATCGTAGCCGTAGCGCCAGTAACAAAACGCGCACAAGAGAGCGATCGCCGCGGCCATCGCCGCTCCGATCTCGATTGCCTGCGTTATTCGCTGCTCGGCCGCTGCGATGAACAACAGTATTACCGCCGCCGGAATTACCGCAGTGAGCTTGATCGAGCTTGCCAGCGCGAGCAGTCCGGCGACCGCGATCGCGCGCCAGAACGTCGCGCTCGCAGCGCCATCGAGAATCATGATCGCCGCGCCCATCACGATCGGCGCGACAAAACATTCGCGCTCGTAAACGTGGTAGCGAAAGACCAGCGAACTGAAAGCGTATAGAATCGCCGACGCAACCCCGGCGCGCCGCCCGCCGGCCCGCGCACCGAGCGCAAAAACCATCACACTCGTGATATAAATCGCGGCTTCGTTCAGGAGTTCGATTCGGAAATGGCTCGCGCCAAATATCTTCAAATAACCGCCAGCGACCCACTCGAGCATCGGCAGATGCGGATGCACGAAATCCAGGTACGGGCGCATCCCGGATGCGACCAGGTAGGCGCTTTCGAGGTAGAAATCGTCCTCGACCCAAATCTCCGGATACAGCAACCGGACGACGCGTGGCACGACGAGGACCAGCGCGAGCGCGGCACCGATCTGCGCGTAAACGGCCGGCGGCGCTTTGGAGCGCGCGTCTCGCGATGACTTCTGCGTCATCTGAGCGCCCTCGCCGCCGCCCTCAGGAGACCGCTCCGATGGCGCGCTTCTCGATAGGTGATGCGGTCGTGCTGGCGGCAATCCTGGGCTTCTCGATGCTGCTGATGCTGCACGCGGGCTCGCGCCGCGGCGCAGAGTTCATGCCGTGGCCGGACGGACTCGAATACGCCGCGATGGCGGTAAACCTCGCGCATGGGATGGGTCCGGTGCTCCATTTCGGAGGTTATACTTACCCGTCGCGGTACACCGCTGGCTACCCGCTGATCGTGGCGGCGGTAGTGCCGCGCGTGGTCGCCGTCTCGCATGCGTATATCGTGACGATCGCTCTGGGACTGCTCGCGATCGCTGCGCTCTTCGGGCTCACGCGGCGGATGTTCGATCTCCCGTCCGCGACGATTGCGGCGCTGGTGCTTGCGGTCTCGCCGGTCTTCATCACTTACTCGACGCTGGTTTTGAGCGATGTGCCCGCGATGCTGCTGGCGATCGTCGCGGCGTGGCTGCTGTTTGCGATCACGCTCGATGAGGAAAATCCGCATGCGCGGCCGCGCGTCACCCTCGCGATGTGGGCCGGCTTCGGACTCGCGGTTGGATATTCGGCCGCGATTCGTCCCACCAACGCGACTCTGCTCGTCGGACTTGCTCTCGCAATTGTGATTACGCCGCTGGCGCGTGAAAAGATCAAGGAGATGGCGAAACCGCTC
>JBARDN010000214.1:0-5683 GCA_049795175.1 Binataceae bacterium (SeqCode) | reverse complement strand
CGGAAGGCCTCGCGCCGGACGCGATCGAGAACCTCGGGCCGTGTACGCGATGCGCTCCCGACCGGTACTTCTCGCGGCGCGCGGCCGGCGGCGCGGTTACGGGATTGCAGCTCAGCTTCGTTGGATTTGCGCAGGATTAAAGTAAAGGTTTAAGAAAGATGGCGCCGCGAGGTAAAAAACGTCCGGCAAAAAAGCGCCTGATTGCGCGGCTGCGCAAGCCGATGGCGCCGCCCGCGCGCGTCGAACCCGACCCGAAGAAATACGACCGCCCGCGCGAGCGCGAACGCCTGCGCCGCCAGGCGGAACTCGAACAGCCGACAAAAGAATAGAAATAGAAGATGATCGGCAAACCCATCACCGGACAAGTGCGCATCGGACTGATTGGCGCGGGTCTCATCGGACAACTGCATTCGATGATGCTGCGCAAAGTCGCCGATCGCAGCGACGGCAGCGCGCGAATCACCGCCGTCGCCGACATCTCGGCCGCAGCCGCCGAGAGCCTCGCGGCGCGATGGCCGGGCGCGCGCGCGCTTTCGTCAGCCGACGAGATTGTCAATGACCCAGCGATCGACGCGGTATGGATCTGCACGCCGACTGCGCTGCATCGCGAGGCCTGTATCGCCGCTGCGCGCGCCGGCAAGCATGTCTTCTGCGAGAAGCCGCTCGCGATGACCGCGGACGACGCCGACGCGATGCATCGCGCGCTGATCGCTTCGGGCGTCCAGAGCCAAGTCGGACTGGTGATGCGGTTTTCGCCGGTCTATGCCGTAATCCGCGAGCTGATCAGCGAGCCGGAGGCGGGCGCGCTGATCGCGGTGACGATGCGCGACGACCAGGATTTCCCGATTCGCGGAGCGCATCCGAGCCCGTGGCGCAACGATCCCGCGGTCACCGCCGGCGGCACGCTGATCGAGCATTCGGTCCACGACTTCGATATCCTGACCTGGATGTTCGGGCGCGTGAACCGCGTCTATTGCCGCACGCGCAACCTGCACGGGGCGCCCGGAGTCGAGGATTTCGCCGCGACGCATCTCGAATTCGCCGGCGGCCATCAGGTGCAGCACACCTCCGTGTGGCATCACGTGACGCATCGCCCGAGCAACCGGCGGCTCGAAGTATTTTGCGAGAATCTGTTCATCGCTTGCGACAGCGACTCGACCGGGCCAATCATTATCCAGCGCGGCGACGGCGAGCGCGAAGAGCCGATCACTGAAATTGAAGTGATGTCGCGATTCGCCGAAATCCTGCTCCGGGAACGGCCCTACCTCGCACCGATGAAAGATTGGTTCGCGGTCGGTTACGCGCTCGAAGATGCGACCTTTATCGCCGGATTGCGCGGAGTGTGCGAGATCGATCCGGCCTTCGGTGAGGGGGTCAAAGCGCAGCGCCTGGTCGAAGCGGCTTATGAATCGGCGCGGCGCGGCGCTCCGCTCGAAATCATAAACTAAAGTAATAGATTAGAATTATCCAAACAAGGAAATCGCAAAACGCATGATCGACTTCGAGTTGACCGAAGAACAGCAGATGATCCGCGACACCGTGGGTGCGTTCGCCCGCGAAGAGATTCGCCCCGCCGCTCGTCCCGCCGACGAGAGCGGAGATATCCCCGCCGGCCTGATCGCGAAAATCGCGGAGCTCGGACTGGTCCGCGGCGCGCTTCCGGAGAGCGTCGGCGGCGACGGCGGCGAACGCTCCGCCGTGACCGGTGCGATCGTCGCCGAAGAACTCAGCTACGGTGATCTCGCGATTGCGATTCACTGCCTTGCGCCGCGCCTGCTCGCCTATCCGGTCCTCGAGATGGGTACCGATGCGCAGAAAGCCAGAGTCCTCAAGCCGCTGGCCGCATCCGGATTTGTCGCTGCGACGGCGGCCTTGATGGAACCGCGATGGGACTTCGGTCTGACCGACCTCCAGACCACCGCAAAACGCGACGGCGCGAACTGGATTCTTTCCGGACAAAAATGCGGAGTCCCGATCGCGGCCGGGTCCGAGACGATCCTGGTGTACGCCAAAAGCGGCGCGGGCGAGGGCTTTGCCGGCGTCGAGGCGTTTATCGTCCCGCGCGTATCCGCCGGAGTTACCGTCGGTGAGCGCGAACAGAGCATGGGTCTCAAGGCGCTTGCGACTTATGAGCTCCAGCTCAAAGAGGTGAAGCTCGGCGCCGACGCGCGCGTGGGCGGCGACCAGGGAATCAACTATTCGCGCCTGATGAGCGAGTCGCGCGTCGGGCTGGGCGCGATGGCGGTCGGCCTGATGCGCGCGGCGTTCGAGTACGCGCGCGACTATGCCAAAGAGCGCAAGGCGTTCGGCGTACCGATCGCGACCAAGCAGGCGATTGCGTTCATGATCGCCGACATGGCGATCGAAATCGACGCCGCGCGGTTGCTCTTGTGGGAAGCCGCCGCGCACCTGGACAAGGGCGCCGACGCACTCGAGGAAAGTTACCTCGCCAAGAATTACGCCGCGGCAAGCGCCCTGCGCGTTGCCGACAACGCAGTGCAGGCGCTGGGAGGCCACGGCTATATCCGGGAGCATCCGGTCGAGATGTGGTTCCGCAACGCGCGCGGATTTTCCGCGCTCGACGGCCTCGCTACGGTCTAACTCGCAGCAAGCAGGAATCCGGAGAATCAATCATGATCGATTTTGAACTCGAACCGCAGGTGGTCGAACGGCTCAAGATGTACCACATGGTCGCCAAGAACGTGATGCGTCCGATCTCGCGCGAGTACGACGAACGCGAGCACGAGGATCCGGATCAGTTCTTCCAGACGATGTGGCAGGCGCAGTCGCTCGCGGATGTGGCGCCGGGCGGAGATATAAAGGGAGACATGAAGAGAGACGGCGCGCGCGACGCGAAGCCGGCCGGCCCCAAGCTCCGCAATCTGCTCACCTGCGCGACCACTGAAGAGCTCTGTTGGGGCGACGCAGGCCTGTTCCTTTCGACTCCGAACAGCGGACTGGGAGGAGCGGCGGTGATGGCGGCTGGAACCTCGGAGCAAAAATCCCGGTTCCTTAAACGCTTCACCGAAGGCGAACCGAAGTGGGGCGCGATGGCGATAACCGAGGCCTCGTGCGGCTCAGATTCGGCCGCGATCCAGACCACGGCGATGCGCGACGGCGACCATTGGGTGATCAACGGCACCAAGATTTTCTGCACCAGCGGCCAGCGCGCGGTCGAGAAGTCCGACGGCTTCGTGGTGGTGTGGGCCACGGTGGACAAGAGCGCCGGGCGCGCAGGAATCAAGTCGTTCGTGGTCGAGCGCGGAGCGCCGGGCATGCAGGTCTCGCGGGTCGAGAACAAGCTTGGAATCCGCGCGTCGGACACTGCGATGATTATCTTCGACAATTGCCGCGTGCCGCTCGACCATCTGCTGGGCAGCGCCGAGGTGCGCAAGGACGGAGGCTTCAAGGACGCGATGGCGACCTTCGACGCGACCCGCCCGATCGTCGCTGCGATGGCGATTGGAGTAGGGCGCGCCGCGCTCGATTATATCCGCGAGTTCCTGCGCGATAACCACGTGCCGGTGCGCTATGGAATCTCGCCGCGGCGGCTCTCGGCAATCGAGCGCGATTTCATGGACATGGAAGTGCAGCTCAAGGCCGCGCGGCTGCTGACCTGGCGGGCCGCGTGGATGCTCGATACCGGCAAGCGCAACAACCTCGAGGCCTCGATGGCGAAAGCCAAGGCGGGGCTGGTGGTTACGCAGATCACGCAGAAGGCGGTCGAGATCTTGGGGCCGCTCGGCTACTCGCGCAAGCTGCTGGTCGAGAAATGGATGCGCGACGCGAAGATCAACGACATCTTCGAGGGCACGCAACAAATCAACATGCTGATCGTCGCGCGCCGCGTCCTCGGCTACGGCAACAAAGAGTTGAACTGATCGCACTCGACGCGATCGATGGGATGCCTGCGATGAGTGATGACAAACCGGTCCGAGTCCATCTGGTTGTCGGCGGGTTTCCGCCTGGGGAGCCTGCCGGGCACGACATGGACTACGTGCGGCTCAAGCTGCTCGAAGTGCTGCACGAAACGCCGCGGGCGCGAGTCACCGTGTCGAGCGACTACCGCGACCTTGCGCGATGGCTCGAGACCTCGCGCTTTCTGATCACCTATGCGGCTGGGCCTTATCCTGATAACGACGGCAACCGCGCGCTAGCGAATTGGCTCGAAGCTGGTGGCCGATGGTTCGCGCTGCATGGGACCAGCGGAGGAAAAGCGGCGCCGGTCGGCGAGTCGCGCCGCGTGCGCAAGATGGTGAAGATGCCGCATCATGCGACGCTCGGCGCGTTCTTTCTGAATCATCCGCCGGCGCGGAAGTTCCGCGTCAACGTGACGCAGGCGCATCCGCTCGCGATGGGTCTGCCGCCGTCGTTCGAGGTGATAGACGAGCTGTACATGATCGAGCTGCAAGATCCGTCGCACAGCGAAATCTTTCTCACCACCGAGCTCGCGCATAATCCGGCGCCGAATTTCGGTTTCGTCTACGACCGCGACACTTCGCTGCTGCCCGACGGAAAGACGCGCGCTCTCGGATTCACGCGCAAGGTTGGCGCGGGAGGGGTTGCATACGTGGCGCTGGGGCATTGCCATTCGCCGTACACCAACGTGCAGCCGTTTGTGGACGCGAGTATCGATCCGGCAGGCAAGACGCCGCTGGAGTTTCGCGGTGCGTGGGGAACGGACGCGTTCGGATTGCTGCTGCGCAACGCGATCAAATGGGGGATTGCGTCGGCCGCCTGATAGATAGAAAAGGCCGCCGAGACAGCGGCCCTACTGAAGTCATCAAGACGGGCGTCAGCCGATTATCAAAAGCCGAACCACTTGCCCTTGTCCCAGCGAAAGATTTCGGTGGTGTGCGTATCGTCCACCGGCGTCGCCTTGGCGGTCTTTGCGTCGTCCACGGTCTTGGCCTTGATCAGATAGTGGAACTCCTCGTAGCTGAGCTTGCCGATCGAGAAGCCTGTCGCAGATTGATGCGACTCGCAGCTCTCGACTGTGCTGTAGCCGGTGTAGAGCGCGGTCTGGAATCCGTTGTCGAAGCGCCACGCGATGTGCGCGAGGTTGTTCTTCTCGCGATCCTTAAGCTTCTGTTCCCAATCCTTGCAGAATGTGGGAAAGACCGCGGAGGCTTTGGCGTACTGCCGGTCCATCATGAGGCGCGCCGGGTTGAGGCTCTTCACCACCGCCTTGACCTGCTCTTTGAGCGACTTCTTTGCGGGTGTCGCCGCCGCGATCGGCGAGGGATTCGCCGAGGGGCCTCCGAGCGCGCTCGGAAGCTGCAGATTCGCAGCCGTGGATGACGCCCCCTGAGGAGAGGCTGGGGTCGAGGCTGCAGCCGCCGACGCCGCAACCGAGGCGGCATGATTTGCCCGCTGTGTAACGTCGGGTGCGATGGCCGCAGGAGGATAGGTGCGGGCCGCGCCTGCGCCCGCGGCCTGATCCTGCGATTGATCCTGCGCGCGCGCGACCGGCGACCATGCGGAAATGATCAGCGCCAGAGCCGCAGCGGCGGTGACTGCCTGCAAACGTACCGATGCCATGTCCGAGGTATATAACAAATTCATCGAGCCTCGTCAGGTCCTCCGGTGCGATTTGCGAACCGATTGGAGCTTCTGTTCGGTAAATCCTTTTCAGAGCCGGATCCAAAAATACGGCCGGAGCTCCTGTTAGAGAGCTCCGGCC
>JBARDN010000213.1:0-8405 GCA_049795175.1 Binataceae bacterium (SeqCode) | reverse complement strand
ACGCAGTACAGCCCGTGACGAACGCCCATCACAAGCGCGCCACCTATTCCGGCGCGCCACTCGGAGAGCAGGAAGCCGACCGGTGTGCGGCAATGCTTCAGGCAGGCCGATTTCGCCGACGAGAACTGGAAGACTCCCGCGCTCACGAGAAGCACTGCAGCGACCGAAGAGCTCGCCATCTTCATTCCGCCAGCCGATAACATCGCTGCGGAATGAAGACCCCACTGGGCGAGCGTCGCCAGTACGCTGAAGCACATCCAAACCAGCAGATATCCGCTAAGGAAAGTGCTCGTCGTTACCCAAGGGGCGCCTGTGCCGCCGACACGCCGCCGCTCAAGTCCGGCGAAGGCCAACACCATCGGAGATGCGGTGGGCGTCATCATGGCGACCATCATCACGCCCCACATCAGCGCGATTATCGCCAACTCGGCGGGTCCCCACCGGGTCAAGGGAGATACAAGCAACAAAGCCGATGGGGCGCGCATCATCGCATCTCCGACCGACCGGCTTTCGACTGCGGTGAAGAGAGTCAGTGCGGCCAAGCCGCCCAGAACCACCCAGCGATCGCGGCGCAGCAGGGCGGTGATTGGATCTCGCACCTTCAGGGTCGGGTCACCCATTGGCGTACTGGAACGGAGAATAGAACCCGTTCTTTTTCGAGATCTCCCAACTATAGCCGTGATCCTGGTAGCGGAGCCTTTCCGACCGTGCGGCGACCGCTGGGAAGCCGGGCGCTATCGCCAGCGGATGACCGCTGACGGTTACGTCGCCCGCCGGCGCCGCGATCGCTTGAATCGTCGCATCCGCCACATTGCCCACTCGAACTGAGCGTCGCTTACCGTCCGCCCGATACTCGATAGGTACGCTTCTGACCCCAAGCACTTCGCCAATGTGCTGGGCGACACGGCCAAGATGACCACCCGCTTGACCGCTGAAGATTTTCGTTAGGGCTTCTCGCTGCTCTCCGGATGCGCGTTCGTCGAGGTAAAGCGCAACCTTCCACTTAACCTCTGCCATGTGGCCGGGACTGTGGACGGCAAGCGCCACGTTGAGGCCATTGAGGGGGAGCTCATCGAAGCGACCTTCGTCAACGTGCCAGGCGACCAGCACGGTGCAATCGCCTTCGGTGGGAGGACTCAAAAAGACACACGGGCAGGCGGTCTCGCAATTGCAGGTTTCGAAGTACGATCCTTTAAGGGTCCACGACTCAGACATGGCTATTCTCCTCTATTGTGTTGCGGGGGCGGAACCTGCTCGCCCTCGGGCTACCTTAACTGTTCTCGATCCCCCGATTCGGGCCTCGATCATGCGTCGGAAGCGGCGGAGGCCCGAGGCAATGCGCCTAGGGTCGTCGTATGCCCTTGCCATAATGACAGCACCCTCGATCACCATAAGCGTTTGCTCCGCCAGTTCCTCCGCTTCCTTTCGGTCGCGCGCGATTGGCTTGAAGATTGGCGACAACCTATTCACCAGTTCTTCGAACATCCCGGCCACGCGCCGCCGTATAACTTGACTCGACTCGGCGAATTCGCAGGCGAAGTTCCCCATCAGGCATCCGTGGCGCCAGAGGTCCGGTCCAATCGCCTCAAGATGATCGAGCAGACCGAGCAGGCGCTGGTGCGGGTCATTCATCCCCATGTATGAGCCACTTGCCACGCGCGCGACGCCTCGCTCGTAGAATCCGTCCAGGACCGCGAGCCCGAGTTCTTCCTTCGTTTCAAAAAAGTGGTACAGACTCCCCTTTGTTACCCGCGCTTTGGAACAAATGTCGTCGATGGACGTTGCGGCATAGCCGTACCTGAGCATCAGGTCGCCGGCCGTCTTAAGAATGCTCGTTCGTGATGGACTTTCGGCCATTCTTGGTGATCGAGTATACCAACCGGTCGGTTTAGTCAACGCCGATCATTGTATCGCCCCGTTTAGCAATTGCGGTGCGAAGCAGCGGTTGCGAAAGGAGAGAGATGAGGGCTTCCTGCTCAGGCATCGTCGGTACCGCCTTGCCCAGAACCGCGAGGAGGCATCCGGCGGGTCTCGCCAAGTCGCTGATCATCTGGCGCTGCTATTCGCGCCGAACCGGTTGGCTACGCCGGAGCGGAGCAGGTCAGCCGATCTCCCGCCAATCTGGACGGTTCGAGGATGGGACACTTACGTGTCATCTGGGACGATCGCGGAATCATCGATCGACCGAGCTGGCCGGCTCAGC
The DNA here is from genome assembly GCA_049795175.1 of Binataceae bacterium (SeqCode). Taxonomy (GTDB): domain Bacteria; phylum Desulfobacterota; class Binatia; order Binatales; family Binataceae; genus JBARDN01. The sequence continues at coordinate 6,202 of JBARDN010000213.1, read as the reverse complement.
CAGGCTTCACCTCACGCAATCATGCGCCATGCCTGCCCTTAGGCTCCCAACATTCCGCAAAACATGCGCCGCCGATGGCATCGCGATTGCTCCCACAGATTTGAAGCCTCAGTTGCGCCGCGATGCTCAGGGTTGCACCCCTGCGGCGTTCGGTTTCGTTTATGAAGAATGATTCAACCACCCTCAAGCGCCTCGACGCCGCCGCATCCGCGACGCCGCGGGCGGCCGACGACGACAAGTTTCGGCGTATCTTCCAGTACAGCACCGACGCGATGTCGATTGCGCGAATCGAGACCGGGCGCTACCTCGAGGTAAACGACGAATTTGTCCGGATGAGCGGCTTTTCGCGCGAACAGGTGATCGGCCGCACCCCGCAGGAACTCGGTTTCTGGCACGATTCACCCGAGAGCCGCGCCTTCGACGAACAGCTACTGCGCGACGGCGTGGTGCGCAATCACGAGACCTCGGTCGCCGTCGGCGGTGGACGCGTTCTGACCATTTTGATTTCCGCGGTCTTCATCGAAGTCGACGGCGAGCAATGCACGCTCGGTATCAGCCGCGATATCAGCGACCTCAAACGCGCGGAGGCGCAATACCGGTTCGCCGACGGCCGCCTGCACGATGTCCTGACCAATGCGCCCATCACGATGACGGTGATGAACACCAAGTCGGTAGTAACCCTGTCGAAAGGCGCCGGACTGGCCGCGCTGGGACTCGCGCAGGACGAGATGGTCGGACGCTCGATCTACGATATCGTGGTGCCCGGCAGCTCGACCGCGGACCACGCCCGCGAGGCTCTGGCGGGCAAGTCACAGACCGCGATCGAGCATCTCAATGGACACGTGTTCGAGGTCTGGTACTCGCCGCTGCGTGGAGCGCATCAAAAGATTGTCGGCGCAATGTCGGTAGCTACTGATATCACCGACCGGATGCTGGCTGAACAGGATCTGCGGCGCAAGGAACAGTACTACCGTTCGCTAATCGAGATCTCCGCCGACACCGTGCTCGCGATCGATGAGACGGCTACGGTCCGGTTCGTGGGCGGCGACGGCCCGCGCACCCTGGGATATTCGCCGGCTCAGATTGTCGGACGCAGCGCGCTGGATTTTGTGCATCGCGAGAATGCGGCCGAGCAGGCTGCGGATATAAAGATCGCGTTTGCGAATCCCGGCCAGTCAATCCGTTCCGAGGCTCGCATTATGGCGCCCGACGGCAGTTGGATTCCGGTCGAATTCATGGCCCGCGTGTCGGCGGGTCCCGACGGAAATCCGATCCTGGTCGCCACGATGCGCAATATCGCGGAGCGCAAGCGCGCGCAGGAAGAGCTCAGCCGCCGCGATGAATTTCTTCGCACCGTTATCGATGCGTCTTCCGATCTGATCGTCGCGGTCGATCGGGCCGGGATTCTGTTTTTCGTTGGCGGGGAGGGGCTGCACGATATCGGCCGCCACGCCGCCGAGGTCCTCGGCAAGACCGCCTTCGAGTTCGAGCATCCCGACGATATCGACGAGCAAAAGCGTGCGGTCGGATGGGCCTTCGATAATCCGGGCCGGATTGTTCGCACCCAGGTGCGGTTGCTTGGTGCCGCAGGAGATTGGATTCCGTTTGATTTTGCCGGGCGCGTGATTACCGGCGCCGACGGCGAGCCGCTGCTGGTCACCACCGGCCGTAACTTCACCGAACGCAAGCGGATCGAGTCCGAACTGGCCGCCGCGCGCGATGCCGCGCTGGCCGCCTCTCGAGCGAAGTCGGAATTCGTTTCGAGTATGTCGCATGAGATTCGCACCCCGATGAATGCGATCCTCGGGATGGCGGATTTGCTGTGGGATTCCGAACTCGGCGCCGACCAGCGCCGCTACCTGGCCACCGTGATCTCGAGCGGCAACGCGCTGCTTGAACTAATCAATGGCGTGCTCGACTTCGCCAAAGTCGAAAGCGGACGGATGAGCCTCGAACACGCGAAATTCGATCTGGCCGATCTGATCAATGGCGTGGGCGAGATGTTCTCCGTACGCGCTACCGAAAAGCAGCTTCAACTTGTGACCCGGATGGATTCTGCGGTATCGCCGATCGTCGAGGGCGACTCGCTGCGCCTGCGCCAAATCCTGATCAACCTGGTCGGCAACGCGATCAAATTCACCGAACACGGCGCGATCACGATCAGCGTTGCTCCGGCCGCCGGCACGGGCGATGGCGGCGCCGCGGTGCTCGAATTTACCGTCGCCGATACTGGGATCGGCCTGACCCCGCGCGAGCTGGCGAACGTTTTCTCTCCATTTACGCAGGCTGATTCCTCGACCACGCGCAAATACGGCGGCAGCGGCCTGGGACTTGCCATCGTCGATCGCCTGGCGACGTTGATGGGCGGAAAGGTGTGGGTCGAAAGCACACCGGGTACTGGCAGCAGATTCCATTTCACCGCGCATCTGGAACCGATCTCCACGGCCAGTTCCGAAGCGCCGGTGCCGGCCGCGCCACTACTTGCGCGCATCCTCGATCGACCGCTGCGAATCCTGCTCGCCGACGATTCGGCGGATAATCGGATGCTGGTCGAGGCCTACTTGAAGAAGACTCCCTACCATCTCGATATGGCCGAGAACGGCAAAGTCGCCTACGACAAATTCGTCACCGGACAACCCGACCTGATCCTGATGGACATCCAGATGCCGGTGCTCGACGGCTATGGCGCGACCCGGATGATCCGGCGCTACGAGGCACAAACTGGGCGCGCGCACACGCCGATTATCGCGCTCAGCGCCTCGGCGCTCGATGAATCAATTCATCGCTCACTCGAAGCCGGATGCGATCTGCACGTCAGCAAGCCGGTCAAGCGCGCAACTCTGCTGAGCGCGATCGCAGACGCGGTCGAAGCTGCCTCAGCGAGCACGTAAGCTATCCGCGGCGGCAACCCGCCGCCGTGCGATCTCGAACAGCGCGACCGCCGCCGCCACCGAGACATTGAGCGAATCGACCCGTCCCCGCATCGGGATTGCCGCCACGTAATCTGCAGTCTTCTTGACGATCTCGCGCACCCCCGCGCCTTCAGAGCCGACCACGATCGCGAGCTTGCGCGCGGTGTCGAGCTCGTAGATCGACGTCGCTCCGCCAGGCGCGAGCGCGACCACCCAGTAGCCTGCCTCCTTCATCTGCTCGAGCGCGCGCGCGACATTGCCGCATCGCGCAATCTTCAAATGCACCCACGCCCCTGCCGACGATTTGATTGCCGCCGGAGTTACCCCAACCGTGCGATCGCGCGCGAGAATCACGGCCGGGACGCCGGCGCCTTCCGCCGATCGCATCAACGCGCCAAGGTTGCGAGGGTCGGTGACGCCATCGACCAGGATCAACGGGTCGTAACCCGCGGCGATTACGTCATCGAACGCGGCGTACGAATATTCGCGAACCTCGGCGATTACTCCCTGATGACGCGCCTCGCGTCCCGCCATCCGGACCAGCGCCTCGTCCTCGACGCTCGCGACCCGTCCACCTGCCGCGCGCACGCGCTCGATTTCGGCACCGAAGCGGCGCTCGTCGCCGGCGCGGACGTGCAGCACGCGAACGGCGTTGGGCGCAGCCGCGACCAGCTCGCGCACCGGCTCAGCGCCGAACACGATATCGCGGTCGCTTCCAGAGCGGCTGTCGCGCGGCTCGGGCATAGCGGAGTCATCGCGGCGCTGCGGATTCTGGCCACGCTCGCGAGGATTGCGCGGATCGCGCGGCGCAACGTTGGCCGCATGCGGGTCGCGTCGGTCAAAGCGCTTGCCGCGAGAACTGGTTTTCTTCATTTGGGCGAATCCTATCAGACCGGCGCCGCTTGTGCCTGTCGGAGGTATAGAGCGGTTTCAATCGCGCGCGCCAACCTTTAGACTTCAAAGATTCGATCGGTTTGAATGACTCCCGCGCGAATTGGCGGCCGTATTGAAGCTCGCGTTTCCAAGAATAACGATTATCGACCGCTACGTGGCGCTCGAGGTGCTCCTGCCGTTCGCAATGGGAGTGGGCCTGCTCACCTTTACCCTGGTGACGGGTCGAATGCTCAAACTGACCGAGATGGTGGTGAATCACGGAGTTAGTGTCGGCGAAGTGCTCGGGCTTATCGCCTACATCATGCCCGCGTTCCTGGAATTGACGCTGGGGATGGCGGTGCTGCTGGGCGTCCTGCTGGGCTTCGGGCGGATGTCGAACGATCAGGAGATGACGGCGGCGCGCGCCAGCGGAATCAGCCTGTACCGATTGGCCGTGCCGGTGATGGCGGTCGCATTCGTAGTTTATCTGGTCTCGTCGTGGTTCGCGTTTTCGGTGCGGCCATGGGCCGACTCACGTCTGCAGGATCAGCTCTACTACCTGACCCGGACCAAGGCGGCGGCCGGCCTGCGCGAAAAAGTTTTCGACGACGATCTGCCACGAATCATGATCTACGTCGACAAAATCTCCGATGAAGACGGCAGCCTGCACGGCGTGCTGATCGCCGACTCGCGCGATCCCAAGCAGCAGAACACGATAATCGCGACTCACGGCCTGGTGCTGCCGGACGAAAAGACCGGCGGCACCACGCTCCGGCTTTTCGACGGATCCTTGTTTGGTTCTGAGGCGGCGACCGATCAAAGTCACGTGACCAGTTTTCGGGTTTACGATTTGACCATTCGCCCCAAAGAGGGTGGCGCCGCCTCGCTCGATCGCGACGCTGACGAGCTTTCGTACGGTGCTCTTATCGAGCGAATCGACGCGGCGCGCGCCCGCGGCAAGCCCGACCATGAAGCCGAGACCGAGCTCGCCGCGAAATATATGGTTCCGTTCGCGACGCTGCTGTTCGCGCTGCTCGGGATCTCGCTCGGGCTCAAGCCCGCGCGCGGAGGACATTCGGAGCGCTTCGGTGTCGCGGTGGCGCTGTTCTTTCTCTACTATTCGATCATGCGCGTGGGACGGACGCTGGCCGAGCGCGGCTCGCTCAACGCTTACATCGCGATGAGCATACCCGACGTGGTTTTCCTGGTACTCGCGCTATGGCTCTTCGTCCGCGCTGCGCAGGACCGGGGCAATCAGGGGCGCGGCCCCGGCGATTTCCTGTGGGAATTCGTCGAACGCTACGAAAAAAACCGGCAGGCCGCATGACGCTGCGCCCGCGCCTTTCGCCGGTGATGGACCGCTTCCTGGCGGGCCAGTTCTTCGGACCGTTCCTGGTCTGCGTCGCCGCGTTCACCGCCGCCTACCTGCTCGGCGATATGTTCGACCGCGTCAATGATCTGATCAAATCCGGCGGCCTGGGACTTATCGGGCTGGAATATTTCGCTCTCAAAATCCCGCTGATCGTCTCGCAGATAACCCCGGTCGCATGCCTTGCCGGCGTGCTGCTGGGATTTGCGATCTTGAACCGCTCGGGCGAGGTGCTGGCCTGTCAGCAACTCGGCATCAGTCGCGTCGAGATGGCAACGCCGGTGCTGTTCGTCGCCGTCCTGATCTCGATCTTCAACTTCGCGCTCAGCGAGACCCTGGTTCCCGCCGCGACCCGCGAAGCGACCTACCTCTACCATGTCGAACTCAAGAAGCGGCAGCTCGAAGGCGTGTTCGCAGACCGGCGCATCTGGGTGCGCCTGAGCAACGGCTTCGCCTCCGCCGACGCTTATGACAAGAAGAAACGAATGCTCAGCGGAGTCACCGTTTACCATGTCAATAAGAATTTCGAGGTCAGCAGTATCGTCCACGCGCGCAGCGCGGTATGGAAAAACAATCGATGGGACCCGTCCGATATCAGCACCTACTCAGTCGGCGAGAATGGAACGGTCACCTCTTCCGACGCAGACAAGCTCCGCGTCGGCCTTAAGCCTGCCGACTTCGAAATCCTGCGGCTGGACCCGGAGGAGTTCAGCCTGTGGGAGCTCAATGACTATATCGCGAGCCTCAGGCAGAAGGGGCTCGACCCGGGCGGATATATAGTCGATCGCGATCTGAAATACGCGATGCCGATCTCGTGCCTCATCATGGTCGCGCTCGGGATGGCGCTGTCGCTCGATCCTCTGCCGCGCAGCTTAAGCCTCGGGCGCAGTTTCGGCCTCGCGATCGCGATCGGGTTCGGCTATTGGCTCGCGTTCGGAATTACCTCGTCGCTCGGGCGCTCGGGCCTGATGCCGGCATGGGTCGCGGCATGGCTTCCGAACACGACTTTCGCGCTGATCGCGTTTTCGATCTTCCTCTTCGGCGAAGA
>JBARDN010000212.1:0-4368 GCA_049795175.1 Binataceae bacterium (SeqCode) | reverse complement strand
CTCGCGAGCCGCCCCTACGAAGATCAGACAGTGGGATTCGTTTCGGAGGGACGCGTCGCGACGCGCCCGTTTGCGCGCGGCAACCAGCTCCGCGTGCGGCTGCGATCAGAAATCCAGTGCGATTACTGTTGCGATCGGATCGAGCAGGCGCTCGGGGACGTCGATTATCAACTCGCCCACCGGGTCTTTGTTGAATACTGCGTCCATCGCGGCTATCCGGCGATGAAGCTTGAGCTTCTCGTCCGAGCCGAGCACCGTCGCGCTTGTCACCTGCCTGACGTGCAGGCCGCGCACTGATACCGCCTCGTACGGACGCATCACGCAGTGCAGATACACGCGATTCCCGCGCCGCGTCGAGGGCCCGTAGAATTGCCACGGCTCCAGGCCCGCAGTCGTCCCCGCGATACTCTCACCGTTGCGCTCGGTCCATCGGGCGAAGGCTTCCAGCCGCTCGACATGCTCCGGCGGCAGCGTGCCGTCGCCGGTCGGGCTGACGTTGAGCAGCAGGTTTCCGCCCTTGCCCGCAACTTCTTCCAGCGTATGCACCAGGTTGCGCGCCGATTTGTAGTGCCGGTCGCCCGGATTGTAGCCCCAGCTATTGTTCATCGTCATGCAGGTTTCCCAAGCGCGCGCGGGCGCCACGGCGGGAACGGCCTGCTCGGGCGAGTCGTAATCGCCGCATCCGGGAAGGCGATCGTTGATGACGATCCCGGGCTGCAGCTCGCGGATCATTTTCTCGAGCTCGCGCGCTTTCCATTCCTCGGGCGCGCGTTCCCATCCGCCGTCGAACCACAGCAGATCGATCTTGCCGTAGTTGGTCAGCAGCTCGCGCATCTGCGCAAACATCACGCCGATAAACCGCTCCCATTGTTCAGGTGTGCTGCGGCGCCATGCACCCCACTTGTAGGGCTTGTCGGCCTCGGTGAACGCGGGATAGTCGGGATGATGCCAATCGATCAGCGAGAAATAGAAGCCGACGCGCAGACCCTCGGCGCGAAATGCGTCGGAGTACTCGCGCACGATATCGCGCCCAAACGGCGTGTGCGCGACGCCGTAGTCCGAGGTCGCGGTATGGAACATCGCAAAGCCGTCATGATGCTTGGTCGTCAGCACGGCGTAGGTCATGCCCGCGCGTTTGGCCATCCGCGCGATCGCGCGCGCGTCGAATTTCGTGGGATTAAAGGTCGCCGCGGCTGAATGATATTCGTCCACCGCGACGACTTGCGCGTTGGGCAGCGAGTTGATGCTGCCGACCAGCGGCCACGACAGTTCCCATCCGCGTTGTGACGAGGCCGCCCAATGAATGAACATCCCGAAGCGAGCAGTATCGAACCATTTTTCCATAGCGCTGCGGATTGTCGCGCGCTCCACGCGCGATGTCCATCGCGTGCGACTGACTGCCCCTCTCCCGCGGCTGTCGATTTTTTCACAAACCTTCCGTTGGTGTCATCCTTCACTTCGTTCAGGATGACGGATAGGAACTCGGCATCTATCGACACCCTCCGGAGAGGGCGCCGCGGCGCGAGGCTTGCTCTTTTTTCGCAGGCATTGTGAACGCGCGGGTGAGGGCGGCCTTGCTCGATCGCTCTCTTCGTCCGGTAGCGGCGGCGTCCCATTGGCCTACGCGCAGTGTCGTTTGCGCGCGCCGAGCGGCATTTTACCGCGGCGTTTTCTTCCCTAACGATCGTTCGGGTTTTTGCCAGATTTGTTCATGGCTGAACTGTTCAGCCTTATGCCCGAATCCGCTTCGTGCGAAAATGATTCCGTGGAAGCAAACCGCACACTATCGCGCTCGACTTCGCCCGCCTCATTCCACAGTGGATACTCTCGCGGCCACGCAAAGGAGGGCGGAATTAATTCCGCCGCTACAAGTCATCAATCCAACCACCAAGACGCGAGGGCCCAAAGAACTGACGCATTTCCGCGCCCCGCGCGCGAAAATGAATATTCTTCGTGTCTTGGTGTCTTCATCTTCCTCGAGGTCTTTGTGTTTAGTCTTTTCTGGCCGCTTCAGATGGCCCGAGAATCAATGACCAAAAAAGCTACTCAAAGGAACCCATCGCCGCAAAATCGGCAGCACCTTCAAGGAGTATTTTTTTTGAGCCACTAGAAAAGATACCAAACGAACCCACCAAAAATGCTCGAGATCCAAAAATCCAAGGCGCTACCTTGCCCGCATTCGCGCTTTGAGGATCGCCGCATGCTCGTGGTATGCAATCGTTAAGGTGCCTGCCGCGTACCGGCGACGGCACCTCTCAGGAGGCGACGCGCGATGAAGATCTCGATGTTCCATCTGATGCCGTACCGCGATCTCCCCGCGGACTTCGAGCAGCGTTACAACTCGGTGTGGGTCGATCCGCCGTATTGGGAACTCGCCGATTCGAACAAGGTCGGCCAGTACTACAACTGGACGCTCGACGAGTTGATCCACGCCGCCAACAACGGCATCGACGGAATCTGCGTCAACGAGCATCATCAGAACGCCTATGGCTTCATGCCCAATCCCGACCTGATGGGCTCGATCCTGGCGCGCGCAACCAACGGCACCGACGTCGCCATCGTGCAGATGGGCTCGACGCTGCCGACCTCGAATCCGCCGATTCGCGTCGCCGAAGAATATTCGATGATCGATTGCATCTCGGGCGGGCGGATGGTCGCCGGGATGCCGCTGGGAACCTCGCAGGACGTGAACCTCTGCTACGGCATCTCGCCGATCGAGCAGCGCGAGCGCTACTACGAGGCGCACGATCTGATCATCAAGGCGTGGACCGCGAAGGAAATCTTTCCGTGGAACGGCAAGTACTTCAAACTCCCGATGGTCAATATCTGGCCGCGCCCAATTCAGAAGCCGCATCCTCCGATATGGATTCCGGGCAGCGGCAGCTTGTCCACCTGGGATTTCTCCGCGCGCAACGACCATTGCTACTGCTTCCTCAGCTACTGGGGAAATAATTTCGGCAAACGCGTGATGGACGGATGGTGGGATTTCGTCGCCAAGGGCAACCACGATCCGAATCCGTACCGCGCCGGATTTTTGCAGCTCGTCGCGGTCTCCGAGACCGACGCGAGCGCCGAGAAAGATTACTACCAGCACATCCGGTATTTTTACGACAAATGCCTGCACATCCAGCCCGAGTATTTCCCCGTCGCCGGCAACCAGGATTACAAGAGCCTGGTCAACTCGGTCACCAAGCTCAATCCGCAGATGTTCGATCTGATGGGCAAGATTCCTACCTGGAAGTACAAGGACTTCATCGACAACCAGTTCGTGATCGCGGGCTCGCCCAAGACCGTCACGCAGCAGTTGATGGAGGCGGTCAAGAAACTGCGCGTCGGCAATCTGATGGTGCTGCTGCATATCGGCTCGATGCCGCATGAGCTGACGATGAAGAACGTCGAGCTGTTCTGCAAGGAAGTCCTGCCGAACTTCCGCGATGTCTGGGATGGCGAGTGGGAAAACAAGTGGTGGCCGGAAAAACTGCGCGGCGCGCGCGGCACCAACGCGATCGCCAAAGGCGGCAACGGAAAATCAGGCGGCAAGCCGAAACACGCGCAGGCCTGATCTGATCAGGGAAAAGCGAGACAGTTTGAATATGGCCACCGAAAAAAGCATCAGCGTCTGGGGCGACAGAGTTCATCCCAAGGTCAAAATCTCCGGCACCGGATCGCCGGTCGTCTATCTGCATGGCGGCTACGGACCGATCGATACCGAACTAGTCGACGAGCTCGCGAAGCATCACACCGTCTATGCGCCCGAGCATCCGGGGCTCTCCGCCGGCGACGAAGACGCGATCAAGGCGCTCGACGATTTCTGGGATCTGGTTCTGTATTACTACGATCTGTTCGACAAGCTCGGGCTCAAGTCGCCGGCGGTGGTCGGACACGCATTCGGTGCGATGGTCGCGGCCGAGGTCGCGGCGACCGATCCAACCCGCGTGAGCAAGCTCGTCCTGATAAACGCACTCGGCCTGTGGCGCGACACGCATCCGGTCGCGAACTACGTAATCACGGCGCAGGCGAAATTGCCCGAGCTCCTGTTCCGCGATCCGCATCATCCCGCGCTCAAGCGAATCGTGCTCAATCCTGAGGATCAGCAGGGCTTCATCCGAATTACCTGGTCGCTCGGATGCACCAGCAAATTCTACTGGCCGATTCCGGACAAGGGCCTCAAGAAACGGCTCCATCGGATTACCGCCCCGACCCTGATCCTGTGGGGCAAGGAAGACAAGGTGGTCGCGCCGATCTATGCCGAGGACTTCCGCAAGGCGATTCACGATGCGAAAGTAGAAATGATCCCCGGCGGCGCCCACATGATGACGGTCGAGGACCCCGGCAAAGTAGCCGCCGCCGTCACGAAATTCTTGAAGT
>JBARDN010000211.1:0-12565 GCA_049795175.1 Binataceae bacterium (SeqCode) | reverse complement strand
CGCGTTCCTTGAGACTCTGCTCGAACCCGCCCATCACCGCCAGCGTGACAATCAGGGCGGCGACGCCGATCATCACGCCCACCGCGGTGAAGATCGTCGTGACCGAGATGAATGCGTCCTTGCGCCGGGCGCGAAGATAGCGGAGCGCGATCTTTAATTCGTAGCGCAAGGTTTCAAGAAGAAGCGGAGCAGCGTGACCGCGCCGGACGCGTCACATTATCACGTTTTCTTTTTTTAGCGTTTCGATTTCCTCGGCGCTGAGCCCGAGCATCCCGGAGAAGACTTCCTCGTTATCCTGTCCCATGACCGGCGCCGCGAAACGCAGCGCACCCGGCGTGCGGCTCATGCGATGCTCCAGGCCCTCGTACACCGACGGGCCCATTTCCTGATGTTCGAGCCAATGCCAGAAATCGAACGCATCCAGATTTTCATCCTGATGAAGATCGACGCAGTTCTGCACCGGATACGCGGCGACTCCCGCCGCCTGCAGCCGGCTGGTCAACTCGTACGCGTTGTGCGTGCGGGTCAGCGAGTTTACAAATTCATCGAGCGCTGACGCATTTTTGATTCGCTGCGCCTGCGACGCGAAACGTGCATCGCCGCCGGCCGCGCCGAGCACTTGCAGCATCGCGGTCCACCGCGCGTCGTCGGCGACTGCGATCGCGATCCAGCGCTCGTGCCCGTCTTCGTCGGCGCATGGATAAGCACCGTGCGGAGCGTAGCGATCAGAGCGATTCGCACGCGGCCCGAGCACGCGCCCGGTCGCAAAATAATCGATCAGCGCGGGCGCCATGTTGTGCAGCGCCGCTTCGTATTGCGACATGTCGATATATTGGCCGATACCGGTGCGGCGCCGGTAGTCGAGCGCGGCCAGCAGCACCGACGCGGAAAATCGCGGCGCAACGAAATCGCTGTACGCACCGTAGGGCGGACAGGGCGAGTTCTCGTCGTAACCCGAGATGTAATAAAAGCCCGACAGCGCCGCCATCAACTGCCCGAACCCGGGATAGAGGGCGTTGGGTCCCGTCTGACCCTGCATGCAGGTCGAGAGCATGATCAGCTCGGGCCGCAACTCGCACAGCTTCGGATAATCGAGCCCCCAGTTGCGCATCGCCTTGGGCGTGAAGCTTTCGACCACCATATCCGCCCACGGCACCAGCTTTTTCACAATCTCGCGCGCTTTGGGCTTTCCGAGGTCGAGCGTGATGCCTTTCTTCGAGGTGTTGTAGCTCGCAAAAAACTGGCTCGAGTTGATGCCGGGCCGCGCATCTTTCCACGGCGGCGCAAGGCGCAGCACATCGGGCCGCGCTAGCGACTCGATTCGGATCACCTCGGCGCCATTGTCGGCCAGATACTTGGTCGTGATTGGTCCGACGCCGACCCACGCGAAGTCCAGGATCTTGACTCCTTCGAGTGCGAATTCACTCATCGCCGTTCCCCCCTCAGATCGCGCCGGCGGCGCGCAGCTCGCCAATGCGTGATTCGGTCATCCCGAGCAATCCGCCGTAAATCTCGTGGCTATGCTCGCCGACCTTCGGCGCGCGCGCGGGCGCGCCAATCGGCGTGCGGCTGAGTTTCGCGAACGCGCCCGGCAACGTCATCTTCCGCCCGAGGGTGTCGTACTCGACCTGGAAAAAATACTCGCGCGCCTTGAGTTGCGGATCGCGCGCGATATCGGCGGCGGTCGCGACCGGCGCCAGCAGGATGCGCCGCTTGAGCGTGCCGTCGTAGATTTCCTTCTTGGTCATCGTCATGAAAAATTTCTGGATCCGATCCTCGAGGTCCGCGATCTCGAAATGGTCCCGCTCGGTCAGCGCCATGAACATCCCCGGCACCCACGACGCCCAATCTTTTTCGATCATCCACTGCGCGGCGAAGCCGGCCTCGTTCATCCACGCGATCAGCGCCTTGGTTGAGGCCCCGCCGAGCGTGCCGCCCGCGATCAGCGTCGAGATGTGCCCGTCCTTGCAGCGATAAACCATCTTGCGCCGGGTATCTTTCGAGCCGGTGAAAATTCCGGTGCGATGGATCTGATCGCCGTGCAGAATCGGCATCGCCTGCTCGTTCATCAGCGACCACACGACGCAGGCCTGCAGGTTGACGACGATTTGCTGACCGCGTCCGTCGCGCTCGCGCGCCTGATGCGCCAGCATCGCGGCGACTGCGGCCTCGCCGCCCGAGTGCAGGCCCGCCTGCGGCAGGCTCATCTGCAGCGGAGGTTTGCCTTCCTCGCCCATCATGTACATTGCGCCGCCCGCGGCCCAACTGATTATATCCGCCCACTTGTAGTTGCGCGCGGGGCCGGTGTCGCCGAACGGAGTGACGGAGGTGTAGATGAGGCGAGGATTTTTTTCCGCCAGCGCGGCGTATCCGAGGCCGATCGAATCCATGTAGCCGCAGTCGAACGACTCGACCAGAAAATCTGACTTGGCCGCCAGCGCCGCGACGATTTCGCGTCCGCCGGGCGAATCGAGATTCGCGGTCACCGATTTTTTTCCGGCGTGATAGGCGATCGCATACAGGCTGCGATCGGAACCGGGCAGATCTTCGAGAAACGGCGGAATGGTTCGCGTCGAGCATCCGCGCGGCGGCTCGACCTTGATCACCTCGGCGCCCATATCGGCAAAAATTTTTCCGGCCAGCGCGCCTTTCTCGTCGGCCAGATCGAGCATCCGGAAACCTTTGAGCAACTCTGAAGCCATGCGATATATCCTGCGCGAAAATTCTTCGGGCGCGCATCGCCCGGTAGCGACCGCATTCTAGCGTCATCGGCCCGCAACTTGGAACGGAATCGCGCGGGCCCACGAGGGCATCGTTAGGTCATCTGCTGTCATTCCCACGACTGCCGCGCGAGGAATCCCGTTGGCCCTGGCCTTTACGTAAATCGCCGATGCGTGCATCGCCGCCTCGGGATTTCTCCCTTCGGTCGAAATGACGGACGTGGGCTTGGTGGTATGAATACTGGATCGTAGGCCAATATTGGTCGTCGTTCCAGAAACGTCCAATCGTCATTCCGAGCCATAGGCGAGGAATCCGAGAGGCGTCCATGCTCCGCGTCGCCGGCTCATGCAGCGGTCCTTCGCTCGGGATTCCTCGCGCGGCAGCCACGCGCGGGAATGACACAAATAGCGAACCTCCAGAGGCTCTTGGCTGGTGTGATGCTGACGCGATAAATTTCATTCCTCACGCAGGGAAACCAGATGCAAGGCCTGGCTGACAACATAATCCCCGACCTCGCGAAGTTTCGGGCGGACGGCTTTCTTGCGTTCGAGCAGCTTGCGGACCGCGCGACGGTCACGGAACTTGGCGCGCTCTACGATCGGTTCCTCTCCGGCGCAATCGATTGCTCACCGACCGACCGGCAGCTCGGCCGGGTCACGCGGCAGATCATGGTTCCGTCGCGATATCATCCGTCGTTCGTGCGCAACCAGGCACTCGACAACGCTCGCGAGATTTCGCGCGCGCTGCTCGAGGTTGACGACCCCGAATTCGTATTCGACATGCTGATCTACAAGCCGCCCGGTCATCCCGCTGCGACCGCGTGGCATCAGGATATGTCGTATGCGTACGCGCCGTTCGCGCGCGCCGGAATCCGCGTTCCGCAAAGCGCGATCGTGCAGTTCTGGGTCGCGCTCGACGATGTGGATATCGAAAACGGATGCATGCATTTCATTCCGGGGCATCATCGTGAACCGCTTTTGCAGCATTACGTTGCGAGCGGCGAACCTACTGACGACGCCCGGATGCTCGCGATCGCCGACCCCGAGAAAGTGCTCGACCTCAAACGCGCGGTCGCGTGTCCGCTGCGCGCGGGCGGCGCGACGGTGCACAACTACGGCACGCCGCACTTCACGCCGCCCAATCGCAGCGCGACGCGTCCGCGCCGCGCGTACATTTTCAGCTTCGCCAATCCTGCGTGGCTGAAAGTGAAGCCGTCGTTCTAGCAGTTATTCCTTGAGCGCGGTGCGGGCGGCGCCGATCGCGGTTGCGTAGTCGGCGTGCTCCGGAATCACGAAGCGGCGGCCGAACGGGAAGTCGAGCCGTTTGGCTTCCTGCATGAAACGGAACAGCCGCGAGAGCTTGCCGGTCAACACGATATTATCCTGCCCGCATGCGCGCGCGCTCGCGAGGCTCAGCACTCCGATCGATTCGACGATCATGTTCATGATTGCGAGCGCTTTGTCTTCGGTGGTCGCGTCGGCGCCAATCTTGCCGAAGTTCGCGGCGGTGGTTCCCGGCGGCAGATCGCCGATCGGTCCGCCGGCGATATCGCGCACCGACAAATCGATCCGGCGCAGGTCGCCCTTGCGCGCCAGCTCCTCGAGCCGCTCGATCGTCACCACGCCAAGCATGTGCCTTGCCAAGCCGAGCAGAGTGCCGCCGCCGACTCCCGTGCCGCTGAAGTGCTGAATCTTGCCGGGCGTGACGGAAACGATCGCGGTGCCGGTGCCGAGCGAAACCACCAGCGCCTGATCCATCCCAGCCAGCGAGGTCCCGCCCACTCCGATCGCGGTGAACTCGTTGACTTTGAGGATCGGGCGGCCGAGCAGAGAGTCGCCGAGCACGCGCGCGCCGGCGCCGGTCGCGGCTATCCGCTCGATATCCTCGAGCCGGATGCCGAACTCGGCCGCGAGTTTTCCAAGCGCGCCCGCGGCGGCGGCGACCGGGTCGTTCGCTTCAATTGTGACGACGTGCAGTCCGCCGTTTTCTAAAACCACGGCATCCGTGGTTGAACCGCCGATATCGATTCCGACGATCATATGGGGGTGCCGGCTCCTGTCCAGCCCGTAGCGAGGCTAGATCAGGCACCGCCGCCAGCGCAATCGGCACCTGAAGGCCCTTGTGACAGCGGAGTTTGGGCGCGCGCTGTGCTAGCGTCGATTGCGTGGCGCGCAGGAAACCATCGGGGACCGCTCTGCTGTTCACGCCGCGGACGCCGCTCGCGCAGCCGCTCGCCGACAGGATGCGGCCGGCGCGGCTCGAAGAGGTGATAGGGCAGGAGCATCTGCTTGGCCCGGGCAAGCTGCTGACGCGGATGGTCGCGGCGCGGACGCTGCACTCGATGATCCTGTGGGGACCGCCGGGTGCGGGCAAGACCACGCTCGCGATCCTGCTGGCGCAGCAATCGGGCGCGGAGTTTCATCGCATATCCGCGGTCAGCGCCGGAATTGCCGATCTGCGCGACGCGGTCGAGGACGCGCGCCGCGCGCTCGAAAGCGGCAAGCGCACGGTCTTGTTCATCGACGAGATTCATCGATGGAACCGCGCGCAGCAGGATGCATTTTTGCCGCACGTCGAAAGCGGGCTCATCACGCTGATCGGCGCGACCACCGAGAATCCGTCGTTCGAGGTGATCTCGCCGCTGCTCTCGCGCGCGCGCGTGATCGTCCTTAACCCGCTCAGCGAAGAAGCGCTGCGCACGATAATCACGCATGCGTTGGAAGACCGCGAGCGCGGACTCGGCGCGAAGGAATTTTCACTCGGCGCCGATGCGATGGACGAGCTGCTGCGTTTTTCCGGCGGCGACGCGCGCCGCGCGCTCAACACGCTCGAAATAGCGGGCGAGCTGGCGGAGCAGGCGGACTCGAAGGAGGTTTCCGCCGACGCGGTGCGCGAGGCCGCGCAGCACAAGGCGCTGCTTTACGATCGCGCGGGCGAGGAGCATTACAACGTCATCTCCGCGTTTATCAAAAGCATGCGCGGCAGCGACCCCGACGCTGCGCTGTACTGGATGATGCGGATGGTCGAGGCGGGCGAGGAGCCGCTGTTCATCGCGCGGCGGATGGTGATCTTCGCGTCCGAAGACGTGGGCAACGCCGACCCGCGCGCGCTGCAGATTGCGCTCGCGGTCAAAGACGCGATCGATTTCGTCGGTCTGCCCGAGGGCGTCATTCCGCTGGCGCAGGGAGTGACCTACCTTGCGTGCGCGCCGAAATCGAATGCGTCGTATCTGGCGATGAACCGCGCGCGTGAGGACGCGCAACGCGGCGCGCTGCCGGTGCCGATGCATCTGCGCAACGCGCCGACCAAGCTGATGAAAGGCCTCGGCTACGGCAAGGACTATCGCTACCCGCATGACTATGAGGGCGCGGTCACGAACCAGAGTTATCTGCCCGACGAGCTTGCCGAGCGCATCTACTATGAGCCCAACGAGCGCGGCTACGAGATCAGGATTCGCGAATGGCTCACGCGCGCGCGCGCCGCGCGCAAGAACTCAAAATCATAGCACTGGAAATCAGTCGCATCGGCTTGTGCCGATGCGAAGACACCGGCTAAAGCCTGTGCCGCTGGGAATAGCGGGATCGGGAATCAGATAAACTACAAACCGCAAGGCGGGGTCGCCTTGCGGTTTGCTGAAAGACTATCGGCACGGTGCTCCGGCACGTCGGCGCAGCCGATTCTTAAATCCTTCGGTTACTTGCGTTTCGCGCCGAGCACCGAGTCCTTCAGCGCCTTGGCCGGCGTGAAGCGAAGCCGGGTGCGCGCCGGAATTTTGATTGCCTCGCCGGTGGCCGGGTTGCGGCCCATCCGCGCCTTGGATTGGCGCTTGCGGAAAATTCCGAGCCCCGCAAGGCGCAGAGAACCTTCCTTCTTGAGTTCGCGCACTACCAGAGCGGTCAGCTCCTCGAGCGCCGCCTTTCCCTGTTTCTTGGACACTCCGAGCTTGTCAGCCATGTGGGCTGCTACCTGCGACTGCGTCATCATCCGCCTCCTTGCGGCCCGATTTTCGGGCTTTGGGAAAGGGTGACGAAGTGGCAGCCGTTTTTCAAGGGGCGAATGCTCTGATCTGTGCACATTTCCTAGAAATCGAGCGAGTTTTTGAACAGGCGGCAGCGGTTTCCACACGGAGAGCGGGGGTTCGCGCGACCGACGCTCCGTGCGCCGCGCTATGACAGGCGTTTTAGCGCGCTCAGTAGCGCACCTCGGTGAGATAGAGACCAGCGGAAGGCGCGGCAGCCGGTGCGCGAGCACGATCGCCCGAGGCGAGGATCGCGGCGATTTCGGCAGCATCGATTCGGCCTCGCCCCGCGTCGATCATCGCCGACACCATCGTGCGTACCATGTGGCGCAGGAAGCTGGTCGCTTCGACCTGATAGATGAGCAGCTCGCCCTCGCGGCGCCAGTCGCTCGCGATCACGCGGCGCATCGTGGTTCGCTCCTCGGAGCCGAGCGTGCGCATCGCGGCGAAATTGCGCTCGCCGATGAAGACCTGCGCCGCTGATCGCATCGCGGAGAGATCGAGCGCGTCGCGCACAAGATAGGCGTAGCGATACTCGAAGACCGACGCGACGGTGCGGTTGAGGACGCGGTACTGGTACACGCGCGAGCGCGCGTCGCGGCGCGGATCGAAATTGTAGGGCGCGGCCGCGGCTTCGAGGATCACGATATCGCGCGGCAGGATGCCGTTGAGCGCGCGCTGCAATTCATCGAGCGGAAATTCGCGCGGCAGCCGGATCGCGGCGACCTGTCCGCGGGCGTGAACGCCGGCATCGGTGCGGCCCGCGCCGTACACGCGAACCGGGACGCCGAAGATCTGCGCGAGCGCCGCTTCGATCCGTCCCTGAATCGAATCCTGGCCCGCCTGCAGTTGCCATCCGCAGTACGCCGTGCCGTCGAATTCGAGCGTCAGCTTTACGAGCATCGCAGGCCCGTCCGCAGAACGTCCGCCGGGATTCAGTGCCCGGAAGGAGCGGCGAGCGCGAAGGTCTCTGCGATCCAGAGCGCGCCCAGCGCGGCGATCCGCGTGTTGTCGAATGCGCAGAAGATTTCCGCGCCGGAAGGATGCTGCTCGGCGCGGACGAGAATCGCTTCCTGTCCGATCGCGTCCACCAGCGACAGCGGTTCCGATTCTTCTACCATCAGGATTCCCGGCGCCGCGCGCAGCGCTTCGATCCATCCCGCAGCAGGCTCGCGCGCGTGCAGCGTGAGCATCGTGCCGTGCAGCACCGGAATTGCGGCGAGCTGCACGCTGAGCGAAGCGGCGGGCGAGGGCAGCATCGCGAGCACCTGCTCGGCGATTCGTCCGGCGGTGGCGCGTTCGCTCTCGCGCACGAAGGCGTTGAACGCGCGCTGGGTTTCGTCTTCTTCGAGGTCGAGGCGCGCGGCGAGCAGGTCAGTGGTTTGATCGACGGTGCGCGCGATCATGTGGCGTCCGCGCGCCGACGCTCCTTGCATCGCGACCGCCGTGGCGGCGGCGACCGGCCCGACCGCGCCGAGGCAGAGCGCGAGTGCATGTGCGATCGGGTTTGGAGCCGCATAGAGCTTGCGTCCGCGCAGCGCGGCGACTCGTTCGCGCGAGGTCACGCCGGGCGAGACGATCGCGTCAGTTGGTGCGCGCGAGCATCCGCTCAGATCGATCAGCATCGGGCCGGGGCGCGCGTTGATTATCTCGAGCGCGGGATCTTCCGGCAGCGCGAGGAACGCCACGTCGTAGCGCGCGAGATCGCTCGCATCCTCGAACGGCTCGATCAGGTATTCGTCGTCGCCGGACTCGAGGGTGCCGGAGGATCCGGCGCTGGTCGCGAAGAGTTTGAGATCGGCGTGAGGAAACGCGCGCGCGGCGATCAAATCCACGATCTGGTTGCCGACCGCACCGGTGGCGCCGACCACGGCCACTTTCGGTTCGACGTCGTTACTCATCAGGCGTCGAGGCTCTCGATCTTCTCCCGCACCAGCCGGCCCATCGCCTTGCATCCAACCGTTTTGGTTCCGCTGCCGCCGGCCAGGTCGCGGGTGCGATGACCGTCCTTCACCACCGAATCGACCGCCTGCTCGATCACTTCTGCTTCCGGGCGCATCCCGAGCGAATGCTCCAGCAGCATCGCGGCCGACAGGATCGCGGCCAGCGGATTGGCCTCGTCGCGTCCGGCGATATCCGGCGCGCTGCCGTGAATCGGCTCGTACATTCCAACGCGGTAGCCGGCGCTGTTGAGTTCCTCGCCGAGCGACGCCGACGGCAACAGACCCATCGAGCCGGCGAGGACCGAGGCCTCGTCGGTGAGGATATCGCCGAACATATTTTCGGTGACGATCACGTCGAAGTCTTTCGGGCGGCGCAGCAGATGCATCGCCATCGAATCGACGAGCTGATGCTCGCAGGCGATGTCGCTGAATTCTTTCGCGAGCGCGGTTGCGATTTCGCGCCACAACCGCGAGGTCGAGAGCACGTTGGCCTTGTCCACCGAGGTGAGCTTCTTCTTCCGGTTGCGCGCGAGCTCGAAACCGAAGCGCAGCACGCGCTCGATTTCCGCCTCGGTGTAGAAGCAGGTATCAACCGCCTCGCGCCCGTCCTTGCCGTCGCGTTTTTCGCTGGGTTTGCCGTAGTAGATGCCGCCGGTCAGCTCGCGGATCACGACCAGATCGACGGCGCTGATTATTTCCGGCTTGAGCGGCGAGGCGGAGAGCAATTCCTTGACCGCGCGCACCGGGCGCACGTTGGCAAACAGGCCGAGCGCCTTGCGCAGACCGAGCAGGGCCTGTTCGGGGCGCACGGTGGCGTTGGGATTATCCCACTTCGGGCCGCCGACGGCGCCGAGCAGGATCGCGTCGCTGTCCTGCGCGTGCTTGAGCGTATCTTCGGGCATCGGAGTGCCGAACTGATCGATCGCGTGGCCGCCGATATGTCCTTCCTTGAACTCCATATCGATTGCGGAGCGGCGCGCGACCACCTTGAGGACTTGCAGAGCTTCGCCCACGACCTCGGGGCCGATGCCGTCACCCTTGAGCACTAGAATTTTGTAGGCCATTTACGAAAGCGGAGATCCTGATCGCGTGCGATTTCGCGAGACTTGGGGTTTGGTTGCGGCTCCGCCGCGCGGCGAGCGCGTGAGGTGGCGCCCGCCATGCATTCGGAGCGGATGATCATAAAACTCAATTTCCATAGCACTTAGCCGAACGCGGCAATTGCGGCAAGCCCCGCACGGTTACGCCACGTCGGAGGTCGGCTTCAGCGGTTGATGCTTTCGTCCTCTGAGACGGTTGAGCGCGTTTACCAGAGCCAGCGCGGACGCGGTTACGATATCGCTATGCGCACCCGCGCCGGCCACCGTCATCCCGTTGTCGCGGACCAGGCAGCTTACTTCGCCGAGCGCGTCGGTGCCGCCGGTTATGGCCTTGACCGAGTAGCGTTCGAGGGTGGGCTGGAGGCCGGCGATTTTGTAAATCGCCTTGTAGGCGGCATCGACCATCCCGTCGCCTTCGGACTCGGCGGTCTTCTCGACGCCGTCAACGCGCAACGTGACTTCCGCATGCGGCGCGGTTTTTGAGGAGGTGGACGAAACCCGCATATCGACCAGCTCGAAGTGATCGACCGTGCGGCGCGACTCCTCGGTGACCAGCGCCAGAATATCATCGTCGTAGACGATTTTCTTTTTGTCGCACAGCGCCTTGAACTCGGCGAACGCCTTGTTGATATCGACCGAGTCGGTATCGACGCCGAGATCAGTCAGCCGATTCGCGAATGCGTGACGCCCCGAATGCTTTCCCAGCACCAGCTTGTTCGAGGGGATCCCGATATCCTCGGGCTTCATAATTTCGTAGGTGAGCTTGTACTTGAGCACGCCGTCCTGATGGATTCCGGCTTCATGCGCGAAAGCGTTGTCGCCGACGATCGGCTTGTTGGCCGGGACCGGCTGTCCGATCACCTGGGAAAGCAGGCGCGAGGCCGGATAGATCTGCTTGGTGTTGACGCGCGACTGCACGCCCATCAGATCGTGCCGGGTCTTGAGCGCCATCACGACTTCTTCCATCGAGCAGTTGCCCGCGCGCTCTCCAATTCCGTTGATGGTGCATTCGACCTGGCGCGCGCCGCTCTTCACCGCGGCCAGCGAGTTGGCGACCGCGAGGCCGAGATCGTTATGGCAATGCGCGCTCCAGATAACTTTGTCGGCGCCGGGAACCCGCTCGCGCAGGTAGGTGAACATCCGCCCGAACTCTTCGGGAATCGCATGCCCGGTGGTGTCGGGAAGATTGATCGTGGTGGCGCCCGCCGCGATCACGCTGGTGCATACCGTGACCATGTAATCCCAGTCCGAGCGCGAGGCGTCCTCGCACGAGAACTCGATATAGTCGAGATGCTTTTTCGCGCGCGTGACCGACCAGGTCGCGGCGTCGAGCACGTCCTCGCGCGTCATGTTGAGCTTGTACTTCAGATGGATATCGGAAGTTGCGATGAAGATATGAATCCCGGGGCGATCGGATTTGTCGACCGCGCTGAGCGCGGCATCGACGTCTTCCTCGCGCGTGCGCGAGAGCGACAGCACGACCGGGCCGCGCGCGGCCTCTGCGACGCGGCGGACGGATTCGAAATCGCCGGGCGAGGACGCGGCGAAGCCGGCCTCGATCACGTCGACGTTGAGCCGCTCGAGCTGGCGCGCGAGGGCGACTTTCTCCTCGACGTTCATCGTGCATCCGGGCGATTGCTCGCCGTCACGCAGGGTGGTGTCGAAGATCCTTACCCAGTCGGAGTTGGTGTTGTCGGCGGTCTCGGTAGCCATTGGTCAGTTCCTCCTCATCCCCGCGCGGACCGAAGACGCCGATGGCGCAAAAAAGAAAACGCCCGGGGCGGCTTTATCGGCCCACCGCCCAGGGCGTTCGTCTCGGATTTGGTTTAAGCGCTTAAGCCTGCTCCGCGACGCACCCGGCGAGGGCCCTCGTAAGGGCCAGGCTAAGCAGCAGTCCGGATAGCGCGATGCGGAACATAGTGAGGAGATACTAGGCGTCACGAAATGCCGCAGTCAAGGCGAAGTAGCGGATCGAGCGCGGAGGCGCGTGTATCGAGCCGTCAAGCGAAGGCGCTATAGAATGCCAGAACATCGTTATAACGGTGGCTTGGTTCCGGGGAATTTGTGATCGTCTCGGGTAAGATACTCAGCAGATTCAAGGCTTTTTCCTTTGGAGTCCGAGTTCGTTCTAGTTTTCGCTAAATTTTCGTTCTCGTGGAAATGCGAAATTCCTCGCGCGACGGTCGCGCGCCGCCAATCTGGAGATTGGCGTTCCCAGGGGCTCGTCGGACCGATTTTTTCGGATTGGTTCATCGAGGACAGTATTGCATAGAGAGGCGAGTCCGATAAGGCTGAACAGTTCAGCCTTGTAAAATGTCCACAAATAGTTTACAGGAGCGCCGGGCAGCGCTTGGCTTTCGCTGGGGCGTATGATAGTTCGGTATTTAGCGAATGAACGAAATGGATACTCATTCCTGACACGATGGCTATCACGGAAATATTTCAGGCGCTGGGCGATCCGACCCGGCGCGAGATCCTGCGGATGCTGCGGGTGCGCGATATGTCGGCCGGGGAGATCGCGGACAAGTTCACGCTGGCCAAGTCCACCCTCTCCGGACACTTCGCGACCCTGCGGCACGCGGGGCTGATCGTGTCCGAGCGTCACGGCACCAGGATCGTTTACAGCCTCAATCTTTCGGTGGCCGAGGAAACGATGGCCGCGGTCGTCGAGCTGTTGGGTAAATTGCCCCGCGCCCACACCGCGAGGAGCGCAGCTCGCCTGCGCCGGAGGCCGGCATGAAACTCGACTGGCGCAGGGAATGGCCGCAGTGGGTGCTGATCGC
>JBARDN010000210.1:0-2344 GCA_049795175.1 Binataceae bacterium (SeqCode) | reverse complement strand
CCGACGCTGTGACAAATGATGGTCAGGTCTTTGGCGAGCATGCTGTAGGCGAACGAGAGGAGAGCATTGACCGGATCCGTGGGCGGCCGTCGATTGCGGTGGGTGAACTCGAAGTTGAAAGGCGTCGGGGCTCCATCATCGCCGCCGGCCTTCAGCAAGCCGCTGAAGTTCGCGAAATAAATGCGCGCCGCGTTGCCCTCGATGCCGAGCAATTCGCCGAGGTCTTCCGCGCCCAGAGCGGCTTCCGCGTAACGCTTGAGCTGCGCGAGCGCGATCGGCGGAGGCTCGAGATGGTTTCTGCGCAGCAGCGTCCGTTGATTACGGATTTTTGCCGCGACAACCTCGCGCGCCACGCTCAGGCCGAAAAACGGCTCCTCAGCCAGGGTGAATTGCCGCTTGCGCAGAAATACGTTTTTCAGGCCCAATCCTTGAGTCAGGCCGTAGAACCATCCGCCGTACGAGAAGTGCGCGATCGGCTTCTCAGCCCAACACAGTCCTTGGAGCGCAGCCGCCGTGAATTGCACATTGCCGAACACGTTCACCTGCGAAATCTCGCCGACGCGGACCTCCTGGACCGGCTTCTTGCGTTCCCTGATTTGCAGCACCTCACCGGTCTTGCCGACGATGAGGCCGTGGCCGGTAACGTACAAGGGACGGAGATCGTCGCGCGCGGGGATGAGTCGGCGAACCGGTTCATCACCGCGGCCCGCTGCGGAAGCCAACCCGTCGGCGCCACCGTAGAATAACGAGAGCTGAGGTTCGGCGACTGCTTCGATAATTGATTCATAGAGCACGGTCTCATCCGGCAAGCAGATTCCCACCAACGAGCAGCGCGGACACTTGGGGCTATCAATCAAGGGCGCGGGAATCTCTGCGCTGAGCGCAAGCGTCCTCGCGTCTTCGATTGCTCGAAGCGTCTCTGCGGCCAAACCGTCATCGATAGCGACCCGGACCCGCTGGCGGGTCGCATGGTAATAGGCGACGGCCTCGTCGCACCGGTAGCCGTTGTCGCGCAGGATCAGCGCTTGCGCGCAAAGTTGAACGCGGTCCGCCGGCCACGCTTCGGGACCGTCGTCCGTATCGCGAGGATTGCCCTTCTTGTAATCGACCGGAACGACCACTCCGGCTTCACCTTCGATCAGGTCCATCCGGGCGATCAATCGATGAGTCTCGCTGCTCAAGGTGACCGATCGCGAATGGATGTGCGACTCCTGGTCCGGCGGCGGCAGCGGATCGGACTTGGTTTCGAGCTTCTCGTGGCGCAGCGCACCCTCGATCGTGTCGGCGCTATGGGTGAAGATTCCTTCGACCCATTCATAGAAAAACAGGCGTGGGCAATAGACGAATTCGTTGAGCATCCGCGCCGGCAAATAGTCCGGAAGGTCAACTTCCACACGCCGCTTGGGCTCGCTCCCACTTTTCTCCAAGCGCTTCGCGCCGATTGAAATTGGACTGGCTTTTGCCGGATCCGCCATAAGGGTGCGCCTCGCTACAATGGATCTTGTTTGGTCCGCGATTCGGATTCGCCATCGACGACGATGCAAGGGCTATCGATCGGCGAGTATGCCTGCCCGAGCGCGGTTATCACGCGATCGCCACGCCCCTCGACCGGACCGAGATCGACGAACAGGACCTGGTCTTTTCGATGGTCGATGATTTCGCTGAGAACATGTCGGCATCGTACGAGATCAGCGGGAGTGAACTGGCATTCGAAGATCGAGTACTGAAGATGGTCGCCGAAATCGCGCATGGTCTTGTACACGGTCCGCAGCCGCTTGTCGTCGCGAATGTCGTAGCAGACGAGGTAGGTGGTACGCATGGACTTCTCTACCTCCGGGGTTTTCCGCCTATAGGAGCAAAAAGTCCCCCTCCGCGATAGCGGCTCTTCCCGAGGAGAATCGGCCCTTTCACGGCGACTGCGAAAGTCAGCCTGGCGCGGCCCAGCAATCCGACATTCGGTAGCCCGCGTGACTCCAGCGTTATCACTTCAAGTGGCTCTGGCAGACCTCGTCGGCGACAATCCGCACGCAGGTCCATGGCCAAGGCTTCGCCGGCCCCACTTTGCTTTCCATGGCGCGTAACCAAATACGGTGTCACGCTCTCCCAAATTCGCGAAGGAACCAGGAGAGAATCACTATCCATATCGACAGATGTCTGACGGAGCGCCAAGTGTCCCGCCGAACCGGCTCGCAATTGCTCGAACCGCTCTAGTGCCCGTTCCAAAGTCGAAAGGTGACGCTTTTCGTCCCGAGTCGGTTCCCTCCGATCAAGGATGTGAGGAGCAACAATAAGCAACCGTGGTGTTCGCGGATCGAACGCGAACGCAAGGTGCGAAGTGCCGGCT
>JBARDN010000209.1:0-46284 GCA_049795175.1 Binataceae bacterium (SeqCode) | reverse complement strand
TTCCAATGCGTCCGAATCCCTGTAAACATCGCAATTCCAGAGCGAGCCGTTAGCTCAGGCAGGTAGAGCATCTGACTTTTAATCAGAGGGTCCCGGGTTCGAGTCCCGGACGGCTCACTTAAAAAATCGAGCACAATTAAGAGATTTCTCGAAATCTGCGGATTCATTGGTCTGCTCGATTTGAACAAGACCTGTCCGAGTTCAAGTGGCTGGATCATCGCGCCCTGTGCAGCGGCGGCGAAGCGGAGACGCAGGCTGGGTCAGGCGGAGTTAATCGGCGGGGCGCGAGCGGCGCAGCTTGAGGAGCCCTAGCGGGCGTCTACGGCGAAGGCGGTGCGTAATGTGTATTTGAATCCGGATGACATTTTGAGACTCTGTTAGACGGACGCGATAGTCGTCCTTAGGTGTGTGAGTTAGAAGTGCGCCATTCGCCACGTTATAGGAAACAGCTATAGGCCGCCGAGCTATGCGATCCTGATGCAACGAGTGATCGCACGTCACAACATTGTCGAGTCGCTCGTTACGTTATCAGATGGTTGAGAAACTCGGCGGAGTGACTAGCTCACACTAATCGGTTTCGTTTTAGCGCGTGTTATTTAGTCTGGATTAGTGCGGTTCGCACAGAAGGCGGGATTTTGTCGGCATGTGCGAGTAGCATCGCAAGTTGCCATCGCTGTTCCTCGGAGAGCACGCTCACGAATCCCGGCATGCCCGACAGACGGATACCGTTGGTGATTTTCCAGAAGGTGACGCCTTCGGGATCGTCGGTTACCATCTCTTTTGCGTCGCGGTGGTTTGCATTGGTACACCGCCATTGTTGATGAAGAGATAAGCGCCGATGAACAGTGCCAGAATCGTGGTGATCCCTCCAACCGCAAACCACAACATTTGCGAGGCGATTCGCTGCTTCATTCCCATCTCCATTTGCCCGTTCGCACGGTGAGTACAGGACGAATCGCGTGCGTATCACGACCTCAACAACGCTGCAAGGAAGTGCGCGAATCCCCGTCGCTGATGCGTTGCCGTGACGACCAGGTCGAGGCAATTGCAGGTGCCCCATCAGTGGAATGATGCTCAGGGACACAGATGGAGTCGAAGCCCGTGCCTTCGGCAATGCGGATGCAATCAAGCTGCTCTTTGACTATTTGGTGTTCGGGCTTGCCAGAACGCGGCATGTTCAAAAGAAAATCAATATTCCGAATTTCATGGCAAATCCCTCTTCTGTCGAAGTGCTAAAACACGATGAGTGGTTTAATGACGCCGTCGAGCTTTTTGTCCATGACCTCAAAGGCCCTGTCGAGGTCGTCGAAACGGAAGGTGTGGGTGGTCATTCTGGTGGGATCGACGCGTCCCGCTTGAAGGATTCTCAGCAGGCGTTCCATACGCAATCTCCCACCAGGACAGAGGCCGGAACGGATAGTCTTTTCGGCCATGCCGACCCCCCAGTCGATTCGCGGGATGGAAACGAATTCGCCTCCGCCGTGATAGCCAACATTTGAGATTGTGCCGCCAGGCTTGGTAACGCTGACGGCGTTCTGAAAAACCTCATCTGCTCCGAGAGCTTCAATCGCGGAGTCGACGCCGGCACCGCCGGTCAGCTCCCTGATTTGCCGGACCACGTTGTCGCTCCCATGGTCGATGATCACATCCGCTCCATAATCTCTTGCCAATTTCTGCCGCGCTGGAATGGCATCGACACCGATGATCATTCCGGCGCCACGCAGCCTCGCACCCGCAACTGCCATGAGCCCGACCGGTCCGAGGGCGAAAACCGCTACCGTGCCGCCTATCGGTATGTCGGCGTTTTCCGCGGCCATGAATCCGGTTGAGATCATGTCACAGCAATACACTGCGTATTCATCGGTGACGCCGTCGGGAATGCGAGCCATGTTGGCGTCGGCGTCATTAACATGAAAATATTCAGCGAACACCCCGTCTTTACTGTTGGCGAATTTCCAGCCCCCTAGCGGTCCCCCGGATTGTGAGGAATGGCCCGCCTGGGAAGCGATATCACTCCAATCGGGTGTGATGGCGCCCACGACGACACGGTCTCCCGGCTTGAACAGCCGGACTTCTGATCCGATTTCATGGACTACACCGACCGCTTCGTGCCCGAGGGTCAGGTTTTCCCGCGAACCGATGGCGCCATGCACGGTGTGCGAGTCGGACGTGCATATCAGCGCTCTGGTCGTCTTGATAATCGCGTCGCAGATGCCGGGTTTGGCCACGGGTTTCTCCACGAAACCAACCTGGTTTAAACTTTTCATGACGAACGCTTTCATGGACGTCGTACTCCTGGGATGGGGCGAGCGCCGGATCGGGGTGATGGCCGACGTCTCGAGCTTGAGAAATGACCTGACGACTTGCGAGAAGCGCTCGGCGTCGATCGGTTTAGAGGTGTAGTAGTGGACGCCCTCAGCGCGTGCGAGCTTTTCCGTTTCGCTGTTGTGCTCCGCCGCAATGTAAATAACGGGCGCATGCGGAGCCCATTCGCGTAACTGAACCAGAGTGGAGGGCGAATCGGCATCGCCGAGGATCTGGTCGTCGAAAAGAATCAGCTTCAGTTCCGGGTGCGCTAGAAATTTCTCGGCGGAAGCGAGCTTCGAACAGCGCTCGACATGCCATTGGTCTCCGGCGGCCTTCGACGCGAGAGACGTCAATCCCGCGTCATCTGATGCGACGACGATGTGGACAGGGCTGGCCATTTGAGTTGCTCGGTGGTGTGGTTTGCTCAGTGGACGATAACGTCGTCACGAACTCGCCTGCTTTTGCTGCTTCCCGTCAGTTTTCTTCGATTCTCCCGACTCCACCTGAATCGGCACTTTGTGCCCCGCGAGCTGTTTGGGAGCCGGCATTCGAACCTCCAGCACACCGTTGCGATAGACGGCCTTCAATTCTTCCGGCCGGATTCCTTGTGGCAGAGTTATTGACCGCTCGAAGCTTCCATGAGCAAACTCGCAGTGAATAAAGTTTTGAGCCTCATCCTCCTGGTGATGTTCTCGGGAGCCGCGAAAGACAAGCAGATTGTCGCTGACGGTAATTTCAACATCTTTGGGATCAATTCCGGGAAGATCGATTCGAACCACGAATTCTTTGCCGTCGATGAGGGTTTCGACCGGCGGAATCAGCGGCATCAACTCCGTGCTATGCTTGTTTGGGCCCATCAGCCGAGAAAATAGAGCATCTATTTCGTGGCGAAAATCCTCCAATGGGCTGTGCGAGGTCCAGATTTTTAGTGTCCTTGCCATCTCTTTGCTCCTGCGTTCGTTGGAACTGTGAACTTAGCTCGGACCGTGCCAACCGTTGGCTAGAACTTGGCACAGTCGCTAGGCTTTGGTTGACCCCTTTCGCGCCACCCGCGTGACGCGGTTCGAGACACGGGAAATGCTTGCCGGCTTGCAAGAGTGGTTGGCGAACGGAACGCCCTAAAGAGACGAGACAAACGTGGAGCCCTGCTATTTTCACATCCTCTGGGATCACGAGCTGGACAACTTGCATGGCCTGCTCGAGACCCTTCTAAAACGGCGCGGCGAGGTAATGGAGCGATGGCACAGGCTCTATGTCGTACATTTCGGGGACTCGCGTGCCCTTTCCGAAGCCGAGTTCTCCGCCATTTTCGGTTCCGAATTGGAGCGTTCTATTCCTGATTTACTGCGAAAGGACATGGAGGGATTCGCCGCTAAAGTCCGCGCCGAAGCGGAGCAGTTGGCGGCACGCAAGGTGCCCTATTCCGAGGTGATAGTCTCGATGCATCTGTTCGAGGAGAGCGTTGCCAATATCTTTCCGAGTTTTCCGCCAGCTTTGCCGCACCTCTACCTGGCGTTCGACAAACTCAGCCACATCCGAACGATTATTCTGGCCGAGGCCTACTTTCGCTCGCGCTCGGCGACAGCCCGAGTGCGAATTGAAGACCTTGAAAAAGAGGCGTCACGTTTACAACTCGATGAACGCAGCCGCTTTCACGGATTGGTCGGGTCGAGCGCCCCGATGCGCCGGCTTTACGAGCGAATTCAGGCGGCGAGCAGAACCCGGGGCACGATTCTAATTGTTGGCGAGAGCGGAACCGGCAAAGAACTTGTGGCGCGCGCCGTCCATGAGGCCGAACATACTTCCTCTTCAGCTTCGTTCATCCCATTCAACTGCGCTGCTATCCCAAAAGATCTCATTGAAAGCGAGCTGTTCGGCTATCGCCGCGGGGCCTTCAGTGGCGCTACCGCCGAGTACCTGGGGCTGTTTCGCGCCGCAGAAGGCGGCACGCTTTTTCTGGATGAAGTCACAGAGATGGGCGCGGAGACGCAGAGCAAGCTCTTGCGTGCCATCCAGGAGCATTCAGTGCGTCCAGTAGGTTCAACCAAGGAGGTCCCGGTTGACGCGCGACTGATCGCCTCGACCAATCGTGAACCGGAGGAGGCGGTTCGTAGCGGACGGTTGCGGCAGGATCTGTACTACCGGCTGGAGGCGGGCGAGTTGCGCATACCGCCACTGCGGGAACGGGCGGAGGATATCCCGCTGCTGGTCGAACATTTCATCGCTCTGTTCAATGAAAAAACTGGACGGAAGCCGCCGGTCGAAGGGATCGAGGGTGAAGCTCTGGAAGCGATGCGCCATTACCAGTGGCCGGGCAATGTAAGAGAGCTTTCGAACGCAATCGAAGCTGCCTTGACCTTTGGACGCGGAAGTAAAATCGGGCTCCAAGATTTGCGGTCGCGGATTCGAGGAATGCCGGGATCCCCGGAGGTGACGGCAAATCTGCCGAGCGGAACGTTCGCGGACATCGAGCGCGAGGTCATTCGCAGAGCTCTCGAGCAAACTGAGGGCAACAAGGTTCAGGCCGCGAGGCTGCTACGTATCTCGCGCAAAAAGCTATATGCGAAAATTACCAAGTTCGGTCTGTGATCATTCGAGATTTTTGCCCGGTCCGGGATTCAAAGCGAGTTGCGCGGGAAGCAAGGTCACGCAGCGGCGCGCTCCTCGAAATGCGTGCCGAGTTTTGAGCGGATTGCGGCGAACGGCGCATAATGTTGCGGCAGTGCATCAGCTCACTTGGGACTATTGCCGATCGGTCTCGGTGGCGGGGATCGATGGCGCTATAAGAGCCAACCTGTATCAGGCGGGCTGTGGGCTTAAGCGCCATAATTGCGATGCGATCGATTTGAGCATCAGTCTCCCGCCCGACACGATTACGGAAATGATAATGGCACGATGGTTGCGGAGTAGATCACAAACTCGAGGTGAGCCTGCGTCACCAATTGGCTATAGCGTCAGAGGCTATAACATCCACGGACGAAAAAGATCGGTACGGGGAGAAGCTTCGGCAGGCCGAGCAGGCGCGTGAGCGCCAGTGGGCCGCAGAAAGCGACTAGAAGCTGCTTGCGCAGCTACGCGGTCGCGCCGAGAAACGAGCGGCGATAGATCATCAACAGGGAGAACCCTTGAAAGTATTCAATCGAATCCTATGTCCGATTGATTTTGATGAGAACTCGCTGATGGCGCTGAGCTTGGCGGGCCGGTTGGCTTCTCAGAACGAGGCGGAACTTTATCTGCTTCATATCTGTTCAACTGCCTTCATTCCGCTTGGCGGATCCGTTCCCGATTGGGACACCGAAGAACATTCGGCGAAACGGAGGATCAAGGAAATCGCCGACCGGCAGCTTCCTGATATTCGATATGACCTGTTCGTCACGACAGGTGATGTTGCTGAAAGGGTGATCGCGGTTCAGTCGGGGTTGAAGGCAGATCTGATCGTAATAGGCACGCATGGAAGGCGCGGGGTTCCGCGCTTTTTCCTGGGCAGTGTCGCGGAACGGGTGATCAGGGAAGCCGCGTGTCCAGTGCTCACCGTCCGGAAGGATGACTCGGTCGAGATCGCTTGATCGGTTACTGAATATGAAGCCGTGAAACCGCGGCTCTATGGAGACGAAGTCTGGGCATTTGGCGGAAATCTCCCTATTTGAGCGAGGAGACGGCGCGGCGACCCTCAGGCGTCCATTATGTGTTGGACGGCTTGCAGCACGTCCAGAAGCGCCCTCAGCAGATCGCTGGTGCTCACGATCCCGACGAGTTTGCCGTTCTCAACGACCGGTAGCCCGCCGATTTTATGCTGCAGCATCAAACGGGCCGCATCTTCAGCCGTGATGCGCGAAGTGATCGTGATTGGATCCGGTGTCATCGCCGCACTCACTTTAGTCGAATCGAGGTAGCCCAGATGCTGGCGAATGTCGCGCTCGGTGATGATTGCCTCGAGCGCTCCGTTGTCCACGACGGGAAGCCGCCGGAAGTGTCCGGTATCCATCAGTAACTTGGCTTTGGCCAGCGTGTCGTGAGGCGTCACGAAGACAGGGTTGCGAGTCATCCAGTTGGTAATGTCCATTTCGTTTCTCCGCGGGGCTCAAGACGACAGCACCGCAAATGTCTTGCCACCCCCGAGCGCTCGTAAATGCCGCACCTGCGAGATCCTCAGAGTGCCGATTCGAGATGACTGCCGGAGGTTTGTCTCCGTTGGACACACCATCGAAAGCGCGCTGCATGCATCCAAAGGGACTGTCCGAGACTTCTTCGTGAAATCGGCTGGCACGACGTTGGCTATGGAGTATCACGACTAAAGTGATTTCAGATACGGAGGCGGCTCAATGTCCTTTCCATTCAGAAGAATCCTGAGTCCGGTCGATTTCGACGACAGCTCTCTGGCGGCTTTGGATGTGGCAGCAAGGATCGCGCGCCAAAATGACGGGACGATCCTGTTACTGCACGTTGTGCCAATGATAATTCCACCGACAGGCATGCCTCTCTATGTCGACATCTACCAGGGACAAGAGGAGGCAGCGCGGGAGAAGCTGCGTGAAATTACGAGCCAAAGGCTTCCGGGAATTAAGTCCGAGCAACTGGTTTATATGGGCGATCCCGCAGGCGGAATTCTCAGGATGGCTAAACGCAACGGCGCCGAGTTGATCGTGATGGCGACACATGGACGGCGGGGATTTTCACGCGTCATGTTAGGCAGCGTGGCAGAAATGGTTCTTCGCGCGGCGCCATGCCCGGTACTCTGCGTTCGCCGCGGCGAAGCGGACAAACATCTTGTCGCCAGATGGATGAGCTCAAACCCCGTGACGACTACTCCGGACGAGAAACTCTCAACCGTTCAGACACGCATGCAAGAGGGCAATTTTCGCTGCGCGCCGGTAATCGAAAACGGGCGTCTGACCGGACTCGTCAGCGATCACGATCTGCGCAAATATTCATCAAGTCTGGAGCACACCGAAGTTCGGGCGGCGATGGGCGAAGATCCGGTGACGGTGGCGCCGACGACGCCGGTTCATGACGCCGCGCGAATTCTATTCGAAAGAAAAGCCGATGGCTTGCCTGTGATGGAAGACGGGCAATTAGTCGGGGTGATTACTACCAGCGACGTCCTAAGGGCGTTCCTGGAAGAGGATTAAGAAGGTTGGCGATGACTGATGGAGGAGCCCGCGGAATGGCGCCTGCCCCGCGTCTCGTGGACGCGATGATGCAGCCGGAGTTTTACCCGGATCGTCCATCGCGGATCGAGGTTAAGCAGACCCACATTTCTTATGTGTTTCTCGCGGGCGAGTACGTTTACAAAATCAAGAAGCCGGTCCGGTTTGATTTTGCGGACTGCTCGACTCTCGCCGCTCGCTACGCGCTGTGTCGCGAAGAGGTACGCTTGAACCGGCGTCTTGCACGCGAAGTCTATCTTGCGGTTCTGCCAATCCTCAGAGATGGCGAGCGCTTTGTGCTCGGCGCCGAAAGTCGGGACTTCAATCCTGAGGCACACGAATACGCGGTCAAGATGCGGAGGCTTCCGGACAGCCGAATGCTTGACCGGTTGGTGCGTTCCGGAGAGGCGAATGCCGCGGTGATCGATGCTCTTGCGAAAACACTGGCCGTCTTTCATCGCGAGGCTTCCACCGCCGGAGGCCTGCGTTATGGATCTGCAACGTCAGTTTGGCGTTCAGTACTCGGCAACCTGGATGAGAGCGAGCGCTTTGCGGGTTGCACGTTTACCAAGCCGCAGTTCTCCGTTATCGAAGATTATCTAAAAGGCTTTATGGAAGCGCACTGGGCATTGTTGAACAGTCGGGTTCGCGCAGGACATGTGCGAGAGGGGCATGGAGACCTCAGATGCGAACACGTCTGCATGAGCAACGGAATTCAGATCTTCGATTGCCTGGAGTTCAGCGAACGGCTGCGTTACGGCGATGTCGCTTCGGACATCGCCTTTCTGGCGATGGACCTCGACGCGCTGGGGGTTCCGCATTTGGCCGATGAATTGATTGACGCCTACGCGAAAGAAGCCGGCGACGAGATGCTTGCGACCC
This sequence comes from Binataceae bacterium (SeqCode), assembly GCA_049795175.1. Lineage (GTDB taxonomy): Bacteria > Desulfobacterota > Binatia > Binatales > Binataceae > JBARDN01. The sequence continues at coordinate 37,948 of JBARDN010000209.1, read as the reverse complement.
TCACCACGTTTTACAAATGCTACCGCGCCTGTGTTCGCGGCAAAGTGGAAAGTATCAAGAGTCTTGAGGGTGAGGTGCCGTCATCGGAGCGCGAGCAGGCGCGCGATCGTGCCCGCGCTAACTTCTCCCTGGCGTTTCGTTACGCATTGCGCGGCAGGCCGGCGCTCGTGATTGTCTGCGGGCTTGCTGGCACTGGCAAATCGACGGTCAGCCGAAGACTCAGCTATCGCACCGGCTTCACCGTTCTGAGTTCCGATCGTATCCGCAAACGGCTGGCGGGCCTGTCTGAAACCGCCCGCGCCACTGCTGCTTACGGCGCTGGGATCTATTCTCCAGGTTTTGACCGGCTGACCTATGACACGCTGCTGGCCGAAGCCCGTGAGCGCCTGCACGACGGTTGCGGGGTCATCGTCGATGCGACGTTCAAAAGGCCGGAGGATCGACGCGACGCTTTGGACATTGGCGCGCAGGCCGGGAAACCGGTCCTGTTTGTAGAATGCGAGACGCCTCAGCGCGAAGTGCTGCGGCGGCTGCGTGCCCGGGCAACCAGGGATAGTGAGGTCTCGGATGCAACGGCGGAAATCTATTTGAATCAACGCGCGGATTTTGTACCGATAACCGAAGTGCGAGCAGGTCGTCATTTGGAAATCGACACCAGCGAAGATATTGAACCCGCCCTGGAACGGATCGAAGGCTCTCTTCGCAGCCTGTTTCAGTCGTAAGGATTTGCGTGCGGAGGACACAATGAAAGTTGAACAAATGATGAATCGCGCGGTCAAAGCCTGTAGCCCCCAGGACTCACTTAACAAGGCAGCCCAAGTTATGTGGGAGAATGTTTGTGGCGCGGTTCCGGTAGTGGATTCTCAATCCAGACCTATCGGATTCTTAACCGATCGGGACATCTGCATGGCCGCCTACACTCAGGGCAAGCCCATCCGGGAAATGACCGTCGAAGGCGCGATGGCCCGCAAGGTTGTTTGCTGCAAGGTCAGCGACGAACTCGACTACGCGATGAACCTGATGGGAGAGAATCATGTTCGGCGCCTGCCGGTGATCGGGCCGGACGGCAAGCTTGCCGGAGTCCTATCGCTGGACGACTTGGCGTTCGAGGCGGCGCGGCCACTGCGTGGCGGAGTTAATAAGACGCTGCGCGACCAGGTCGCGGAGGTCTTCCTGGCGGTTTCTCGGGGTCGAGTCGGGGCTCGGTGCGCTGACGGAGATGTGCGCTAGTTTCTTGATGCGCTACGCGGTCCGATCTGGATCGACTGCAGATAGGCGGCCAGATCGGAAATCATGGCTTTGATCTCGCTTTCGCTCCCCTTTGCGGTCGGATAAAACCGCTTGCCCCACACCGGCATATCGCGCGGCCCATGAGCCTTCACGTCTACGCGGCCGTCAATGTATTGTGCGATTGCTTTTTCCGGCAACGGGTTGCCGTAACGCTCCGAGAGCAAGCGCAAATTGGCCGGGGGCGAATTGAGCACTCGGGCCATCGGACCGTCGCCCTCGCCGGTTAGGCCGTGACACGAGGCGCAATATTGCTGATAAATCGCGCGCCCATGAGCGACATGCGTAGCCCGCGTGAGATCGCTGGCGCCGGCGCGGCTCGCGACCGCGATCATCAATCCAACCAACGGAAGAATTCCTTTTCTCATTCGGCGCCTTCTTCTCCATCTTTTGGTTTCAGCCACGGTTCCTGCTCGCAAAGAGAGCCTTCTGAATCGTCGGGAAGAGCCTGCGCTCCTCGTCATCGATTGCGTCGTCCAGACTGACGGCAAGTCCGCTCATTGCTCCTCCGACATCGCGCGCCTCTACCACGGTGAGATAATCCACGCCGCTGTTTGAGATCGCGCCTATTAACGTTCGAAGCTGGCGATGGAATTCGCGAACTTTTTCTCCCACGAAGGATGAGCGGCCAACTTGCTGCTCGAGCCAAGGAAGCACTTCCGCGTCTTCCGCGTCCAGATGATGCGAAAGAATCGGCTCGATCTTCCCCCAAATTCGCAAAGCATCAGTTCTGAGTTCGCGGGATTCCGGATCGCGTGTGAGCCGCAACCCCGCAAGTGCCGCATCGAGCAAGAATGATCGCAATTGGGAGTCTTCGCGATTCAGTTCGTCTGACAGACGCTGGATCCCGGCGTCCATGCGCCCGAGTTTCGACGGCGTAGTTTTTAACCGGCTCATGACGTTCTACAATCCTCCGCTATTATTCTCCGCTGAATCCGTATTCTTCCCCGTGGCTGCGCTTGGATGACAGGAGAGAGCTGTGGACTTTGAGAGGCAAGTCCCGAGCCATCCAAATAGCACAAGCGAAGTCGAAAGAACTCAAGACGATGTGTCCAATCGCTTCATTCGCCGGTCCTCCCTGACGCTGTTCGGATCAGCGGACGCGGATAAGCCTTTGGTCCGATATTCGCCTACCGGCATTATAGACCCCTACCGAAATAGGCCCTTTGCTCGAGAATTGCCATAATGCCGCTTGTGAAGCTCAGTCCGGCGCGAAGATTCATCATTGCGATTGCGGGGCTTGTACTGCTGATGGCGGCAGGAACCGCGGGATACATGTTGATCGAGGGGATGTCGTCCCTCGACGCGCTGTTCATGTCGGTGATCACGTTATCAACGGTCGGCTTTCAGGAAGTAAAACCGCTCGACCCGCAAGGAAAGGTCTTTACGATTTTTCTAATTGTCACGGGAGTCGGCGTCGCGTTTTATCTGTTGGCGGTTGCGGCGGAGTTGGTACTGGAAGGGCAACTGAAAGAGTTTCTTGGGAGCACGGCGATGCAACGAAAAATCCATAAGCTCGAGAACCATGTGATCGTATGCGGCTTCGGGCGTTTCGGCCGCGTGGTGATCGAGGAGTTGCTGCGACACGGCGTTCCGGTGGTAGCAATCGATCCAAATCCGGCTCTAGAGAAGGAACTACAGCGCATGGATGTGCTGCATATTGTGGCGTCGGCATTGGACGACAACGTGCTGGAGGAGGCCGCCATCAGGTCCGCCCGCGCCCTAGTCGCGGTCACAGGCTCGGACGCCGACAATGTCTACATCACGCTATCAGCGCGCGAGAAGAATCCTGACCTGAGGATTCACGCGCGCGGCGAAACAGAGGCTGGGCTCAGGCGGCTCCGGCTAGCCGGCGCGGATCAGGTGGTCTCGGCGTATCAGCGCGGTGGTATGAGGATCGCGGCAACCATCTTGCGGCCGGCGGTGGTTGATTTTCTGGAACTTGCAACGCCGGGACGCGGTGACGAGGTCGACTTGGAGGAGATCGAAGTCGAAAAGAGCAGCCATACGGTCGGCAAGACGATCGAGGCGATCGAGCACAGTGCGGCGAAGCTTCGAATCGTCGCGCTCAAGCGTGGCACAAATCCAATATCAATCATTCCGTCGCCGGACACGATCGTTGAGGTTGGCGATCACCTCGTAGCGATCGGCGTCCGCGCAAACCTCAAGCTATTGGCGGATATTCTGAACGACTAGAGATGAGTGTGGCGGACCGTCCGATCAGCGCAGGTCTCGGAAGTTTTTCAGCGGTTTCCCGGGGACGAACCTGGGCACGGTTAAGGTCTAAAAAGTGGCGCGCGAATTCTGGCAAGCCGAGGCGCACTACTCATCGTTGGAGGCTTTCGATGTATTTCGCCATCGCGTCGATCCTGCGTTTCACTTCGGCATCGCTCGGAGGTGTGAATTCCTCACCGGGTTTTTGAAGGGTTACGCCCCAGAACGGCATCTGGATACGCCCGTGTGAAGGAATTGTCTTTCGCCCATCGATTGCATTTACCACTTCATCGAACGGAAACTTTCCGCCATGCTCGCTCGCGAGCAAGGTCAGGTCACTCGGCGGCGGCGTCATCGGAACTTGTGTCATGAATGGTCCGTTTCCTTTCGCGTCCTTTCCGTGGCAGTCGGCGCAGTAATGCTGGTAGTCGGCTTTTCCGGCGGGTTCAGTAGCGCCCACCGCACCGGCCGCTAACGTGAGCATTGCAGCTATTCCGATAGCGCCACGCGTGCAAATGCGTATCGCGGTTACGAGTCGCGACCACGTACCGGGCGAGTTGAAATTCTGCTTCGTCATGCCTTGGTTCCCAGGGCGATTGATTGTTCGATACGAAATCATCGTAGATGGTCCTAAGAAAGAGCAATTAGGCTGCCACTTATACCGGTATCCGGACGCTTAGATTCCCGGACACCACTAGCGAGCGTCTCAGGTGGAATCAGTTCAATCCGCATATATTGGCGCGTTCGGATACATCCATAGCAAGAGGCCAGATGTATGTTGACCGTCGCCTTCTAGCGAGGAATCGGCCTCTGAGCCATCCAGATCTCCGCAAGCATGGCGGCATAGGGATTGCTGGCAGGAATATCGACGCAGTCTATTCTTCTCCATTTGCGGAGGCGACAAAGCGAAAAACTGATGGTCAGAGTAGAATACGAATTGATGCCGCAAGACCTTGAAGGTGTGAATGACCTGGCCGAGCTGGCTCTGGATCTGAGCAATTGTTGGGATCACGGTACCGACCAATTGTGGAGTCGGCTCGAACCGGAGCTGTGGGCACTAACCCACAACCCGTGGGTTGTTCTGCAAACAGTTTCGCGCACGAGGCTGAAAAGGATCGCCGCCGATCCAGCGTACCAAAAAGACCTGGAAAGCCTTTTTGAGAAGCGTAAAAAGCGCAAGAGCGAAACCTCTTGGTTCAAGCGTACGCATGGAGACTCGGAACTTACCGCAGTCGCGTACTTCAGCATGGAATTCGGCCTCAGCGAAGCGTTGCCGATCTATTCGGGCGGTCTCGGCAATGTTGCGGGCGACCAACTCAAGGCGGCGAATGATCTTGGCATGCCGGTGGTGGGAATTGGTCTGCTGTATCAGCAGGGATATTTTCGGCAATTCATCGAGGCCGACGGAAACCAGACAGCGCTCAATCCATATAACGATCCGAGCCAATTGCCCATTTCGCCGGTGCGCGACAAAGAGGGCGAATGGCTTCGCCTCGAAATTCGGCTGCCGGGCCAGAGTTTATGGTTGCGCACCTGGCAGGCGCAGGTCGGACGCGTCACGCTGTATCTGCTCGACGGCAACGATCCGGCGAATCCGCCGGCGTATCGGGGAGTCACCAGTGAGCTCTACGGCGGCGGTCCGGAATTGCGGCTCCAGCAAGAGCTGGTGCTCGGGCTCGGGGGTTGGCGCCTGTTGCGCCGTCTCGGGATAAATCCTGAAGTCTGCCATCTCAACGAGGGCCACGCGGCCTTTGCGGTCCTGGAGCGGTCGAGCAGTTTCATGGAGGAGGCAAAACAGCCGTTCGACGTGGCGTTGGCGGTCACGCGCGCCGGAAATCTGTTTACCACTCACACGCCGGTGTCAGCGGGCTTTGATCGCTTCGCTCCCGACTTGATGGAAAAATATCTGAAGTACTACTGCAAGACTCGGCTGGGGATCAGTATGAGCGACCTGATGGCGTTGGGCCGCCTGAACGCTGACGACGGCGACGAACCCTTCAATATGGCCTACCTGGCGCTTCGCGGAAGTGGTGCCGTTAATGGAGTCAGTCGTCTGCATGGAGCCGTGAGCCGGGCGATTTTCCAGCCACTATTTCCTCGATGGCCACAAGCCGAGGTTCCAATCGATCACGTCACCAACGGGGTTCATACGCCGACTTGGGACTCGTCCCATGCGGACAAGCTATGGACCGAGGCCTGCGGCAATGAGCGATGGCGTGGTTCGATGGAAAGGGTGGGCCAGAAAGTGTGCGACGTCTCCGACGCTGATCTATGGTCGATGCGGGCCAACAACCGGCTCGATCTGGTCAGATATGCGCGCGATCGGATGAAGGGAGAGCTTGCGCGCGAGAGTTTACAGGCGAATCTGGCGCAGACTATCTTTGATCCCAATTCGCTCACCATCGGGTTCGCGCGGCGTTTCACCGCATACAAACGCCCCAATCTGCTCCTGCACGATTCGGAACGGCTGGTGCGAATCGTAACCAATCCTCAACGTCCGGTGCAGATCATCGTTGCGGGTAAGGCTCATCCGCAGGATCCGCAGGGTCAAGCGATGATTCGCGCATGGGTGCAATTCGCCAGGCGGCCGGAGGTGAGCAAGCACGTAATATTTCTGAGTGACTACGACTTGTTGCTTGCTGAGCGCCTGGTCTGCGGAATGGACGTGTGGATCAATACGCCGCGCCGGCCCTGGGAGGCGTGCGGAACCAGCGGCATGAAAGTTCTGGTCAACGGCGGTCTCAATCTGTCTGAGTTGGACGGTTGGTGGGCTGAAGCATACTGCCCACAGGTTGGCTGGTCTCTGGGCGATGGAAAATATCACGGAGACGATCCAGCATGGGACGCGGTCGAGGCCCAGCAACTCTACTCTGTGCTGGAGAACGCGGTGATCCCGATGTTTTACGACCGCAACGAGTCCGGCATCCCAATCGCGTGGGTATCAAAAATTCGCCAGAGCATGGCGCGGCTGACGCCGCAATTTTCCGCGAATCGAGCAGTCCGCGAGTACACCGAGCGCTATTATCTTCCTGCCGCGCGCGCTTTCCGGAAACGCGCCGGAAACGGCGGCATTCTTGGCCAACAACTACGCGGCTGGCAGGAGCAGATCCGACAGCACTGGACTGCGATCTACTTCGGCAACGTCCATGTCGAAACTTCCTCGGGCCAGCACCAATTCCACGTGCAGGTCTATCTTGACGAGCTGGATCCTGACGCGATTGACGTGGAGCTCTATGCCGACGGATCGAACGGCAATGCACCTGTCCGACTGAAGATGGCGCGGCGCGATCAACTTGTTGGCGCAACCAAAGGATGGATTTACACTGCACAGACGCCTGCTACGCGAGCCGCCGAAGATTTCACCCCGCGAGTCATACCTCGCCACCCCGATGCGGTGATTCCCCTCGAGGCGGCGCAAATCAAGTGGCAGCGTTGATTCCATCGTCGTCGATAGCGCCCACGGGACTCGTGGTTCGAGTTCGAGGGTCCGTGGTCGATGTCGAGTTTTCCGGCGACGCATTGCCGGCGCTCAGCGAAGCCCTGATCATCGACTGGGATGGCGCCTATCAGTTGGTTATCGAGGTAGAGGAGCATCTTGATCCTCACACGGTACGAGCGGTGGCGATGCAGAATACCGCCGGGCTTCAGCGCGGATGCGCGGTTCGCCGGACCGGCGGACCTATTAGTGTTCCGGTCGGCGAGAAGGTGCTGGGGCGCCTGATCAATGTGGTCGGCGAACCGATTGATGCGTTGGGAGCTTTCGCGTCCGACGTTCCACGGTGGCCGATTCATCGGGCTGCGCCGGCCTTTAACCGCCAGGACTCGACCCGCGAAGTTTTTCAGACTGGAATAAAGGTCATCGACCTGCTCGCGCCGTTGGCCAAGGGCGGGAAGGCGGGAATGTTCGGCGGCGCCGGCGTGGGCAAGACAGTTCTCATCACGGAATTGATTCGGACGACGGTCGAGAAGTACTCGGGGATCTCGGTCTTCGCTGGGATCGGCGAACGATCGCGTGAAGGGCACGAGTTGCTGGGCGAGCTGCGCGAGTCGGGCGTGCTCTCGCGCACGGCGCTCGTTTTTGGCCAGATGAATGAACCGCCCGGGGCGCGATGGCGAGTCGGGATGACGGCGCTCACCATCGCTGAACATTTTCGCGACACGATGAGCCGCAATGTACTGCTCCTCATGGACAATGTCTTCCGCTTCGTGCAGGCGGGGGCGGAGGTTTCAGGGATGCTTGGGCGTCTGCCCTCGCGCGTGGGCTACCAGCCCACGCTGGCAACCGAGATATCGGATTTGCAGGAGCGTATTACCTCGGTGGCGGGCGCCGCTGTAACTGCCATCCAGGCAGTATACGTACCGGCTGATGACTTCACCGATCCGGCGGTCGTTGAGACCTTTCGTCATCTCGATTCGTCGATAGTCCTTTCTCGTGACATGGCCGCTGAAGGACTTTATCCGGCGATTGATCCGCTCAATTCTGCTTCGATCCTGCTCGACCCGCGCATCGTAGGCGAAGATCATTACGCGCTGGCGGAAGAGGTGCGGCGGACAATCGCGCGCTATCGTGAGCTGCAGGAAATCATCTCTCTGCTCGGAGTCGAAGAGTTGAGCGTCGAGGATCGGCTCACGGTTGGGCGCGCCCGCCGCCTGCAACGCTTCCTCACACAACCGTTTCTCGTGACCGAGCAGTTCACCGGTATCGTGGGAAAATCGGTGCCAATCGCCGAAACAATCAAAGGATGCCGTGCGATTCTCGGCGGCGAAGGCGACAAATGGGCCGAGAGTTCATTCTATATGGTGGGTGCGTTAGAGGACGCGCGCGCGAAGGAAGCCAAGCCAGGCAAGGCTTCGAACTGAATAAGCTCCAATGAAATTAGTCATCACCACACCCACCGCGATCGTAGTGAATGCTGACAATGTCAGCTACGTGCGCGCCGAGGACTCGACCGGAGCATTCGGGATACAGCCGGGGCATGCGGATTTCCTGACCGCACTCGCGGTCAGCGTGCTGGCTTGGCGCGACGCGACCGGCTTGGAGCATTGGGCAGCGGCTCGTGGCGGTGTTTTTCGTGTGCGTAATGGCAACTACGTTGAGGTTGCGACGCGCGAGGCTGTTCTCGGCAAGAACCTAACGGATCTTCGTGAGGTCGTTCTCTTGCAAATGACGAAGAACGCGGAGACCGAACAGGCTGCGCGTCTCGGAGCCTTGGGTCTGCAGCATGCCGCGATCCAACAGCTTTATCGTTATCTACGTCCCGGCGAGCAGCCACGGGATCCCCTGGTGCGCAAACCATGACGCCTGATACCAACAGTGGCGGCCCTACCGATCCGGACGAACGCAAGCTGGTGAATGTCGTCGATCAGGTGCGTGCCAGACACGAATACTGGGAACGAAGTGGCGAATGGCCGCTCGGACGTGCGCTCGGGATGATGGGCAGGTTCGGATGGACCATCGTTGGCCCGACGTTGCTAGGCGCTTTCATTGGCCGATGGCTGGACCGGATCTTTCACTCCGGAGTTTTTTGGAGCGCAACTCTTGTCTTCCTAGGTGTGGCAGCGGGCTTTTACATGGTCTGGAAAAGGATGCAGGCGGACGCGTGAATATCTTTGGCCTGAAACTATTGGTCTGCCTCGTGTTGGGAGCGATATTCGGGGCTGCATTCTTCGGCGCACTGGAATGGAACGTTCGCCTCTATAGGAGGAATGCCGCTACCTGGCTTGCGTCACTCATTCACCTGACACGATTCATCGTCATGACCATGGTTTTCGCTGAGTTTGCGAAATCGGGTGCCGCGCCATTGTTTTCAGCTTTGGCCGGATTTCAGTTGGTGAGAATTTTTGCTGTCAGTGCAAAAGCGGCGGCGTTAGAGGGAGTGTCGTGAGCCGTTCTCCGCTCGAAGCTATTATTGTGTTTCACTTCGGCTCCGTTCCGATTACGGGTCCTGTCGTCACCACTTGGGTGCTGATAGCGGTGCTGGCTATCGCGTGCCGGTTCGCGACGCGCCGACTGCGCGTGCTACCCAATAGCCTGCAAGCAATGATTGAGACGCTCGTGAGCGCTATCGAAGAGCAGGTTCGCGGAATAGTCAATCGCGACCCGGCGCCGTTTGTGCCGCTGCTCGGGTCGCTGTTCGTATTTCTCGTCGTAGCTAATTTGTCGGGCGTTCTGCCGGGCGTTCGCGCGCCCACCGCCGTGATCGAAACCCCTGCGGCACTGGCCGTTATCGTTTTTTTCTCCGTGCATATTTTCGGCGTAAGGCAGAATGGGCTCGGAGGTTATCTCAAAGGCTATCTGAAGCCCAATCCGCTGCTGCTGCCACTCAACATACTCTCGGAATTCACCCGTTCGTTCTCGCTGATGATGAGGCTGTTCGGAAATATAATGAGCGACGAACTCGTCATCGCGATAGTAGTAGCGCTGGCGGGATTGCTGGTGCCAATTCCGTTCATGGCGTTCGAAATACTGGTTGGTCTCGTGCAGGCTTACATATTCACGGTACTGGCCGCGGTCTATATCGGAGGCGCAGTCGGTTCAATCGAGAAGTAGTAATGGAGGAGGACAGAGTTATGACCGTGCAGGTGATCAGCATAATTGGCGCGGTGGTGGCCGTTGCGGTCGGCTCGATCAGTCCGGCCCTCGCTGAGGGACGCGCAATTGCGGCGGCGATGGAGGGTATCGCACGGCAGCCGGAATCGGCGGGCGCGTTGTCGCGCACGCTCTTCGTAGGCCTGGCCATGATCGAAACGATGGCTATCTACTGCCTGGTCGTGGCATTGCTGCTGCTGTTCGCTAATCCTTTCGCTGTCCGCTGATGTCTTTCAGTTGGACAACATTTGCGCTGCAAGCGGTCAACTTTCTTGTCCTCGTCTGGCTGCTCAAGCGCTTCCTCTTCAAGCCCGTTGGCGCCATCGTTGCCGAACGCAAAACAGAAATCGCTCGAGTTCAGGCCGAGGCGGAAACCGCTCGCCAAAGCGCCGAACATGCACGCAAGGACTTCGAGTCGCAGCAAGCTCAAATCGCGGCCGAGAAGCAAACTATTTTCGATCAAGCCCGCGCTCAGCTTGCCGACGAACGTGCGAAGATGATCCAGGCGGCGCGCACCGACATCGAGAAACTGAAAGCGGCCGCCTCCAAGCGGGTGGGGGAAGAACGGGACACCGCTTCGCGTGAGCTGTTCGAACGCTCGATACAAATTGCCGTCGGGCTCGCGCAACGCCTCTTGCAGCAGTTTTCGGCGCCGGGCCTTGAGGAACTGTTCCTGGAACGCGTGCTTGATCATCTGGACCATCTTTCGGCGGCTGACCGCGCAGCGTTGATCAGCGAGTTCGGGCGCGACGGTGCGCAACTGATCGTGACGACCGCTTATCCGCTCAACCCAACAGGTGAGTCACAATGGCGCGCAACACTCAGCGAACGATTCGGTGGCCATTCGCAAATCATGTTTGCCACTGACAAGGATCTGATTGCCGGCGCGGAGCTGAAGTTTCCTCATGCGATCCTTCGCTTCAGTTGGCGCGACGTTCTCGCCGACGCGCAACGGGAATTGATTCGTAATGAGCACGCTGTCTGAGAATGCAAGGCAACGGCTGGATGAAGCGGCGCGGCGCGTCGAGAATCTCACTCCCGTGCCAACGGTCGATCTGATCGGCCGCGTCGAGAGCATCGGCGACGAGGTTGCGATGGTCTCGGGCCTTCCCGCGACGCGGCTCAATGAGTTGCTGCTGTTCGAACGAAAAGATGGCGGCCAACCTGTAACAGGGATGGCGCTCGCGCTGGATCGCGATCTGATCGGCTGTGCCATGCTCGGTCCGGCGGAGGGAATCGCGGCGGGCAACCGTGTGCGCGGGACCGGCGCGGTCGCTAGAGTGCCGGTTGGAGAGATGCTGCTTGGGCGGGTGGTCAACCCGCTCGGCATACCGCTTGACGGTGGCGCGGAACTGACACTCAAAAATTTCGAACCAGTCGAAAGGCCCGCCCCGGGTATCATCGAGCGCGACCTCGTGAACCAGGCACTTCAGACGGGGCTGGTGGTGATCGATTCAATGCTCGCGCTTGGACGGGGACAGCGCGAGCTGATCATCGGCGACCGCGAAACGGGCAAGACCGCGATCGCCGTCGATACGATCGTTAATCAGCGCGACTCCGGCATTATATGCGTATACTGCGCGGTCGGGCAGAAGACTTCTTCCGTCACCCAGGTAATCGAAGCGGTGAAACGCTACGGTGCGCCCGAGCGATGCATTTTCGTGATCGCCGCATCGGATGATCCTCCGGGGCTTCAATGGCTCGCTCCGTATGCCGCCTGCGCGATGGCGGAGTATTTCAGCGAACGCGGCGGCGATGCGCTGCTGGTGATCGACGATCTCACCAGCCACGCCGTCATTTATCGGCAGCTCTCGCTGCTATTGCGGAATTCGCCCGGACGTGAAGCCTACCCGGGCGACATTTTCTATATCCATTCGCGCCTGCTCGAACGCGCGGCCAAGTTGAGCCACGAGCGTGGTGGCGGCTCTCTCACGGCGTTGCCGATTGCCGCAACCGAAGAGGGCAATATCTCCGCTTACATTCCGACCAATCTCATTTCGATTACCGACGGTCAGATCGTTCTCGAGCCGCGGCTTTTCCAGGAGGGCCAGAAGCCTGCGATTAATGTCGGCAAAAGCGTGTCGCGCGTGGGCGGTAAAACCCAGGCCCCGGCCTTGCGCAAGCTGGCCGAGAACCTGCGTCTCGAGTACGCGCAGTTTCTCGAACTGGAAATTTTCACACGCTTCGGCGGTATGGTTGACGAGCACACGCGCCGCATAATTGAACACGGCCGCCGGATCCGCGCCGTGCTCACGCAACCACAATTCTCGGGCTTGGCGATGCCTCATCAGGTTGCGCTGCTGCTCGCCCTCAACGAGGGGATGCTCGATCCGCTGCCTTTGAACAAGGTGACCGAACTCCGCAACTCGCTTGCGCAGTGGCTCGGCGAGAAAAATGCCGCGTTGATCGAACGGATCAAATCAACCGGTGAACTCGACGACGAGACCCGCGCGGAACTGCGCGCTCTGATGGCGGAATTGATCGCACATCTGGGAGACCTCGATACTGTGCAAGCTCCCAGGAAATGACCGCACGATGGCACGAGTACAGGACATCGCCACGCAAATCGGATCGCTCAAGGAACTGCTCGAGATAGTTGCGGCGCTGCGTGCGATGGCCGCAGTGCAGATGCAGCAGAGTCAGCGATCGCTCGATGCGATTCGCGATTACTCCGGCATAATCCGCTCCGCGTTGGCGGAGGCCGCGACTCTCATGCCCGAGGAAAGTACAAGCGCAAGTGCTGGCAGCGCGTCGTCGCCCGGCCTCGTCGTCTTCTGCTCGGAGCATGGATTTTGCGGCGCTTTCAATGAGGCCCTTATCAATGCCGCCGGCGAGGCGTCGAAGAGGGAGCAGAATCTCCGTCTTATCTTCGTCGGAACCCGTGGGGCGCAGCGCGCTTCCGAGCGCGGAGTGCTGCCCGCGCTGATACTTCCGATGGCCACGCATAGTGGGGGCGTCACCGCGACGGCTCGCCGAGTGACCGCTGAACTGTACCTGATGTTCATTGCGCAAACCCTTACGAGCGTCGAAGTGATCTTCACCCGCGAAGCGGCTGGCCGGCACGCCGAACTCGTCAGATTGAAACTTTTGCCGTTAGAAGCGCCAATTGTCGAAAAGAACCAAACCAGGCTGACTCCTATCGTGAACATGAAGCCGCGCCGGCTCTTCGACGAGCTGGCGGAGGAATACATGTTCGCAATTCTCGAATCGGCGGCGATGGAATCATTCGCAAGCGAGAACGCCGCGCGTTTCCGCACGATGGAGGCCGCGCACGAAAATATCTCCAACAAAGCGACGGAACTTAATCGCACCATGAGCCGGACGCGTCAGGAGGCAGTCACCACCGAGATACTAGACTTGATAGGAGGTTTTGAGGCGATGAAGCCCCGCTAGAGATTCACGCCTCACGTTTTCGAGCAGTGAGAACTTTGGCCTGTCGCAATAATGTTGAAAACGTTGAGCGAGAGCGTATCGATTGGTGGCCATTCGACAACGTTCCTTCCCCAATTGAGACTGACGGGAGGAAGTCGAGCTCGCCATCTTGTCTTCGCGAACAGATGGACAATCAATCTCATCGATGATCAGCAGCCGATAGGAGTTGACTGCTCTTTGGACGCGGTGCGAGTACTTTGTTCAGGCGATCTCGGCGCCTGACCAGATCTGTCAGGGTATAGCGATCGAGGGTGATGAAGAAGCTGTCGCATGCCTCCGCGATCGCATCCGCCAGGCCGCAGATGTTCGCGATCACGCAACGGTTTCGCTCGACATCAAAGCATTCGACCGGCTTAAGCGGCCCCTCCGTGTAGCGCACTACCTCGCCGACATTGATTTGTCCAGGATCACGCGCCAGCTCGATTCCACCGCCCTTGCCGCGATGGCTTTTTATGAATCCGCCGCGAACAAGGTTGTGTACGACCTTGACCAGATGGTTGCGCGAGATGTCGTAACGCTCCGCGATTTCCGAGATGTTGGCGATGCGGTCGCGCCGAATGGCGAGATACATCAGGACCCGCAGCGAATAATCTGTGTAATACGTGAGTTGCATGAGCTAGATTTCAAAGGCTTGGATAAGTGACAAAAGCTCCCTCTCTTCAACCGGGCTGAACACCTTCTCCATAAGAGGATATAGGACTGCTTCCTCGTTGCGGTAGTGGTTCCGAAAAATGGCCATCGGCTCTACTGGCTGATCGAACGCCTGCAGAATTGAAGCGCAGTCCTTCGTCAAGCGGAGTTTATCGAATTGATCCAGCAGGTGCGCAATCTCGCGGTGCTGCGACCGCATCGCAGCCGTCAGGTTGCCATCATCTCTTCTCGTTTGCGCTTCGAGCAGCGGAAACAACACGACTTCTTCGATGTCGATGTAGCGCCTAAGCCCGAGTGACAATTCGCTCAAGCGGCGATGAACAGTCTCAATCTGACAGAGTTCGACCGCAGATTCGAACTCACACCAAAGCTTGTGCAGTCGGTGGTGATCAGCGCTCATGACAGTTGCAACCGTCGGTTGTGCTCCCTGCGCCGGCTTGGCCAACATTACGCGCCATACGAGCGGGCCGCGTTCGAGTGGCCACCAATAAAAGCCCGCGCCGAAACGATCCCGCAATTCGCAGAAGAGCAGAGTGAGCCGGCGTCGGGCCGAAATCTCAAAGGAGCCACCGGCCGCGATGCCTTCAAAGGTTTCGAGCGCTTGTACGCGTTCGCACCCGGAGAGTGTACCTAAATCGATCACCGGATACTCGCGAATCATGTTTTCTATGCTGACGGAGCGGCTCGATGTTTTTTCTTGAAGCATTGCTCTTGACCCTCGCCTCAATAGATGTATATTAAATACATCTTAAGACCGCTCCTCGTCAAGCCAGCAAATCGAGCCTGACGAGCAAGGTTGGAAAAGGAGACTTGGTCATGAGCACTCTCTCTGAAGCAATCCGAAAACATCATCGATCATTGGCTAAGACTCTGCAGGCGCACGCGCGAGGGGTCGGCGGTGGCGAGCCGCAGACTGAGCGCGATGCGTTCGTGGCGTTTCTGAAGGGGGATCTGTTGCCGCATGCGCGCGGCGAGGAGCGTCACCTCTACTCCACAATCGACAGACTGGTTCGGGAGCACGGAAAGCCGACCGCGACAATGATGATCGACCATGAATCCATCAACGACTACGTCACGAAGATTGAGCTGATGACGGACCGGCTTGAAAGCTTTGGTGATATCGAACGGCCGCGGCTGCTGCGTGAGTTGCGGGAACTTTCGCTGCGGCTGGACGCGATCTTCGAACTTCATTTGGCCAAGGAAGAGCGCGTCTATTTACCACTGATCGAAAAATATCTCGACGAGGCGCATCAGCGCCAATTATTGGAAGCGATTCACGAATCATCCGAGGAGGAAAAGGAAATGCCGAGTGACCGTCCATTGGACGTGCGCAACGTCGCACCGCGGGAACGCCACACACTCATCTTCGACACCTATCTGGGACTGAAGCCTGGTGAGGCGTTCATTCTGATCAATGACCACGACCCGCGGCCGCTCTACTATCAATTCGAAGCGGAACATACGGGTCAGTTCTCCTGGAATTACCTGGAAGAGGGGCCTGAAGTCTGGCGAGTTCGGGTCGGACGCCACGCTTGAGACACGAGCAATACCGCGCCGCGCGATGATCGGAAACTCGCGCGCGAAGGACACTGACAATATGCTGAGTGAAAGCGACATCCTGCGGGCCTTGCGCGGAGTCAACGATCCCGAGGTTGGAGTCAACATCGTGGACCTCGGGCTCGTATACAGCACGGAGATTCTCGGCGACAAGGTGCGCATCGCGATGACGATGACGACGCCCGCGTGTCCGATGCATTCTTATCTCACCGAAGAGGTGCGCGAAGCGATTTTGAGCCAGCACGAGGAAGTCGAGGACGTGAGTGTCGAATTAGTCTGGGATCCACCGTGGTCGCCCCAAATGATCTCCGAAAAGGGAAAGCGTCAGTTGGGGTGGCCCTGAACAAGGTTCGCGTGGAGATCGCGCCATGAATCAGATGATCGAAACAATCCAGGGCCGTCATCAGGAAATCTTGTCCGGTCTGAATGCTTTGAGCAGAGCCGTCGTAGCAGATGCAGGCGGCACCCATAGTCTTCAGCTAATAGGATTTCTGCGACACAACCTTCTACCACACATGCACAGCGAAGAGCATCAGCTCTACGATTTGGTTGCCGGGCTCATCACTACTCAAAGCCCGAGTGTGAGCGCAATCATGGCCAAAGATCATCAGTTTGTGGAGAGCCAGATTGACTCGATCGATGAGTACCTGAGAACCGTGTTGCTCGAAAACGCGCAAGACTCGGAACGCCGGGGAGCCCGCCGGGAGCTTGAGACCCTGCTG
Source organism: Binataceae bacterium (SeqCode) (assembly GCA_049795175.1). Classification (GTDB taxonomy): domain Bacteria; phylum Desulfobacterota; class Binatia; order Binatales; family Binataceae; genus JBARDN01. The sequence continues at coordinate 21,496 of JBARDN010000209.1, read as the reverse complement.
GCGCAACTCAATGCGGTGCTCAGAGTGCATTTGCGAAGAGAAGAACAGGTTTACCTGATGGCGCTCAAGCACTACGCAAAGCGGGAGATCGGAAACGAAATCCGGCTCAGTTTGCAACGCGTGTATGGGGACGGGAAGATCGACAATTTTTCGACCGATGCTGCGGCTCCAGGGGGAATCTCATGAATCTGGTCGCGGAATGGCGCGCGCACCTGCACCTCAACTTCAACGATGAACCGCTGGTGACTGATGTTCGTGTTGGAGTGTTCTACACGGCGCAAATCTCGCGGCGTGAAGGAAACTTCTTCGAAAGAGCGGCGGAAAAAGCTTGTATAATCGACTCGTCCATCGATTCATTGGCGCGCCGTGAGGGCGCGCGAGACTCGGACCGACAATCGCGTTCGATGCGCTCCGCGAGTGCGTCGTCTGGAACACGAGATGGCGACTGATTACACATCGCAGATGATCGACGTTCGCGCGTATGCCGACAACGAAGTTCTCGACAACGGAACTGTGATCCACATACGCGCCATCCGTTCTGACGACAAGACGCGCCTGCTCGAACACTTTGACGGGCTTGGTGTGGAAGCGCGGTATTTCCGCTTCTTCGGTAACAAACGGAGCCTGACTGCGGCAGACCTCGTGCGGTACACGGAGCTCGACTTTATTCGGCACGTCGGCCTCTCGGCGGTTATTTTACAAGACGGACGAGAGCGTTTCATCGGCGTCGGCCGATACATCCGTAAAGACGTTCCCTCGCGTGCCGAAATAGCGCTGGCAGTGCTCGACGAATATCAAGGCGCCGGCATCGGACCATTGCTGATTCGACACCTCGGCCGCATCGCTCACCAAAGCGGCATCACCGAGTTTGAAGCGGACGTTCGTGGCGACAACAGCCGAATGCTCGCGGTCCTGCGCAAGAGCGGATGCATCCTTCGCCACGCGAATGACGCCGGAGTGGTTCATTTTGCCTTGCAATGTCCAGAGCTGTCGGCGTCGCCCGTTAACGGTGAATTTAATTTAGCGAATCATCACGATGACGACACATCAGGAGGCGATCATGGCTGACTTCTATGTCAAAGACGCGGCAAAGCAGCGCCAGAAAATGCGGCATTTGAAACCACAAACCGCGCAGGCCTTTGCCAGCTTCAGTGAAGCGGTGTTCAAGGACGGCGTGCTTTCGAGCAAGGTAAAAAACCTCATCGCGATTGCCGTGGCGCATGTCACACAGTGCCCCTGGTGCATCGATGGGCATGTGCGAGGAGCGAAACGGCTCGGCGCCACCGACGAAGAGATCGTAGAGGCAATCTACGTGGCGGCCGAAATGCGCGCAGGCGCGGCGCTGACCCACGGAGCTATCGCAATGGCTGCGAGTGAAGCGCAGACGCAATAGGAAGGCGTCGTTATGGCCACGATCAAGGTCGTGTTCGAGAGCGGAGAGGCAGAGCGCGTGCACAGAGCGGTGCGAAGTACGCGCGCAGCCTTCTTCCACAGGTCTTCGAGTGCGACGGACTCATCGCTGAGCTTTTACCGGCTCAGACGATGCAGAAGGTGTTGGACGCGCGGAGCCGCTCACTGGAAGCCAATTCGGACCTGCTGCGCTGGGCTGACGCTGTCCGCAGTCACACAGGAGTGCTAGCTCGGCCGTGAAATGATGGGGCGGAGCCGCAAGGGGAACTGCGATGTCAACAAGAACTCTCTTCGCGGAACTATTCAAGGACGAGCATCGCGCTATTCGCGATCTTCTGATTGATCTCGTTCAGGCTTTTCGCAGTCGTGTACGTCCGCCACGCGACTGTAGAAGGAAGGTCCGCGCAATGAAGGAGCATTATCCATGCCCTGGGTTATAACGAGGCTTTGCATTGATTGTCTGGACACGGGATGCGTCAGCGTCTGTCCGGTCGATTGCATCTACGAACCACTCGAACCCGGAAAAGACGGGCTGCCGAATCAACTCTATATCAATCCGGACGAATGCATCGACTGCGGCGCCTGCGAACCCGAGTGTCCGTGGCAGGCAATTTACGAGGAGCCGGCGGTGCCCGAGTTGTTTAATGATGATATCGCGCTAAATGCCAAAACAGTTACCGAGGCGAATCGTTTTCGCGTCAAGCTGTACGAGGAAAAGCCGAGCCCCGCCCCCGAAGAGATTGAGGAAAACAAACACAAGTGGGGTCTCGGCTGAAATCGGCGACCTTCGTGGCGCGGTTACAGTTCGGCTGTCCCGAAAAATAAGAGAACAGGGGATCGACGGACACAAAACGTGGAGAGGTAAAATGGCGGAACAGACTCACCAATGGCTGTGCCAGCAAATCGTCGATAACACTGGTGACGCGATCATTTTTGGAGATGCCGAGGGCACGGTGCGCCTGTGGAACACAGGCGCGGAAAAAATGTTTGGGTTTCGCTCCGAAGAGATTGTCGGGAAGTCGATGGACTTCATTATCCCAGAAAAATCTCAGGGAACGGCACTGGGAGGGGTACGATCAGACGATGAAAACCGGACGAACCCAGTATAGCCGAAGCTTGCTCGCAGTACCGGCAATCCGCAAGGACGGAACACGCATCTCCGTCGAGTTCACGATCGCGTTGATCCGCGACGATGACGGAAAGCTACTGGGTCCGGCAGCGATTTTCCGTGACGTTACGGCACGGTGGAATCAGGACAAGGACCTCCGCAAGCGTCTGGCGGCTCTTGAAGCGGAAGCGGCCACTCCCGCTGGATCGGCGAAGCCGGCTTCGTAGACGAGGAAAAGCGTCGTGGGCATTTCGCAATTCTCACTGAACAGGCGGCGGTCGTCGACTACGCGAAGCGCTGTAGATTTCTGCCACCGAAGACGCAGTACGAACCGATGGTAGCTACTCCAGAAGATCACAAAGGTTTGCTAGCCGCGATGCCGCCGGACACTGTCGTCAGATCGCTTATAGCCGCTTCAGATGACCCGTTGCTCGATCAACAGGCGATGCTGCGATGGGCTGACGATGGCGGTCGCTGGGTGGACGCAAGCGATAGAGCAATTCAAGAGGCACGGATATGACTGAACAGAGCAAGAGGCAAGCGCTTCGCCCGTCCGCAGGTGGGATGGTGTCGTTCAAGATCTCAGATGAGGCTGCCCGCCTCATAACGAAGCCGCAATGGTCGTCGGAAGAGCGTGTGGCGATGAGTCTGGTCAAGGACGACAAGCTCAATATTCTGTTGATGGTGCTCAAGAAAGGAGCGCGGCTCGCTGAACATCGGACCAAGGGACCGATCGCCATTCAGGTGCTATCCGGCCAAGTTCGTTTTTCTGCTGGAAGCGAACATGTGGAGCTTTCATCCGGAAGCATGGCGGCGCTTGATCGCGATGTCGTTCACGAGCTCGAAGCGATCGAGGAAAGCACCGTTCTCCTGACAACGGCGATTGGTTGAAACGTCGCTGCCCCATGATGCAGCCGCGGATCAATCGGCAGGATAGCGCGAGGCATGGACGATCTCGCGCTGAGCGCGCTTATCGCGCGCGTGCACTCGCATGAATTCGGTCAATGAACCCGCCCCGGCGGTTCACCGCACTGCCAGCATCGGCCAACCATCGGCGCGCGCCCCGCTCAAGTACAGACGCTTGCCGCTTCTCGCGCTGTCGATGGTCGCATTGCTTGCGGCGCTTTGGGCTGGCCTTGTGCGTGTGGGATGGGAACTGCCGGAAATTCAACCCGGACTTTCCTTAGCGCACGGTCCGCTGATGGTCTGTGGCTTTCTCGGTACCCTGATAAGCCTCGAACGTGCGGTGGCGCTTGGTGAAGGCTGGAGCTATAGCGCGCCGATATTGAGCGGTGTCGGCGCGCTCGTTCTGATAGTCGGTGTCGGTGATCCGGTTGGACCGTTGCTCATCACCGTGGGCAGCGCGGGCCTCATCGCGACCTTCGTCGCGATCCTCCGCCGCCAAACCGCGCTGTTCACGATCACGATGGCTCTAGGCGCGGTGGCATGGTTCGTCGGCAACTGTCTTTGGCTCGCCGGCCTGCCGATCATCGAGATGTTCTTCTGGTGGACCGGGTTCCTGGTCCTGACGATTGTCGGAGAACGGTTGGAGTTGAGCAGGCTCACCGGGCTGGGCGAGCACAAGCACGTCTCTTTCCTGGCGAGCGCGGGTTTATTTCTGGCAGGCCTTGTGATCGCCTCACTCTCGCCGGCGCTCGGATTTCGTGTGGCAGGTGTGGGGATGCTGGCGATGGCGCTCTGGCTTGCGCGATATGACCTGGCGCGTAGGACCGTAAGGCAGAAGGGGCTGACGCGGTTCATCGCAGTCAACCTGCTTGCTGGCTATTTATGGCTCGGAGTTGGCGGATTGGCTTGGCTCTGGTTCGGCGATGATCTGACTACCTTTAATTATGATGTGATGCTCCACGCTGTATTCCTTGGCTTCGTCTTCTCGATGATTTTTGCACACGCGCCGATCATTTTTCCGTCGGTGACAGGACGAGTGGTACCTTACCGCAGCACTTTTTACGTTCATTCGGTGATTCTGCATCTTTCGCTTTTCTTGCGGATAACTGGCGACCTATCTGCGTCGTACCTCGCTTACAAATGGGGAGGGTTGTTCAATGTGATAGCGATTCTTGTCTTTGTAGGAAGCACCGTTCATGCGATTTCCTCGGGCGCAACGCGAACTGGCGACTTCTGGCCAAGACCGGGAGCAGCGCATAAGGCGAATGGGTAATTCGTGATGCTGATCAGGATAATACGCAGACCGAGGTCGATTCAGTGAACTACAGATGGTTCGTCTTCGCGCTTGTACTGCACCTGATCGCGGTGATCATCTGGATTGGCGGAATCGCGGCAGTCACGACCGTGATGTTTCCTACAATGCGCAGGCTCGAGTCGGGCGAGCAGAAGGCGTGGATGTTCGCGCAGGTTGAAAATCGTTTCCGCCCGCAGGCAAGACTCGCATGGTTAGTCGTCGGTTTAAGCGGGATCTATATGGTCTATTCGCTCCACGCTTGGGCGTGGTTTATGGCGGCCCGTTTCTGGTGGATGGATGCAATGGTCGCGTTATGGCTGCTGTTTGGCCTGATGCTGTTCCTCGTCGAGCCGTTGGTCGTCGGGCCGCGTCTGGAGCGGGAACTAGCAATCGAACCAGCCAAGGCTCTGGCGCGAATCGAAACTTTGCACTGGATTCTACTCGTCGTGAGCCTGTTGGTAATTGCCGCGGTTGTGGCTGGCGTCCACGGGTGGGTGTGATGGCTCCTCTCATAACTGGGTTGAAAAAAGATATCGTGCAACCGCCATTATGCGTTCATACTCAGAGAAGCTACCGGACCCGAATGGCTTTCCTGGGGCCGCTTTACGAATTCGTGGCGGGCGAGGCGCTCCAAGCACGTTTTGCCACTCACGGAGCAGTGGCGAGCATCCCGACCAGATTGAATGAATATAACTAAAGGAGAATAGGAAACTTTGAAAAACTTGAATGTTCGCTTACTTGCACTGGTTACGGTCATTGGAATATTCGCGCTGGTGAACGAACCGCGAATGGCTAATGCTGCCGGCAAGACGGTGGAAATCACGATGACGGATGAACCGCCGGCGTACGTTCCCGCAAAGCTCACGATCAAGGTGGGCACGACCGTTGAGTGGAAAAATACCGGAAAGGCGCTTCACGATGTGACGACGGACAATTCTTTGGCGCAGAAGAAGAGCGACGTTGTTCTGCCTCCCGGAGCCAAGCCTTTCGATTCAGGCTTTATGGCGCCCGGTGCCAGTTGGAGCTACACCTTCACTGTTCCCGGCCGTTACGTTTACGTCTGTATACCCCACGAAAAAGACCGAATGATCGGAGAACTCACCGTTACGAAATAGTCGGTTGGCAGAGGTGATGGCGATGACATCGATGATCTCGAGGCGGGAACTCTTCCGCGTGATGGGCGTAGGCGCCGCGTTGGTTGGCATTAGTGCGGCCGGCGCAGTTGCGGCCTCTAGCAGTGAATCATCCGGCGCCAATCCTCATCCTGCGGCGCTTGCCACTTCCGTGCCCTCTTCGATTGCCAGGGGCGTCGTAGCCGATCCCGCTCGCATCCCACCACCGATCAAACGGAGCCATCCAATTCATCACGAGATAACTCTTGAGGCACGCGAAGTTGACGCCGAAATCGAGCCGGGTGCGAAATTTTCCTACATGACTTTCGATGGTCAAGTCCCCGGCCCAATGATTCGGGTGCGACGGGGCGATACCGTCACGCTGACGCTGCGCAACAATCCACACAGCACCACATGGCATTCCATCGATCTCCATGCGGTGTACGGCCCGGGCGGCGGCGCCGATCCGTTGACGGTGCTGCCCGGTAAGAGCAAAACCATCACCTTCAAGGCAATGTATCCGGGCGGCTTTACCTACCACTGTGCCGTGCCCGGCGACATGGATGTCCATATCGCACGCGGAATGTACGGAATGATCGTGGTGGAACCCGAAGAGGGACTTCCCAACGTCGATCACGAGTTCTACCTTGGCCAGAACGAGACCTATACGAAGCAGATGCCTGGAAGTCCGGGACCGCGTGATTTTGACTCCGCGCGCTTACTCCAGGAGCAGGCAACCTACGTGATGTTCAATGGCGCCTTTCAGGCGTTGACCGCGAAGCGCTTCGGCGCGATGCAGGCTAAAGTCGGCGAAACCGTCCGGGTTTTCATGGTTAATGGCGGGCCAAACCTGCTCTCAAGCCTCCATCCGGTCGGGAACATCTGGTCACGAGTCTGGCTGCTGGGGCAATTCGTGATGCCGCCGATGCGGTTCCTGCAGAGCGTTCCGGTACCGCCCGGAAATTCAATAGTCGCGGAAATGGATCTTCCGGTGCCACAAACAATCAAAATCGTCGATCATGCGATGACTCGAGCGCTTAACAAGGGTGCGATGGCTGAGATCGAAGTGACGGGGCCGCCCAATCCCGGCGTCTTCAAGTCATAACGCGAGACCTTTGTCAAAATAGTTTGAGGATTACTCCTCAGCACCGGTGGCTCATTCGAACACCAAAACTTCTGAAGGTTCAGATTCTGGCTGGAGGACGCAAAAGACTATGAATCCAGAGTTTAGAATTGAGATTTCTGATCTTGGGGAAGCGAAGCAACGACAAGAAATTTTCTTCGGATTTGATCGACTCGCTGCGAGCCAAACTCTTGAACTGATATTGAACGCGTCGGCGGACCTGGAATGCTTCTTAGCCGAGTTTCAGGATCGTTATGGCCAGGGTTTCGATTGGTGGCCACTCGGCAACAGATCCCATGCGTCTTCGGTGCTCATTGCGAAGCGCACCACGGAACCACGCACGATCAGCGCTTTTCTCGGTAACGACCATCACCGTCTAACCGAGCGCTGGGACGGGTTCGTAGAGGCCGTAAAGGTTTGCGAACAGTCGTATGAGAACTTATTTACGGCAGAAAAAGGTCATCGCATGTCAACGATCGATGGGCTTTCGCAATTCATATTCGGGTTGCGCCGCCACATTCGAATGGAAGAGGAGTATTTTTTTCCGCTTTTCGAGGATCGAAGCCGGACTCCCCCAGGTTCGGGACCCACGGCCGTAATGCGCGCGGAACATCAGGAGATCGAAGCAGTGCTAAGAGAACTCGACAAGCTTTTCGACGGCGGAGACTGCGCCAACATCATCCAAGCTATCGAAGTTCGCCCTGTTCATCCGTCGGAATTATTCCACAATCATGACGCCAAGGAAGAGGCCATGCTCTACCCAATGGCGGATCGACTGTTCACGCAGAAGGAAAAAGACGATCTGTGCCTTAAGATGCAGACCGTCTGATCGAAGCTTGCGAGGCGCGACTGGGTGTTCCTCGTCAGTTCGCGTTGGGATATACCTCATCCGCGTCCTTTGAGGCATTACGAACATTTCTGTGTTTTTGGCTTCATTCCGTAGTGAGGCGGGGGACGGGCTCAGAGGCTTTACCGCGCCGTAACCGACGGTCGAGATAGTGATGACCGACATGTAGAAGGCGTCGAGCACCGACCAGTGCTCGATCAGCATGTCGCCGACTGCGCCGATCACAGTCATCAGCGCAACTCCGGACACTGCGAGGGCGAATCTTCGAGTTGGGACATCCTGTTGGTCTCGCTACGAATTCTACATGGTCCGGCGCTCGATGGATGTGTCCTTCAGACTCAAACGCTGGAGGTCGCTGGCGCCTTTCTTCACAAGGTCGCCATTCGGCCAGTTGATTTCACAATCAATCACCCCGCTGGCTGTTTGGCACGACCGATGCTCGCTCACCATGAGGACAGACCAAGAAAGATGGCGAACATATTCTCGAAGATACTGTGTCCAATCGACTTCGGGCGAGACTCGATGGACGCGCTTGAGCTCGCTTGCGCGCTGGCGAAGCAAAATTCCGCGACGGTCTGCCTTCTGACCGTAATTGGCGTACCGGCCATGGCCGCCACCGAGCTGCCGCCCGTCCCCATGTTCCCCGATCCTGAATATGAAGCAGAGACTCGCCGCCGACTGGAAACACTTGCGCAGAATAAACTGGCCGGAGTTTCCTATGAGGTTTTCGTCGCGAGCGGACACCCGGCAGCGGAGATTCTCAACCTCGCCGCCCAGCGAAGCATCGACTTGATCATAATGGGCACGCACGGCCGCAGCGGTGTCAAGCACCTGCTGCTAGGCAGCGTCGCGGAGCGAGTGGTCCGCGAATCGCCGGCGCCAGTCTTGACAATCCATCCAAAAGCCACCGAATAAGGAATTGCCTGGCAGCCCGGCGGACCCCTCGATGTACGAGACCGAATACACATCCAAATTAATGTCGCCGGCGGCGGCGGTGGAGTTAGTCCCGTCGCGCGGCACGCTTTCGATGGGCATGGCAATCAGCGAGCCGCCGGCCTTGTTGACGGCGCTCGAGGATCGACTGAAGGCCGGCAAGATCGAGGAGCTTCGCCTTTACTATTCGCACTCGATCACAGCTGCCGCCTTCACGATTCTCAAGTACGAGTACATGGACGTCATCAAACCGCATCCGTTTTTTCCGACTATCGTCGAACGGCTGCTCGTCGAGCGGGGCCAACAGGACAATCGGCGCATCGTGTTTTATATGCCGGGCAATTTCAGCGCGATGCCGCGAACGCTGCAAGAAATCGGAATCGACACGTTCATCGTGATGGTCGCGCCGATGGACAAGGGCGGATTTTTCAGCTGCGGCACCAACTCCGACTATACTATCCCCACCGCACGAACGGCGAAGAAGCTGATTGTCGAAGTGAATCCAAGGATGCCGCGGGCGTTCGGCGATTCGTCGTTGCACGTCTCGGAAGTCGCAGCCATTGTCGAAAATGAAAGCCCGCTGTTCTCAGTGCCCGAAAGGCCGCTGACGCCACTGGACGAGCGGATCAGCAAGTATATCGTCGAGATGGTGCCCGACCGCGCTACGCTGCAAGTGGGAATCGGGGGCGTTCCTAATGCGGTGTGCGCGGCTCTGCACGGCCACAAGGACTTGGGCATCCACACAGAACTCATGATGCCATCGTTGGCAGCGCTGATTCAGTCCGGTGCCGTGACCAACAAGTACAAAAACCTGAATCGGTACAAGAACGTATACACCCTGGCGGCTGGTGACGAGCCTTTCTACGAATTTCTCAACGACAACTCGAGCATGGAGGCCCGCCCGGTTGACTATGTGAATGACCCGAGCGTCATCGGACAGAACGATCGCGCAATCTCGATCAACGCGTTTCTTGAGGTGGGCCTTGACGGCGAGGTCAATTCTGAAGCGATTAATGGCAAGCAGTACAGCGCGCCCGGAGGCCAGTTGGATTTTGTGCGCGGCGCGCAGCTATCGAAAGGCGGAAAATCGATTCTCGCCGCGTATTCGACTGCGAGCAAAGGCGCTATCTCCCGCATCGTCCCCAAGATTGAAGGACCGACCACCGATCCAAGAACCGATACTCAGTACGTCGTAACCGAATACGGGGTGGCGTACCTTACCGGCAAATCGACGGCGCAGCGCGCCGAGGCGTTGATTGCAATTGCTCATCCGGAATTTCGCGAGCGGCTTCGTGTGGGCGCGCGGCAATTGGGCTACCTGTGAAATGCTTCCGGAGGAATCGGTATGAAAGAACTGAAAGTCCGCGATGTTATGACAGCGGATCCCACCACTCTTAAACGCAACGACCAGCTTACGCTGGCGGAAGATATCATGCGCCTGGGACGGGTTCGCCACCTTCCGGTTGTCGATGACGACGGTGAAATACTTGTCGGAATCGTTAGCCAGCGCGACCTCTTCCGCGACGCGCTTGCCCAGGCGCTTGGTTATGGCAAGCACGCGCAGCGGAAAATTCTGGACACTCTGTCGGTCAAAGATGTGATGGCCACCGAGGTAGTCACTACCAGCCCCGACATCTCTCTGATCGAGGCCGCACGACTCTTGACCGAGCGAAAGATCGGCTGCCTTCCGGTCGTCGAAAATGGCCACCTGGTCGGGATTCTGACAGAGGGAGATTTTGTTGCTCTAATCGCGCGCAACCGTGATTTGAAGTGAACACTCGATGGAATCCAATTCGGCCGCCGGTGTCATAGGCAGCTAAGCCTTGATGCGGTGCGGTACGAACTCGCCGGGGAAATATGACACGCACGCCATCACGTGCGTAATCGAATCGGTGTCGTATTCGTCCCCCGATCGGTAGGTCTCGAAGAACGAGTTCAATCGCGCAACGCGAGCGGCCGATTCGTTAACTGCCTGGAGGCCGAGAGAAATACCGTAGTTCGTGAACGCAAACTTGACCAAGGGCACTATCGGCTCGCGGCAGAAATACCCGGGCGGATCGATCCACATGCGGTCGAGCATTGCGAGACTGCGCTCATGATGCACGCGCGCCCAGCGCTCCTCGGGAAAGAAGCTCGTCATCCACAGCATCATTCCAAGACCGAGATCCTGCGTGATGACAAGATCTTGGTAGCTTCGTTCGACGATGGTCTTCATCTGGCGGATTTCGTCCGCGAGCGCGTCTTCACCAAGCAGCCGATAGACGACGTATCCGTGGAACGGATCAAGCGCGCCAAGTCCAAAGCCGGGGTAAGGCGCACTTAAATCCTCGAGCATTTTCCAATGGACGCCCCGCCCCGGAATCACGAAAGCGCGATGGATGTCCTTCACCAACCGAATCGCTTTCGTGCGATATTCGGGAACGATTTTGCCGAGGCGCGTCAACGCGAAAATCCACATCGCAAGATAGTGAAAGTACTGGCCGTCGCGATCCGCAGCCTCGCCGATTCGAAAACCGCGCCGACGCCCGAGAACGCGCTCGACGTTGGCGACCACGCGTTCAGCTTCGTCCAGAAAGTTTTTACGCTTCAGTTCGTTATAGAGCGAGACCAGAAGAACGACGCCGAAAGCGTCGGTCCACAGATACCGCTTACCATCGGGCCAGATGCACTGCTCGCGCATCCGGTCGAGCTTGCGCAGCACTATCGTGACATTCGCGCGCATTTCTTTTTGTTCTTCCGCGGTCCTCGCCCAGAGCTAGACGCCGAACGGATATGTCTCCGGGACGCCCGGCGCGGCGAGCGATGGCAGCGGCGAAACCGCGCGCGTTTCATCGAACCAGATGTACTCGTCGAACTGTCGCGGCAGGCACGCCTGGAAATAGTGGCTCTGGAGTTCGGATTCGGGTCTATAGATTACGCCGATCGCACGTTCGAGGCGGGCAGCCTCGAGTTCGTCAACGACTGACTGCTTCACCGGATCTCTCAAATGCAACATGAACGCTTTGACCTCCGAGTCATGGCAGAGACGTTCGTAACTGGCTGCGTGAGAAGGCCGCACGTGTTTTACTTCCATCGGCCCATCCCAGTCCGAGGCAGCCGCGACGGTTCCATGGTCGGTGCCGAAGCCAACCAGGAATGCCGAGTCGGCGAACCGCGCGCGGGACAATTGTCCAACGTTATGCTCGCCACGCGTACCCATTTCGGTGGCCGCCGCGTTGCCAAGGTGTGAGTTATGCGCCCACACGACACCCTTGCTGCCCGGGCCGTGGAATTCCAGCAGGCGCTCGAGCGTGTCGAACATGTGCTGATCGCGCAGATTCCATGACTCGACGGCACCGTAATACATCACGCGGTAGTAGCGTTCCGCCGCCGCGACCAACCGGGCGTTCTGCGCGGCGTTGAAGAACCGATCGCCGTCGCGCTGCGAGTATTCAATTCGGCGATTCAACATGTCGCGCAAAATCGCGATCACGTCGGCTTCGCAGTCTCGATAGCGCCCGCTGAGCACGGCCCGACCGTAAACGGCGGGATCTTGTTCCCACGGACTCAGGCTTGCGTAGCGGCGCCGCGCGATCTGCGCCATCGCAGGATCGACACTGTTCAAATACGTGATAACCGCGTTGATCGAAGTGAAGAGGCTATACAGATCCAGGCCGTAGAAGCTTGCCCGATGCTCCGGATCCGACACCTCGGCGTTCCATGCGCGCAGCCACTCGACCAGTTCCAAGGCCTCACGATTTCGCCACATCCAGGTCGGGAACCGGGCGAAGGCTTTCCACTGCTCCTGCCGCACAGGAGCGTGACGCACATATTGGTTGATTCGTGCCGCATCGGGCCAATCGGCTTCGACCGCGACGAAGTTAAAGCCGCGCCTCAAGATCAATTCTTTGGTGATTCGGGCACGCATTCGATAGAACTCTGAGGTGCCGTGGGTCGCCTCGCCGAGCAGGACGACTCGCGCGTCGCCTATTCGATCGAGCAACTCATTCACGTCGGCATGTTCGATGTCTGCGAAGGACGATGCGGTCTCGCGGATCAACCGGGCGATCGTCGTGGGACGGCTGTGCTGAATAGACGGACGCCGGCCCTTGGCGACGCCGGCGTCCCAGCCCTCCGCACCAATCAACGGGACGAATTGAACCTCGCCAAGGTCCTCGTCGTCGAATTGGTCCTGACTTTTGCGGGTCACGCGAACCAGCCGTTGCAGTCGCGAGGTCTCGCCTACCGGTATGATTAGGCGGCCGCCGATCGCCAGTTGTTGGAGCAAAGGCTTGGGTACTTGCGGGCCTCCGGCGGTCACGATGATGACGTCGTAGGGGCTGTGCTCTGGCCAACCCCGGGTGCCGTCACCGTGAAGGACCGCGACATTGGAATATCCTAAGCTTTCCAGACGTTTCGTCGCCAGCTTAGCCAGCTGCTCGTGCCGTTCGACTGTGTGAACTTCGCCAACGACTTGTGAAAGCACGGCTGCCGCGTATCCAGAGCCGGTTCCGATCTCTAAAGCGCGATCACCTGCACGCGGCTGCACGCTTTCGATCATGAGGGCGACGATATAGGGCTGCGAAATGGTCTGGTCGGCCTCTATCGGCAAAGGCGTATCCTGGTACGCGAACTCGGCGAGTTGTTCCGGCAGGAAAGCCTCGCGCGGGACACGTCGCATCGCCTCGAGCACGGCGCGATTGCTCACCCCGCGCGCCGCAATCTGATCGCGAACCATCCGAAGCCGCTCGGTTGTCAGATCAATCACGAGTACACACTCCTGCTCGAATCATTTTGCCACCGCCGCGACTGTGTTCCCGGATTCTGCCGAAGCGATCCTTCGCCGAGGTTCAGGAAGAGATCCCATTGTAGCAGGCCTGGCTGCACGGCGCGTCGGTATTCGCGCAGCTCTCCCGCCGCAGGGGGATTGCCTCGGGATAATCTTCGACCCGCAGCGCGTAGTCGGCGCTGATGTCGCATACCACCTCAAAATTGGCCGCCCAAAAAAGTTCCAAGCGAGCCGGCGCAGTGCCGACGCGATCACTTCGCTCTCGCCTTCGCGTGCGGTCGTCCGACCTCAACGACGGCCAGCAGGCTGCCGTCATCATCGGACCACGAAAAATGCGCGCGTCCAGTAAATGCCTTTTCGACCTCGCGCGCGATCCGATGCGCGAGCTTCTGCGAGGTCGTCAGGACTTCGAGCGTCCTGCCGTTCCACTTGGTGGAGACGATCCGGCGCTCGGGCTGTGTGAACTGCGCGCGACGCTCGACGTTGGCTATTCGCGCTGAAACCGCTTCGAGACTAACGCTATCGCCGACCGTGATCAGCACTTGCCCGTGATACTCGCCGACCGCCGCCTGCGCGCATCCGGGGCACGTCACCCACGGCGCCTTGTCTATCACCTCGCGCGCCAGCCGCGGGCCACGCCGCCAGCTTTTGCCGGAGTATACAGCGCCGCATCGATCGCATATCGAAGGATCGCTGAACTTCTGTTTTTGGGCGACTGGCGGACTCTTGTCCGACCGCGACCCACGCCGATCCATGCTTCGAACAATTCCCTTGTTCATCGAAATCTCCTCGAGTTCGCCGTGCGTGACCGCGGCTCGTAGTGAGCGATCTTCTTATAGATAGCCATGACGATCCGATAGAAGCGCTCGCCCGTCGCGTCGGGATACTCTTCGCGCACGCGCGCTTTCGCACGCTCCCACGCGATCTCCTCGTCGGGTGTTCTGACTACATTTACCGGCATCTTCCGAATCCTCAGCTTCTTAGCTACTGCCATGCCAAGCCGCGCGGGCATTCTCAGGAGATGGAAACACGCTCTGCCACAGGGGCTTCAAATTCAAGCAGACAGCTTGACCAACCTATTGCACGAGTGCCCCTTTGGACGTTCATTGCATCGATAGGCGTCAGCGGTCACAAAACCGTGACGCGATCGGCCACATGGTTGGGTGGAGTTTGAGTTTTCGTCGCCTGAATTTTGGTGGCGCGTTGCTTGCTCAAGCAAAATAGTGACGAAATTCTCGTCAACCAAATGGAGGACAGGAAAATGGGAGCACTCACCACATGGAGTCCGTTTCGGGAGCTTGAAAGGATCGCGCGACGATGGGAATCCCCTTTCCTGCGTGCCTTTGAGGACATCGAGGATAACTACAACGAGGCATTCATGCCGGCGGTCGAGAGCTACGTGAAGGACGGCAACCTCGTCGTGCGCGCGGATGTGCCGGGACTCGAGCTCAAAGACCTCGACGTCTCCGTTCTCCGCAACGTCCTTACTATCAAGGGCGAACGCAAGTGCGAGAAGGAGGTCAAGAAGGAAGACTACCTGCGCCGCGAGGTCTCATACGGCTCCTTCGAGCGTCGCATGAGCCTGCCCGACGGAGCGGCCGCTGATCAGGTCAAGGCCAACTTCAAGAACGGCGTCCTCGAGATCACCGTCCCGATGGCGAAGGAAGCCACGGCCAAAAAGGTGCAGATCGAGAGTGCAGGCGAAAAGAAGGTCGATATCTCGAAGCGTTAACAACCGCGAGCCCGCACACCCTGGATCGGAGAGTAAAGATGATGCGAGAACCAAAGACCTACCAGGTGGAAGGCCACGACACGCTTCGAGAAATGCTCTCCCGGCTGCAGGAAGAGACCCGTCGGAGGATAACAGGCCTCCGACGGGATCAGGAGCAGGAATCCGACTCAGAGCCCGCCGACGAGATGGATTCGGCAAGTACGACTGAGGAGATCGAAACTCACGCGGCACTCATTGCGCGCGCCGAAGAAAAACTCAGGTACCTCGACGAAGCGATGACGCGACTCGAAGCGGGTAAGTACGGCCGGTGTCTGAAGTGCGGTGGCGCGATTTCGGTCCAGCGACTGATGGCGATTCCCTTCGCGTCGTACTGCATCGATTGCCAGGAAAAGCTTCATCGCGCGAGAGGCGGATGGGGAAACGGCACGACGATTGCCCCGTACGATCACCTGTGGACCGTGCCCGAAGAGATGGAAGAGCCGGTTGACCGCGATTATCGAAGCACCAATTCCGAAGAACAGTTGACCATTCGTCCTCAGGAAACGACCACGGATTCCAGCGAAGAACGCCGACCACAGCAAAAGAAACGCAGAAAATAGTCGCTCGGCATCGGAGCCTAACGGCCGAGGTAAGCCGTGTCGAAGTTCTGTTGAAACGTCGCACACTGCTTCCTTTCGCTACACTGCGATTATCTCAGTATTGCCGCTTTCGGACTCACGCGTCCGATGTCTTTACAACCCTCGTGTGCAGTGACGAACGGCGATGACTCGCACGCTTCTTGCTCCCTCCTCTTAAATCATGCAGGGAATCGTGATCCTCGCCTACAAGCTCTTGGTCGCCGACAAAGGCAAATACACCGCGCTTCTGGTGGGGACCACATTTTCGGTATTCCTCATGGTACAGATGACCTCGTCTTTCGCGGGTATCCTGACCAAGGCTTCCGCTACCGTCATTAACATTGGCGCCAGCGTCTGGGTCATGGATCCGGCGGCTCCCAATGGCATTCTCAGCAACGTTCCGATGCCGGGTTACGTTTTGGATGCGGTGCGCAGCATCACCGGTGTCAAATACGCGGTGCCGCTTTATTCCGGCGCGGCGCTGGTGAAGCTGCACGACGGAACTTATCACCCAGTCACAGTGATCGGGCTTGACGACAGCAGTCTAGTTGGCCGGCCAAAACTGCTGGAGGGAAACATCGACGACATTTTTGCGGAAAATGGCTTCGTCGTGGTCAAGGATGAGGAGTATGCGAAGCTTGAAAGTCCACAGATCGGAACAGAATTCGAATTGAATGACTATCGTGGCGTCATCGTTGGGATCGCCACGGTCCCGACTGGAGCCCTATTTGGTACCCCGACGCTTTACACTACTTACTATAGAGCGATTCAGTACATTCCGTCGATGCGTTTTACCATCTCATACATTCTCGTCGAACCAAAGTCCGTATCCGATATCGTGCACATCAAACAACAGGTTGCGCAACTCGGTTACCTCGCGCTGACAAACCCCGAATACCAGAATGCGATTTCGAGTTACCTGAAATATAAGACCGGCATCGGCACGAATACTCTGCTGATGACGGTGATCGCTTTCATCGTAGGCCTCTCCATCTCCGGTCAGACCTTTTACACGTTCATTATTGAAAACCTCGAACACTTCGGTGCCCTCAAGGCCATGGGGGCTAAAGGGCGCGAGTTGGTCTATGTGATTATCTTTCAGGCGGGTTTTACCGCGCTCGTGGGTTACGGTCTCGGAATTGGCCTGTCGACACTCGTCATAGCTGGCGCACAACTCAGGCTTCCGGAATATGCGTCCCGTGTAACCTACTACAACCTTGGGCTGGCTCTACTGATGGTCCTGATAATCGCAGGTGTCTCCGGTTACGCAGGCGTGCGCCGGGTACTGAAAATCGAACCGTTCGAGATCTTTCGAGGCTGATATGCCCGGGGCGGCAATCGTCGCTGACAAGCTCTCGAAATGGTTCGGACACGAGGAAGCCAGAACCTACGCGGTAACAGAAGTGAGCTTCGAGGCTAATTGGGGCGAGATGCTCTACATAGTAGGACCCTCGGGAAGCGGAAAGACAACTCTGTTGAGCATGATTTCCGGAATTCTTCGACCGAGCTCCGGTTCGGTGAATATCGACCACCGCGATCTATGGCGCCTCTCGGACGACGAACTTGCCAATTTTCGGTTGAATACCATCGGCTTCGTTTTTCAGGACTATCACCTCTTTCCGCGCCTCAGCACCGCGGAAAATGTGGCGATCCCGCTGATTCTGCAGAAGCGAAGCTGGAGCGAGGCGCTGCAAGAGTCGGCCAGGTATCTCGACATCGTGGGGTTGGCCGACAAAGCACAACTTCCGCCGACCAAGCTTAGCGGCGGCGAACAGCAGCGTGTCGCAATCGCGCGCGCGATTGTCCATCAGCCGGAGATTCTCGTCTTTGACGAGCCCACCGCCTCGCTCGATGGCGAGACGGGCCGCAAGATAGTGTCCTTCGTCAAGACTGAAATTCTGACTGCAAAGCGCTGCATTCTCATCGTCACGCATGACAGCAGAATCTTTGAGTACAGCAGCCGAATTATGGAAATGGAGGACGGACGGATAACCGGCTTCCAGCAAGGACAGGCGGTATGAGGCCCAGAATCGAGCTACTACTTGCCTCTCTCGGAGTCGCAGCCGGCTTGATTGGCGCTTACCTCTACGGGCTGCATGGCGCACCGCTTGGTCCGGCGTTCAGCCCGGCGGCAAACCCTTACGCCAAGGGAGTGTATGCCGAGGGCGTGGTCGAGAGCTATCAGAACAACGGCGAGAACGTAAATATATTTCCGAACATATCCGGCACCATCGTCGACATTCCCGTCCACGAGGGTCAATGGGTCCGTAAGGGAACAGTTCTGATGCGCTTTGACGACTCAGTCCAAAATGCGACGACGGAAGCCGCGAAGGCCCAGGTTGCGTACGCGCGTGCCCAACTCAAGAATGTGCGCGACGAACTCGAGAAGGACGAAGCCTCGTATCGCTTCGATCCTAAGTCGATAAGCAAGTACACCCTCGACGATGCGATCAACGCGGTCAAGGTGGCGGCGCGCAACCAGGAAGTCAATGTGAGAAACTATATGTTAGACAAGTCCCTGCTTGCCTGGTATACGCTCACGGCGCCGACCGACGGCAGGGTTCTGGTGATTCAGGCGGCGGTTGGCAGCTACGTAACGGCCAACCAGGGCACCTACGATACATATACCCAGGGTTTCGATCCCGTCATCGTGATAGGGCCGTCGGAAGAATACGTCAGTGTGCGCTGTTATATCGACGAGATACTAATCCACAGGCTCAAGTTGGGACCTGAGATGCAAGCCCGGATGTTCATTCGCGGAACCAACACCAGCATCCCGCTCGAATACGTGAGAGTGCAGCCTTACGTCTCGCCCAAGATTGAGCTGTCGGACGAGAGGCTCGAACGGGTCGATGTTCGGGTCTTACCGGTCATATTCCGCTTCAAAAGGTCAAAGGATCTCCCGGTCTATCCGGGTCTGCTCGTCGATGTTTACGTTGCTGAAAAATAGCTGGCCGCGGACCAGGACCGGCACGCATACCGCCCGGTTGAAATGGCTCGGCGCGATCTTGCTTTCGTGCAGTCTGGGGGCTTGTGCAGTGGGACCGAATTTTGTTCGGCCCAATGGGCCGACAACTCAACGCTATACATACGAGGAAGAGGCCAGCGAAACGATTGCCGCAGAGGATAACGCGCAGCGTTTCGAGCCTGGGGCGAAGATTGCCGCAGATTGGTGGCGCTTATTTGATTGTCCCAAGCTGGACGCGGTAGTCATGCAGTCCGCCGCGAACAATCCTACGCTGCAAGCCGCCCAAGCCGCCTTGCGTCAGAGCCAGGACAACCTGCAAGCCGGCTACGGGATCTTCTATCCTCAGCTAGGCGCCAGCTTTGAGCCGACTCGCCAGCAGTTTTCTCCTTCCCGTTTTGGCGAGAACACAGGATCTAGCACCTTCAACCTTTATACTTTCTCGACGACTGTCACCTATGTACTCGACGTATTCGGCGGTGAACGACGGACCGTCGAGAGCCTCGGCGCACAAGTAGAAGTTCAATACTATAACACCCAGGGAACCTATCTCACGTTGTCGGGAAACATTGTCAACGCTCTGATCGCGGAAGCCGCGTACAGCGCCGAGATCGAAGCAACGCAACGGATCATTGGATTTCTTGACGAGCAGACCCGAGTTACCACCGCACAAGCGGAGGCGGGCGTCGTTCCATATGCGAACTTACTCAGCATCCAGACTCAACTGGCTACAACTGAGGCTACGCTGCCGCCTCTTCTCCAGCAATTGGCACACACCAGGCACTTGCTCGCTACGTTGGCGGGCCGGGCACCTGCAGATTGGGCGCCGCCACGAGTCACGCTTGCCGACCTCAAGGTCCCTGGCGACCTGCCGGTCAGCCTGCCGTCCGAGTTGGTGCGTCAACGTCCTGATATCCTGGTGGCGGAGGCGCAGCTTCATAGCGCTAGCGCTCAGATCGGCGTGGCGACCGCCAATATGTTTCCAAACTTCAATCTGACCGCCAACTACGGGTTGAACAGCACCACGCTTTCCACCCTGTTTGCGGGTAGCGCTGCTTTCTGGACCATGGGAGCCACCCTGGCTACCCCGCTGATCCAGGGACCGACCCTCTGGTACCAACGAAAGGCGGCAATCGATGCTTACCAACAGGCGTTGGCAAACTACCGACAGATCGTTCTAGCGGCCCTTGCCCAGGTCGCGGACGCTCTGGACGCCTTGCAGCATGACGCGGAGGCGCTCAAGGCACAGTCGTTGGCACTCAACGCAGCGGCAGAAGCGTTGCACCTGATACAGGCAAACTATGAAGCAGGCACTGTCAACTACCTGCAAGTCTTGATCGCTGACTTTCAATACCAGCAGGCGAATCTTGGATATATCCAGGCGGTGGGTCAACGATTTCAGGATACCGCGGCGCTGTTCGTAGCGTTGGGAGGCGGATGGTGGAATGCGCCTGTAGGAACTTCCGACGCAATCGGAAGCTCGTCTCGATAGACGGCGATGATCGCCGTGCGTTTACGAATCAGGAGCTCTACAGACCGTATTTTTCGATCTCCGCGTAAAGCTTCTTACGTGAGATTCGTAGCAGAGCCGCAGCCTGAACCTTGTTGCCATCGGTGCTCTTGAGTGCCCGCGCGATAATCTCTCGTTCGGCCTCGGCGAAAGTGCCAATTGGCGATTCTGGTTGCGGCCGCGGTCCTTCCGACTGCCGTAAATTCCCCGCAACCCCACTCCCGGCGATGCCAACCGGAAGGTCCTGCAGCCGAATCATTGGTGAACGGCCGAAGGTGAAGGAACTTCGATGGCGTTGGACAATTCGCGGACATTACCAGGCCATGAGTATCTGATCAGCGCGGCGATCGCTTCTTCCTCAATACCTCGCACCGGAATGCGTGGCTGCAGTTTCTCGTTGAAGTACTCGATAAAGTGTGCGACCAGAAGCGGGATATCATCCGAGCGCTCCCGCAGCGGCGGCGCGGTCAGGACGCCAGCCTGCAGTCGGTAATAAAGATACTGGCGCAGGGCGCCGGATTGGACAGCTTCTTCCGGATCACGGTTCGTCGAGGCAATCAGGCGTGCATTTACCGGCGTCTCCTTGGTCGAGCCGACCGGTCGAACGCTCCGTTCCTGCACCGCGCGCAGCAACTTGCTCTGCGTCACCGGCGCCATCTCCGTAACTTCGTCGAGGAACAGCGTGCCGCCTTCGGCCGCACGAAACAGGCCCAGGTAGTCGGCGTTCGCACCGCTGAACGCGCCCTTCCTGTATCCAAAGAGCTCGCTCTCGATCAGGTCCTTCGGAATCGCGGCGCATCGCGTCGGGATACTCTTCGCGCACGCGCGCTTTCGCACGCTCCCACGCGATCTCCTCGTCGGGTGTTCTGACTACATTTACCGGCACCTTCCCATTCCTCAGCTTCTTAGCTACTGCCATGCCAAGCCGCGCCGGCACTCTGAGGAGGTAGAAACGCGCCGTGCCACAGGGGCTTTGAATCATGCGGCCAGCCTGACCAGCCACCACAACCCATCACGCCATTGCCGCCTTCGGACGTTCCAGTGCATCGTTAGGCGTCAGCGGTCACAGGACCGTGACGCGATCGGCGACATCGTTAGGTGGGGTGTGAGGTGTGTGTGCGCGAGCAGAGAATCAAGCATTTGATGCTCGACCTGCTGGTCGGTGCTGACC
>JBARDN010000208.1:0-1719 GCA_049795175.1 Binataceae bacterium (SeqCode) | reverse complement strand
GACCAGGATTCTTGCGCGCGCAGAATGGCGTCGCGAAGCGCTCGCACTCGAGGGCGCGGTTTCTGCGTTCGTCCCGCTCTCGCGGCCTGGACCCGACCACAGCCGAATCTTCACCACTCTTGGATTTGCGAAGTTTCGCGCGGGCGGACGCGAGGGCGCGGGGATGTTCGAGCATTCACGGGTTGTTACCGACGCACCGACGCTCGACGAAGACGACGAGGATTCACCGTCCGATTAGCGGTCAGTCTTCTGAGATAACTACGATGATGGCGCGGCGCGGCCGAGCAGGATCATCCGCTCGACATCGTGCGCGAGGCCGAGCAGATTCTTGCCGAGCGGAGTGTCGGCGTACTGATGCACGAACAGCACGCCGCGGTCCGACGCTTCGGCAAGGCGCGGATCAAACGCGAGGCGCGCGAGAATCGGCAACCCAAATTCGGTTGCGATGCCGGCCAGGTTTCCCTCGGGCATCAGCGGACGCACCGAGCGGCATCCGTCGCAATTGAAGCCGGCCATATTTTCGAGCAGTCCCGTGACCGGCGCGGCGAACTTCGCCGCGAGCCGAATCAGATGGCGCGTCGCGGCAACCGCCTGCTCCGACGAATGGCTCACCAGCATCACGTTAGTCAGCGGCGCAATTCGCGCCACCTGATGCAGTCGGCCCGCTCCCGGCGCGACGTCGATAATCACCGCATCGAGGGCGCCCAAGCGCGCAAGCGAGAGCATCCGCACGAGCGCGTCGCCGTATCCGATCTCCTGCGCCGATTCGACGGGACCAGGCGTCGCGTCTTCGAGAAATGAGATCGCCGGAGCTTCTCCGCCCGCGATCATCTCGCTCGAGACGACACGCAATCCGTGCGGTCCCGCCGCCGGCTCGATCCCTTCGACCATCGGCATCACTCGCGGCGTTTTCATCCCGAGCATCCGGATGATGCTGGGCGCGTTCAGGTCGGCGTCAACGATCGCGACTTTGCGGCCGCGCAGCGCGAGCGCGCAGGCGACGTTCACCGCGACCACGCTTTTGCCCACGCCGCCTTTGGCGCTCGCGATCGCGATCACGGCGCCGGCGCTGGCGAGGTTGTCGCGCACGCGTTCGATATCGCCGCGCCGCGCCTGCTCGACCGGCTCGAGTGCTTCGCGCGTTTCCGAGTCCGTAAAAATTCTCATACTAGCGGTCTGGTGACCCTCAGGCCGATCCACTCCCCCTCGCGCGCGGAACCATTCTTCGCAGGCGCGCGAACCTTTGCTTGATGCTACGTGCCGAGCGTGAGCCGCACAATCCTGAATGCGAGCGAGTTTGGCAGTTACAAGCCTGGTGAGGCATTTGCTATCAATGGGCGACGAGGCGCACCGAATCGCTAATCAAGTGGCGCGCCAGAGGTATGTGATGGCCGGACCGCTCGAGGGAATTCGGGTCGTGGAACTTGGCTTCTGGGTCGCCGCGCCGGCGGCGGGCGGAATCATGGCCGACTGGGGCGCCGACGTGATCAAGATCGAGCCGCCCGAGGGCGATCCTTTTCGAGGATTGTTCTTGAAGGCCGCCGGACTCGAGGTTCCGATAAATCCCCCCTTCGAGCTCGATAATCGCGGCAAGCGGAGTATCGCGCTTAATCTCGAAACCGACGACGGCCGGCGGATCGCGCGCGAGCTTGTCAAACGCGCCGACGTCTTCATCACCAACCTGCGCGCCAGGGCGCTGGTCCAGTTTGCGATGCGTTA
>JBARDN010000207.1:0-1535 GCA_049795175.1 Binataceae bacterium (SeqCode) | reverse complement strand
CCGTCCGCGCGGTTGTTCGCTACGTCTGCCCGGCGGACGGGCCGTCGCCCCCACTGGTCTATTGCATCCTTGTGTCTGTCAGTGGCGGCCGACGGCTCGTCGACCGGCTTGCCAATCATCGGCAATTCGGGAGATCGGGATTCCGCGTGGCACGGGCTTTAGCCTGTGACCGCACCGGCTGAAGCCGGTGCCACCAAGCCACTTTGAGAGAATGACACTGACCCCACGAGCGGCACCGTTACTTTCATCGCGCGATCGAGAAGCTCCACTCGTACTGCTTGCCGCTTGCTGTGATCAATACGCGATAGGTCGCGCCCGCCGTCAGAGGAGCTTGCGGGATCACTACTACCGTGCCCTGGGCGAGCAGGACTTGGCGGGCGGTGTTCTGCGTTGTCGCGTCGAGGTTCGTGTAGGTCGAGGAGTCGAAGCCACAGGCGTCGAGCTTGGTGGCGGCGCCACCCGGAGAAATGCGCTCGAAGGAATACGCATCGAGGCTGGTGGGCATCCGGTAGCCGGTCGCGAGCGTGATCGGCAGGCCGGTTGGCGCTTTGTATCCGGCGCATGCGGTCAAGGGATCGGGCCATTCGTTGGTGAAGGTCCGCAGATTGATCGAGGCGCCGTCGGCCGGGAACTCGATCGGCGCCGCGTACGCTGTTCCCGCCACGCTCGATTCGACGCCGCTTTGCGCGTCGAGCGAGGCCACGCACAGCCCCCGGTCGCAGACCTGATTGAAGCCGACGCGGCGCAGACGCGGGCTCAAGAGCGGCAATCGATGGAACGCGCCGCTTATCCAATCGACCAGCGCCCATCCGACCGGGTCCTTGACCGTAGTACCGCTGAACGCGATGAAATCGACGTCGCTCGATTCGCCGGCGCTTGCGCCCGCAGCCGTGTAACCGGGCTTGTCTGCGCTTTCGAGGTGCGAATCGATTCGGGGATTGCCGCCCGCGCGCAGCGACGGACCGAGATTTTCGACCAGGTACTTCACGTGCGCGCTGTCACCGGCGCTGAGCGTCGGATCTTCGACGACGGGCGCAACCTTGGCCATCGCGCGGTATGCATTGAGGCGTTTCAGCCATTCGGGTTGCGGACCCGACGGCGGCGCTATGGGAGCCGCGGATATCGACCTCACCGATGACGCCGCCGCGCGGGTTGTGGCTGTATCCGGCGCCACGAAGGCGGTGGGCGCCGGGGATGCCTCGCGCGCGTGGCGCTGAATCCATCGGCGGGTCGCTGAGAACGCCATCAGAAACAGCAGGAGCATCAGCGGAATGGCAATGCGCAGGCCTGGTCCGCGCGCGCCTGCACCGGGCATGAAAACAAACCCCGCCTGACCGAAGCGGACTTCATCGCCCGGTCTGAGCCTTACCGGATTCGCGATACGTTTGGCATTTAAGTAGGTGCCATTGGTCGATTCGAGATCGATCAGATCGAAGCCGCGGAGCCGGCGTCGGATTACGGCGTGATGGCGTGAAACTGTCTTCTCGGGCAGAACGAAATAGTTGCCGATGGCGCTACCGACGGTGGTCTTGCGC
>JBARDN010000206.1:0-9107 GCA_049795175.1 Binataceae bacterium (SeqCode) | reverse complement strand
GCACCTGCGCGATCGTCACCGCACGCATCTGCTCGAGGGCGTCGATTGCGCGCAGTCCGTACTGTCCTGCCTCACGGCGGTAGATCCAACTGTGGCGAGCTTGAGGCATCGCCGCGGCCGCCGGTGAATTCTGCAGATCGGCGCCGGCGCAAAAAGCGCGCCCCGCGCCGCTTAGGATGACGACGCGCAGCTCGCGATGCCCGTCGAACCACCGCGCCGCTTCGACGATCTCTTGCAGCATCGTCGTGCTGATCGCGTTTAGGCGTTCGGGGCGATTGAGGAGCAGGCGGCCGAGCGCGCCCTCGACCTCCACTTTGATCGTCTCGAAGGCGCGAGAATCTTTCGCGCTGGAATCGGACTTGTCAGGTTTGGTTCGCCGCTCAGGCATCGCAGGATCCTCCATTTCGCGCTTTCCTATATAGCATTGCGTGGCCGCTCATTACGTCAAGGTGACGCGCTATGGGCTGCCGCTCCCAGCGGGATGCGGATTGCACCGTCGAGCGCAGCGCGAGAGCATCATGGCTGCGAGAATCGCGAGCGGCGCACACGCGTGATAAGAGATGAGCGGAAAACGCAACACGTGCCCGAGCCTCTAATCTACCAAGAGCGAGTTCGCAAACATGAGATTTCCGTACGCCGCCGCACTGACGCTTTCACTCTGGTACATGCTGATGCCGCCGATATCTAAAGGCGGGCGCGTCGAGGCGAACGCTCCGCTGAGGCAATGGCAGCGCGGACTTGCGTTCAGCATCAAGGGTAGTTGTATGGCTGAATTGGCAACCGAGATCGGCCGTGCCGCGAATGATCCGCGCAACCTAAGCCGGCTCAAGTCGTCGATCTGCATCGCAGAGGACGATCCTCGGCTTGGCGCGGCTAAGCCCGGAGCGTCCAGGTAGCGAGCAGGCCGCGCCGAATCATTTCGGTGCCGGCGGCGATACCGAACCAAGGTCCATCGGCAGACCTTGTACAGCGACCGAACTCGACGTCGCGATGCTGTTCACAGCTTGGTCGGAGGGAGCGGTTGCCCCCTTAATCGCGGTGATATTCAGATGAAACATTGCACTCTTTCGCGCCGGGAGCTTGAGCGGCGTTTTGAAGATGAACGTGGTCTGTGCCAGCGGTGGCTGCGCCTTTGCGGAACGTGACGCGGATCCGTGTACGGCGTTCAGCCTGGCCGACTTGAACATCGCCGCGTTGCTGAACGTCACCACAACCGAGCTAATCGTCTCGGCAACCCCGGTCGAGTTGGTCAGCATGAAAGAGCCGCCGCTGCGCGACTGTCCGGGGTGCGCGGTTCCGGCTGCCGTGTGATTGATGGTTACGACGTTTGAGGGGCTCGGTGTCGGTGTCGGTGTCGGGGAGGTGGTAGGAGTCGGACCGGATTTTGCGAGCAATCCATAGACCGCAAGCCGGGTCTGAGTCGGGACATAAACTTTTCCATTCGCGACCGTAGGGACCGGGAACTTGTTGTAGGGTCCAGCCGCGTCACGGCCGGTGTTCTGCGAGCTGTCGTACAGTTCGTTGCTGATATTCGAGGCGTCGAGCGCGTATAGCACCGCGACGTTTCTCACGTCGCCTATCATCCAGACAATCCCATTGGCGCTGCCGTCGGCTGAAATCGACGGAGTCGCGCCCGGCCACGAGAAGCCCACAGAAGAGGTTTGGACCGGCGTGTTCGACAGCATCCCATTGCTAAGCGTGAACTGCTGGGATGATGCGCCAGCCGGGGTAATGTAAATATCGTTGTTGAAGTAGGCCGGTGTACTGAACATCCCGCCGCCGAAGCCGGAGATCCTCTGGACTACATTGTCGACGCCGCCGGCGCCGGTCTGATATCCGCCCATCGCGTCGCGATTGACTAAATAGAGGACGCCTTCCTTGCCCATGCCCAAGGCCAGATGTTTCGGTAAGGTCGTCTGATCCGGTAGCAGCAGCATCGCGCCTGACCCGAGATCCTGGTCTGCACTGGAAAGACTGCTCTGGTCGCTCGGAGTGAAGTAGGTGTTGACCGTGAAACTCTTGCCCGCGGGAGTCAGCCGCATGAAGCTGTCGCCGTAGTCGGGTCCGCCGGTGTTGGCGTCGAAGGTGCCATTGCCGGTCGCGAGGTAAATGTCTCCGCTCGCATCGGTCGCCAGACCGCCGCCGCTCATCCAGATGCCGCTGTCAGTGCCATTTGGATTGACGCTGTATAGCGCCACTTGAGAAAGCGAGGTCTCGTTATAGCCAAGTACAAAGCCGTTGTAGTTGCCGAAATCGCAGTGCGACGAGAACGCCATGTACACTATGCCGTTGTCGAGCAGCAGCGCGGATCGCTGATTATTATAAAAGGCCGAAAGAGAGATCTGGCCACCACTCGCGTTGGGTCCGGTGCTTGGGACGGAACCCTCGATCACCACCGGAGCTCTCGGCTCGGACCCGTTGGCGATGTCCAGAGCATGGAGCCGATACACGTAAGACCCGTCAGATTCCTTGGTCGCGGCAGTGACGAACAGCGTGTTGGTCGCCGGATCGATCACGCCCGTGCTGGTGCTTCCAATCTGCGGCGACAGATCGCCGCAGCCCGTGTCTTTAGAAGGAATCGCGATCGCGCCGGGGCTCAAGAGACTGGTCTGCCACAACGGAGATCCCGCGGTGTCCGCGTCGAAAGCGTAAACGGAATCGTTCTCGGTCACGACGATTACGATATTGTGGGTGCCCCTGCCCGGAATCGCTACCGCCGGCACATAGAGCGGCTGCGCGTACATCTGACCGTCAACTTTCGCGGTGAACAGCAGACCGAACTGAGTCGTGTTGACGTTCGATGGCGCCAGGATCGTTTCGGCAAGGTTCTGGCCGGTACGAAGATTGTCGTTGTGATAGGTAAGGACGCCGTTGAACGAGCCAGACTCCCCGATTGCGGGACGATGTACGCAAAGCAGAAATAAAATGGCCACCGCCGCGCCGAAGATCCGTTTCTGAGTCCGCCAACAACTACTAGCCGTTACCACGCTTTGCTCCGCATATTCTCCGCGTACTCCTCATGGACCGGTGCATCTTCCTCGATTTTGGTGCGCCGGTAAATAAAATCGCATATCGATTAGCATCGGCGATAGCTTCCACGGCCCGTGCGGCGCTTCCTTGCGAGTAAATCTGGTTACGGCTAGCATTCAAAGGGTCAAGCGCCGAGACATCTTTTCACATTCGGTGTCTGTTTCATCCAGGTCGAACGAATTACGCGGTGGATTCAGAGGAATCGGATACTGGACCCGATGGCAATCGGGGATTGCTGGTTCCCGTTGCGAATCCGGAAGGCGTCGCTCCGCTGCTCTCGATTGCCTTCGCGGCGCATGAGGCCGAGGATCCTCCGGTGCGGGTGCTCGCGCTGGTCCGTCCGTCCGGAGCGGGGCAGGCCGCTGCGCCCGCCTCTGCGGCGCTCGACGTCGCGATAACATACGCGCGGTCGCGAAGCGTCGAAATATCACCGCAAGCCATATGGTCGGCCGACGCTGCGCAAGACATCCTGGCTGCCGCGCAGAGCGCGCGGGTCGCATGGATCGTCCTGGGGTATCATCGGGCAAATTCCAGCGGCGGTGCGATGGGCGGAGTGGTGCGCAAAGTTCTCGAGCGCGCCGAGCCGCTTCCGATCAATATCGGCGTGTTTGTGCAGGGGACGGCTCATCCATTCGAGCGCGTTTATGCGGCGTTCGATTCGAGCCCCGACGGACAGGCCGCGCTCTCGCTTGCGGTGCGGATCGCGCGTCCAACCCATGCCAAGCTGCGCGCCCTGATGGTTTCGGGCCGGGTCGAGGACACCGGCGATGAGCTGCTCGACATGGTTCACGACGCGCGCAAGAA
The DNA here is from genome assembly GCA_049795175.1 of Binataceae bacterium (SeqCode). Classification (GTDB taxonomy): domain Bacteria; phylum Desulfobacterota; class Binatia; order Binatales; family Binataceae; genus JBARDN01. The sequence continues at coordinate 5,273 of JBARDN010000206.1, read as the reverse complement.
GCTCGGACGGCAATTTCACTCCGACGTACTCGGCGAGCGCAGCTTGAAGCAGCTATTCAAGCAGACGCCGGGACGGCTTTTGATCGTGGGCCGGAAATTCGCCGACGAAGTCGCGATGCCGCTGGATGAGGTCCCGGGCGAGGATCGCTGCGTGATCGTGGTGCAGGGCGCGAACGCTGGCGACGAATGAAGCCGCGCAGGCGCTCTCGCGCTTTCCCTTAATCCCGTCCTTTGCTAAACGGTCGGTATGTTCGATCCCTTCCCAGGAGAAACAGCGTGGATTTTCAGATTCCAGCCGACGTTACCGCCTACCTGAAAGAACTCGACGATTTTATCGAGCGCGAGATCAAGCCGCTCGAACGCGAAAACGACAATATCCGTTTTTTTGACCATCGCCGCGAATGGGCCCGCACCGATTTCGAAAACGGCGGCCTTCCGCGCCACGATTGGGAAGAGCTGCTGCGCGAGATGCGCCGCCGCGCCGACAAGGCCGGTCATTTCCGCTATGCGCTGCCCCGCGAATATGGCGGCAAGGACGGCACCAACCTTGCCATGGCGGTGATACGCGAGTACCTGGCCGCCAAAGGGCTCGGGCTGCACAACGACCTGCAAAACGAAAACTCGATCGTCGGCAACATGCCGACCGTCCTGATGTTCCGCGACTTCGGCACTCCCGAGCAGAAAAAAGAATGGATTCCAAAGCTGCTCGACGGCACCATGCGTATCGCGTTTGGGCTGACCGAGCCTAATCACGGCTCCGACGCCACCTGGATGGAGACCCGCGCGGTGCGCGACGGCGACCAGTGGGTGATCAACGGCGCCAAGATGTGGAACACCGGCGTCCATGCCGCCACCCACGATTTTATTTTCGCGCGCCACAGCAACCGCGACGGCAGCGCTCGCGGTATCGGATGCTTTCTGGTTCCGACCGATAGCCCCGGCTTCAAGATCGAAGAGTACCTGTGGACCTTCAACATGCCGACGGATCATCCGCGCATCTCGCTGACCAACATCCGTATTCCCGCGGGCGAGGTGCTGGGCGAACTCGACAACGGCCTTGCGGTGGCGCAGCACTTTGTGCACGAAAACCGCATCCGGCAGGCCGCTTCGTCGCTGGGCGCGGCGCAGTACTGCATCAACGAGGCGGTCAAGTACGCCAAGGAGCGCAAGCCGTTCGGCAAGCCGCTCGCGCAGAACCAGGCGATCCAGTGGCCGTTGGTCGAGCTGCACACCGAGGCCGCGATGCTCCGCACGCTCATCCATAAGACCGCGTGGGAAATGGATCAGATGTCCAAACCCGAAGTCGCGCTCAAGCTGTCCGACAAAGTCGCGATGTGCAATTACCGAGCGAACCGGCTGGTATGCGAGGCGGCCGATCGCGCGATGCAGGTGCACGGAGGAATGGGCTACTCGCGCCACAAGCCCTTCGAGCACATCTATCGGCATCATCGCCGCTACCGGATCACCGAGGGCTCCGAGGAAATCCAGATGCGGCGCGTCGCGCAAATCCTGTTCGGATTTGGACATCGCGAAGCGCAGTGATGGCGGCGTGCGCGCCCGGTTCGAATCAACGTGAGCGATAGCGATTTCGAGGCCCGCCTCGGCGCGGTTGTAGCCCGCAGGATCGGTGCGCCCGGCACGATCCACGGTCTTGAGCGGCTGACCGGTGGTGCTAACAAGACCACTTGGTCGTTCGACGCCGAGATCGGCGGCCGGCGCGAGGAATTTATCGTGCAGCTTTCGAGCGCGGGCGCGGTCGAGCAGCCAAGCCCGCTGGCCGATATATCTCCGCACATCACTGGCGATCAGGATGCGCTCATCATGATCGCGGCGGTGCGCGGTGGCGTTCCCGCGCCAAAGGTGCGCGCAATCCTTGAGCCCTCCGACGGGCTCGGCCCCGGCTACGTCACCGAACGAGTAGCGGGGGAGACACTCGGGCCGAAGATCGTACGCGAGGAAAAATTCGCGCATGCGCGTTCGATCATGACCGCACAGTGCGGCGCGATTCTGGCCGCGATCCATCGAATCGATCTGGCCGAAGTCCCGTTTCTCCCCTACCAGGACGCGGAGCAACTGGTGGCGGCGCAATATCGAGTCGCCGACTACTACGGACTGCGGCATCCGGCAGTCGAGCTCGGACTAAAGTGGTCGGCGGAGAACGCGCCGAAGAATCCGCGGCGCACTGTAGTCCATGGCGATTTTCGCACCGGGAATTTTGTCGTCGGCGAGAACGACGGTATCCGTCTGCTGCTCGATTGGGAGATCGCACAGAGCGGCGATCCGATGCAGGACCTCGGATGGGTCTGTGTCAAAACCTGGCGCTTTGGAGGCCGCGGCCCGGTTGGCGGATTCGGCAAACGCGAGGATCTGTTCGCCGCCTATGAGAAGGCGGGTGGGATGCGCGTCGATCCCAAGGCGGTCCGCTTCTGGGAGGGCTTTGGCTGCGTCAAGTGGGCGATAGGATGCCTTCGGATGGGGATGCGTGGAATCGAAGAAACTGGAATCGAGCGCTGCGCGATCGGCAGGCGGATCGAAGAACCGCTATGGGATTTTCTGACGTTGATCGAAGGCCGCGACGAGTGAGCGGAAAGGACGTAATTCGATAATGCCACGCAGCATGCCCGACGCGCCGACCCTTCTGAGTGCGGCGGTGAAATATCTCGAAGAAGAGTTGATGCCGACGCTAGCGGGATATCATCGCTTCAAGACTCGCGTGACGGTCAACGCGCTCGGCGTCATCCGGCGCGAGGCCGAGCTGCGCGCCGCGCAGGCTGCGGCAGAGGCGCTGCGCCTGACCGCGATTCTCGGCCACGAGGGCGAGCTCGAGGCGCTGAGCGCCGAGCTCGCGCAGCGTATCCGCGAGGGAGCGATCAGCGTCGATGATCCTGCGATGCGCGCGCATGTGCGCCAATCGCTGGCCGACGCGCTCGCGATCAACAATCCCAAATGGCTGGACCGCTAGCCGCGAAAATCTAATTCTCAGGCCGGTCTCTACCAGCCGATGCGTTGCTGCTATTCTCAGCGCGGCGAGTTGTATATGCGTACGAGAAAGAAACGGAGAGGACGGACGAACATGAAATCAATAAGACCCGACGCCGCGAGTTCGCCGTGGAGTCGATTGGTTTGTCTGGCGATTGCGCTGATGCTCGCCGGATGCGCGAGCGCGTCGATCACGCCGGAGGCGAGCGCACCTCCGCCGTCGACCACAGCATCGGTGCGTCCGGTGCGAATAGTCGTGGACGATTTCGCGTTCTCGGCGTCGCAGGTTTCGGAAAACTCCGCGATCGGCGCGCGTCTGTTGAACAGCTTTTCCAGCACTCCCGCCGAGCAGCGCGAGGACGCGATCGGCAAAGAAGCGGCTGACGCTCTGGCGGCGGAAATCGCCAAGCAGCTCACCGATTTGGGCTTCACCGTAGTTCGCGGAAACGCCAACACGGTTTCGGCCGAGGGCGATCTGTTGATCGACGGCGAGTTTGTGAATGTCAGTGAAGGTAATCGTTTGCGCCGGCTGGTAATCGGGTTCGGCGCGGGCGCCTCGAAACTCGATACCCAAGTAAATGTCTATCGTATGACCGCCGGGGCGCGCCAGCCGCTGCTGCAATTCACCACCCACGCCGACAGCGGCAGAATGCCCGGCGCGGCCCTGACGATGGGCGCGGGAGCAGCGGCGCAGGGCGGCGCAACTGCGGGAATGGCGGCTGCCAACGTCGCGGCCGGCGGCGCGAAGACCTACACCTCGGCGGTCGGCTACTTGAGCGACAAGACCGCCGACCAGGTGGTTGCCTATTTGTCACAGTACTTTGCCCAGCAGGGATGGATTTCGCCCGACCAGGCACAGAAGGTGAAGCTTTCCGACGCGCCATGAATCGCACCGGGAGCCGGTGTGGCCGGAGTTGCGGTAGCAACCGCCCTGTTGTAAGAAAAGCAAACTCAACAGCCCGCATGGAGATCAGATGAAAACCCGAACCTTCATGACCGCAGCTACGCTGGCAATGGCGTTGGGCGCGCTGACGATAGTGGGATGTTCGTCGAACACGACTCCCGCCCCCGCGGGCACGTCACAGCTCGAACTGACCTTTGACCTGTCGAAATGCCAGCAACTCGAAGCGGGTCTGTTCAAGTGTCCTGCTGCCGACAAACCAATTTGCAGTGCTGACTATAGTGGTTCGCAGGCCACCCAGTGCATTCGGATCGGGCACAAGGGCAGTGTGTTTGTCGCCGGTCCGGGAACGGAATAGCCTCGATTCGCTGAAATCCGCCATCGCACAACCGGCCACTAAGACACGAAGACACGAAGCGATCATCTTCGTGCTTAGCGTCTTGGTGGCCGATTTTTTATATGTGTGGACGATTCACAATCACGCGCCGCGACGGTAACGCACTGGCGGCCGAGCTCGGTGTGGCGAGCGATTCAATTCCCGACTATCGGCCGCGTTACAACATCGCACCCACGCAACCGTATTTCATCGTTCGGCTCGAGTACGAAAATCGCAAAGCCGAAGCTGCGCGCTGGGGGCTGGTCAACTGGTTCGCAAAGGACGCGAAACAGGCCGCGCGATATATCAATGCGCGCGCCGAGGGTCTCGAGCAGCGGCCCGCGTTTCGTGACGCATTCCAGCGTCGGCGCTGCGTGATTCCCGCCGACGGGTTCTTTGAATGGACCGGTCCCAAGACCGCCCGCCGACCGATCTGGTTTCATCGCGGCGACGGCGGCCTGCTTTTGTTTGCGGGCCTCTACGAAGCCTGGCAGAAGGAGCCGGGCAATTGGGAGACGACTTTTACCATCATCACCACCACCGCCAACGCGACCATGGCGCCGTATCATGATCGGATGCCGGTGATACTTCCGGATGCGCGCGCCGACGACTGGATGAATCCGCGGTGCCCCGACGCGATGGCGCTCAGGCCGATGCTCGCGCCGGCGCCGGACGATCTTCTGCTCACCACGCCGGTGTCACCGCAGCTTAATAATCCCAACTTCGATTCGCCCGAGCTGCTCGAAGAGACGCACTGACCGCACAGTAATTCACTCGCGCGCGAGATTGTCGCTTGAAAGCACGGCGATGCGGAGCTACGGTTCGCATTTATCGGCTTTGCGAACCAGAGCGTAACCTCGATGTCCGCCATACCCACACTCAACCCGCTATCGCCTGAGGCCGCATCGATCTTCCATTTGTTCGTCGCGATTCTGCTGGTGATGCTCGCGATCTTCGCGCTGGTCGCGACGCTGATGACAGTCGCGATAATTCGCTATCGCGACCGCGAGGGCGCTC
>JBARDN010000205.1:0-40134 GCA_049795175.1 Binataceae bacterium (SeqCode) | reverse complement strand
CTTGGGCAGATTGAGCATCGTCGCGCACGCGCCGAGGGTGTCGGCGAAGGCCATGATCGCGCCGCCATGCAGAATCGCCGGGACCGTGCAGATCTCCGCGCGAACGGGCAGCTCGGCCGTCACGCGTTGAGGCTCGGCGGCAAGAAAGCGGATTCCGAGCATTTCCGCCAGCGGGATGTGCTGATCCTCGAGCATTTTGCGATAGTCCATTTTCCTCCTCGATCGAGTTGCGCACGAAATTCGGCACTCGGTAATGACTCGATATCACGCTAAGACCCCGCGCGCACCGAAATGTGAGGTAATGGAAAAAAACGGGGCGCGAACGTTGACAACGCTCGCGCCCCGATGGGTTCGATTGAGGTGCCGATTCAGGCGCTCGCGCCGGCCTGCGGGCCGCGAATCAGTTTTCCCGGCATTGCTCCGGTCGGCTCGCCGTTATCGAAAGTGACCTCGCCGCTGACGACGGTGTGACGATAGCCCTCGGCGCGCTGGATCAATCGGCGGCCGCCGGCGGGCAGGTCGAAAACCATCTTCGGCGCATGCAGCCGCATCCCGTCGAGATCGATCACGTTCAGGTCGGCCTTCATCCCGGCTTCGAGCGTGCCGCGATCGTTAAGTCCATACATCCGCGCCGTGTCCTGCGTCTGGCGCTTGACCACGAACTCGACCGGCAGGCGTTCGCCGCGGCTGCGGTCGCGCACCCAGTGGGTCAGCAGATAGGTCGGCATGCTCGCGTCGCAGATGAGTCCGCAATGCGCGCCGCCGTCGCTCAGGCCGAGCATCGTGACCGGATCGAGCATCATCTCGCGCACCGCGTCCAGGTTGTACGCGGCGTAATTTGAAAACGGCATGTAGAGCAGCTCGCGGCCATCGCGCTCGAGCATCAGATCATAAGTGACCTCGACCGGGCTGCGGCCCTCGCGTGCGGCGCGCGCCGCGACGCTGGCTTCCTTTGCGGGCTCGTAATCTGGCGGATCGCCGAGCGGAAAATAGCGCGAGAAGTTAGTCACCAGGTAGCGCGTCACGCGCTCATGCGTGCCGGGTTCTTCGGCGATGATCCTTGCGCGAAGTTCAGGATCACGCATCCGCGCGACGCGCTCGGCCAGCGGCAGATGCGCAAGCTCGCGATGATAGGTCGGATGCGTGATGAACGGATGCAGCGAGCTTTCGAGCCCCATCAGCATCCCGGTTGGCCGCGGCGAAATTTGCGGAGCGAGGTTGGCGCCGCCGGCGTTGTAGCCGCGCACCCGCTCGAGCATCACGCGCCATCCCTCGGGATTGAAATCTACCTGCGCCATCGCAAACGTGATCGGCAGCCGCGTTGCCGCGGAAAGTTTGATCATCCACTCCATCGTGGCGTCGGGTCCCGCCATATCCGAGGCCATCTCGAACACGCCGTGGCCGACTTCGCCGAGCACGCGCCCGATTCCGAGCAGCTCGGCTTCGCTGGCGTAGGTGCCGGGAACGACTTCCTTGTTCTTCGCGCGATGCAGCATCGTGCGCGAGGTGCTAAATCCCAAAGCGCCGGCGCGCAGCCCTTCGCGTACAACGGCCGCCATCCCGCGGATGTCGTCAGCGGTCGCTTCTTCGTTATGCGCGCCGCGCTCGCCCATCACATAGGCACGCACCGCGCCGTGCGGCACCTGCGCGCCGACGTCGAGCACGCGCGGCATCGCAGCGACAGCGTCCATATATTCGGGAAAGCTTTCCCAGCCCCACTTGATTCCCTCGGCCAGCGCCGCGCCGGGGATGTCCTCGACGCCTTCCATCAGGCCGATCAAAAATTCGTGCTTGCCGGGCTGGACGGGCGCGAAGCCGACGCCGCAGTTGCCCATCACCAGGGTGGTGACGCCGTGCCATGAAGAGGGGGTCAGATAGGGATCCCAAGTGACCTGGCCGTCGTAGTGGGTGTGGATATCGACGAAGCCCGGCGTCACGAGCATCCCGTCAGCGTCGATCTCGCGCCGTCCCGCACCGGCCTTTGCGCCGACGCTCGAGATTTTGCCGCCATCGACCGCAACGTCGCCGGAAAAGGCGGCCGCGCCGGTGCCATCGACAATCTTTCCGTTGCGGATTACCAGGTCATGCATCGCACTGTCTCCTTGCAAGGTTCGGTTGGGCGCGCGAAGCGCGATTAACATACCGACCGTTCAAGAGGCAGTATCGCGCAGGGGCGCGCCGAGGATCAAGCCTAACGATCGTTCGGGCTATCCTCAGAAGATTCGTGCTCTGGTGAATCGCGCCGCTCCGATCTATAAGCGAAGCGGGCCGGACTTCGGCCGCATCTTCAACCAACTGATGGAGCGTCAGCGATGAATTCACGCAAACAGCGCCTTCCGTTTCGCGATCTATCCACCCTGACCGGCGAGGATCGCGAGACCGCCGAAAAGAATCAGATCAACGGCCAGGTCATCAACATCTTTCGCGTGCTGATGAATCATCCGGCCCTCGCGCGGCGCTGGATGGTGTTTGCGGCGCACGTGCTGGGTAAATCGACGCTGCCGGCGCGCGAACGCGAACTCGCGATCCTGCGTATCGGATGGCTCAACCAGGCCCCGTACGAATGGGAACAGCATGTGATTATCGGCAAGCGCTCGGGTATCTCCGACGCCGAGATCGAGCAGATCCAAAAGGGACCGAAGGCGGGATGGAATCGTCACGAAGCCGCGATTCTCCAGGCCGCCGATGACCTGTTCGAGAATTCAGTCGTGTCCGATCAGACCTGGACGACGCTCGCCGAGAAATACAACACCGAGCAGATGATGGACTTGGTCTTTGCGATCGGGCAGTACAACCTGGTCTCGTGGGCGCTCAACAGCTTCGGCGTCCCGCTCGACGATTTCCTGCCGGGCGCGAAGAAGTAGGCGCGCGAGCAGTTTACGATTCAAAAAAGAAGGGCAGCGCCTATGCGCTGCCCTTCGGGTTTGTGGCGATTAGAAAACGATCGCGCTGATCAGGCGGCCTCCGCCTTGACGCCGTTGAGTTTCTTCAGCTCCGGCATCACCTCAGCGGCGAACAGGCGCAGACTCTTTTCCGCGTCGTCAATTGGCATGCCCGCGTAGCTGAACACGCCGGTGTAATGATCCGCGTTCACCTTTTTGCGGATTTCATCGATCTTGTTGAAGCAATCTTCCGGCGTGCCCCACACTTGCAGATTGAGGAAGTACTCAATCGACGCATCCTTGTTGTCGCCTTGCAGGGCTTTCGACGCCTGTGCGTAATATTCGTAGCCTTTCGCCTTGCCGAAGTGGTCGCTCGCCATCTCGTAATGGCGCAACGCCGTCTGCCAGTAGCCACCGATATATTTGACCGCCATCTCGCGGGCGCGGTCGCGGTTCTTGTCGCAGAAGGTCCATCCGGCCGCGATCGTCGGCAGCGGCTCGCCGCCGTTCACCTGCTTGTAGATCGTTCGATACTCCGCCAGCTCCTGCGCGACGGCTTCCCACGGCTTCTGCGGGATGATCAGAATTCCGATGCCGAGCTTGGCCATGATTCGCGCCGACTCGGGCGAGACCGCGGCGGCGTAAGTGCGGCCCTTGAACGACTTGAACGGCTTGGGGCGGATATCGCGGCGCGGCTGCTTCAGGTAGGTGCCGTCGTACTCCATGTAGCCGCGTTCGAGAGCTTCGAGAATCGCACTCGAGTACTCGATAAAGCGCTCGCGCGACTCACCCATCTCGAGCCGGAAGCCGTCATACTCGATTCGCGCAAGGCCGCGGCCCAGTCCCAGAATCATGCGGCCGTTGGATTGATGATCGACTACCGAGACCTGCTCGGCCACCCGGATCGGATCATGCCACGGCACCACCACGACCATCGAGCCGAGCTGGATGTTCTTGGTGCGGCCGGCGTAATAGCTCAGGAACTGCAGCACGTCGGGGCACATCGTGTAGTCGTCGAAGTGATGCTCGACGCTCCAGATCGAATCGAATCCGAGCGGTTCGTAGAGGTCGCCGATCCGGAGGTCATCGCGATAGACGTCGCGGTCCGAACGAGCATTCATCGGATTTTGAAAAATTACTGCACCACCAACTTTCATGGGTCTTCCTCCATGGAACTTTCGGCGCGCCGGCGCCGCGAAAAACCAATCTGCAAAGCTGCTACCATGTCCTGCCGCGCATTGCAAAGCCGCAAACTAAACGGTCGGTATGTAAGCCCTTCACCGAATCGTTTGCGAATCGTTCGCGTAGCGTCGCTTGCCTTCGCGAGGCCCTCGCGCGATTACTATTTCAGCACTAAGGAGCCGACATGCGAAGGGAAATTTTCACCGAAGAGCACGAGCTATTCCGCGTACAGGTGCGCAGATTTGTCGAAAAGGAAATTGAACCCAAAGTGGCCGAGTGGAATCGCGCCGGAATCAGCGACCGCGACTCATGGCGCAAGCTTGGCGCGGCGGGCTACCTGGGTGCGAATGCACCGGCCGAGTTCGGGGGAGCCGGCGCGGACTTCATCTACGACGCGATCGTGATCGAGGAGCTCACGCGGGTGCGCGCGCACGGCCTGATGATGGGGCTGCATTCCGACATCTGCATGCCCTACATCAACACCTACGGCAGCGCCGAGCAGAAGCATCGCTATCTGACCGGCGCGATCACCGGCGAACTGATATTGGCGATCGCGATGACCGAGCCGGGCACCGGTTCCGATCTGGCCGCGGTGCGAACTACGGCGCGCCGCGACGGCGACAACTACGTTATCAACGGCTCGAAAATCTTTATCTCGAACGGCCAGCTCGCGGACCTGGTGATCGTCGTCGCGAAGACCGATCCGAACGCGAATCCGCCACATCGCGGAATCAGCCTCATCCTGGTCGAGGGCAATGCCCCCGGCTTCGTGCGCGGGCGCAAGCTCGACAAGCTGGGACTTAAGGGTCAGGACACGAGCGAGCTGTTTTTCGAGGATTGCCGCGTGCCGGCGCAGAACCTGCTCGGCAAAGAGGGGCAGGGCTTCAAGATGCTGATGGAGAAGCTGCAGCAGGAGCGGCTGGTGGCGGCGATCGGCGCAGTCGAGAGCTCGCGGCGGTGCCTTGACGACACGATCGCCTACACCAAGGAGCGGCGCGCCTTCGGCCAACCAATCTCGTCGTTCCAGAACACGCAGTTTCGCCTGGCCGAGATGGCGACCGAGGTCGAGGTCGGCCGCGTATTCGTCGATCGCCTGATGGCGGCGCACGTGCGCGGCGAGGAGCTGGTCACCGAGGTCAGCATGGCGAAGTGGTGGACGACGGATCTCCTGAAACGCGTCTCGAGCAATTGCCTGCAGCTTTTCGGCGGCTACGGTTTCATGATGGAGTACCCGGTAGCGACCGACTATGCCGACGCCGCGGTGCAATCGATCTATGCAGGCACCAACGAAATAATGAAGGTAATAATCGCCCGGCGGATGGGCCTGGATAATCGCGGATAACGCGACTGGCGCGCCGGTGTCGCAATTAGTTAATTACCCACGGAACGCGGAGGACGAGATCGGTGACTACCAACAATCCGCAAAATGAAAGCGGCTCGGCATACTATCTTTCCGAGCCTCAGCCGGATCTCGAGATGGTGTCGGTTCTCAGAGGCACGTTAGGCGGAGAACTACTGCGCCGCTATTGGCATCCGATCGCGGTCGCATCGGAAGTCGGCGAGCTTCCTATAGCAGTGCGCGTGCTCGGCGAGGATTTGATCCTGTTCAAGACGCCGCGCGGCGAGTTCGGCCTCGTCTATCCGCGATGCTGTCATCGCGGAACCACTTTGTACTACGGCAAGGTCGAAGAACGCGGCATCCGATGTTGCTATCACGGATGGCTGTTCAGCCCGGACGGTCGATGCCTCGATCAGCCGTGCGAACCGGGAGGCGGCGACAAGCGCGACAACTACCGGCAGCCATGGTACCCGGTACAGGAACGCTACGGCCTGGTGTTCGCCTACTTAGGCCCACCGGATCGCATACCCATACTTCCGCGATATGAGGCGCTCGAAATTCTTCAACCAGGCGAATGGATCGAACCGGACGACAGGAGTCTCGGATCGGGCGGCGATGTGATCGCGCCCTGCAACTGGTTTCAGCATTGGGAAAACATAATGGACCCGTATCACGTCGCGATCCTTCACTCGGCATTCAGTGGAATCCAGTTTATTCCCGAGATGGCTCAGATGCCCGATGTCTACTTCCAGCCTTCGCCAATCGGCATTACCAGCACGCAGATCAGAGACATCGAGGGCAAAGTTTTTCGCCGCGTCACCGAAGTGGCGATGCCGACGCTGCGCGTGGTTCCAAACCCATGGGCGACGGGCTTCAATCGCCCGGTTGAATCGATTGGTTGGACGCTTCCGATCGACGATACTCACTACCGAATCTTTACCGCCGGCCGCGCCACGGAATCCGGACCTCTTTACTACCCGCCGAAAGGTCTCATGAGCGGGAATAGGCGCTGGCAGGACATGTCCGAAGAGGAGCGGCAGCGCAAACCGGGAGACTGGGAGGCGCAAACGGGACAGGGAGCGATCACGTTCCATTCTGAAGAGCATCTTGCGTCTTCAGATCGCGGTATCGCGATGCTGCGGCGATTTTTCCGCAAACAGATCGCGACAGTCGCCGAAGGCGGCAATCCCGCCGGCACGATCTTCGACGAGCGCAGCGCGATAGTAAAATTCGCAGCCGGCAATTATCTGGAAGATCCCGTCAGCATCCCGGCGCCTGCGGCCCGATGAAAGAAAAGGCGGTCCGGATGGACCGCCTTTTTCAATCGTAGAGGATTGTTGGTCAGCCGACTTCGCGGCCCACTACTGATACGAAGCTTACGCAGCGGCCCGGGGCGCCGCCCAGATTGTGCGTGAGGCCGAGCTTGGGGTCGTTGATTTGGCGCTTGCCCGCTTCGCCGCGGAATTGGAGCCACATCTCGTACATCATCCGCAGGCCCGAGGCGCCGATCGGATGGCCGAATGACTTTAGGCCGCCGTCCGGATTCACCGGCAGCTTGCCGTCGAGGTCGAAATAGCCGTCCATCACGTCCTGCCACGCCGTCCCGCGCTTGCTGAAACCGAGATCCTCGTACAACACGAGCTCGGTCGGAGTGAAGCAGTCGTGGACTTCGGCCATGCTGATCTGCGCGCGAGCGTCGGTGATTCCAGCCTGCGAGTACGCGTCCTTCGCCGAGGCGACGACTTCGCGGAAGGTCGTGAAGTCATAGTCCTGCGACAGCGGCCCCTCGGCTGGTCCTGCGACGAACGACAGCGCCTTGATGTAGATCGGATTCTTGCAGTACTTGTGCGCGTCTTCGGCGCGAACGATTATCGCCGCCGCCGAGCCGTCGGATACGCCCGAGCAATCCATGATTCCGAGCGGGTCGGCGATCTTGGGCGAGTTCTTGATCGTCTCGATCGGCACTTCTTTCTGGAACTGCGCCTTCGGATTTTTTGCGCCGTTCTTGTGATTCTTCCACGCGATGCGCGAAAGCACGTCCTTGCCCTTGTCCGGATCGAGTCCGTACTTTTTGAAATACGCGGGCGCGAGCAGCGAGAACGACGCCGGCGCCGTCATGTTGCCCTCGGTGCCATCATTAGGCGGCGCCGATCCGACCAGGCCCGAGTAGCCCGAGTCCTTGAGCTTCTCGACTCCTATCGCCATCACGATATCGAACGCGCCCGACGCAACCGCGTAGCACGCCTGGCGCATCGCTTCGGATCCGGTCGCGCACATGTTCTCGACGCGGGTGACCGGCTTGTACTGAATCTTGAGCGGCTCAGATAGAGTCAGCCCCGAGATTCCCGAGCCCATCGTACCGAGCCAGTAGGCGTCGATATCGTCGGGATTAACGCCTGCGGAGGCATAAGCCTCGTAGGCGGCTTCGCACAACAAATCATCGGCACCCTTGTCCCAATGCTCGCCAAATTTGGTGCATCCCATTCCGATGATCGCGACGCGATCCTTGATTCCTCTGCTTGCCATGAAACGTTCTCCTCGCGCCTAGCGCTTGGGCCGTGCCTTCCAGAAATAGTTGTGAACGCCGTCAGCAGTAAACAGGCGGCGAAATGTCATTTCGACTTCGTCTCCGATCGCGACCTGGTCCGGTTCGCAATCGGTCATCTCGCATAGAAAGCGTCCACCACCCTCGAAGTCTATCACAACATTGACCGTAGGGGGATTGAGCGAGAATGCGAGCCGGTCGATAGCGTAGGTCGCGATACGCGCGGTGCGGTCGGCGAACGCATATGGCTCCATCTTGTCGAACGCGCGGCATTTGAAGCACACGCGCTGCGGCGGAAGCTGCGGAGTTCCACACACGGTGCATTTCGAGCCGATGAAACCAAACTTCCACTGCTGCGACCGCAGCATCGGCGGACCCGCAGGACGGTCCGGATCGGGACGCCGAGGCGGTTCAGTCGGCAGAATCTCGCGCCACTTGAGGTAGCTGCCGTAGGTTACATCGCCCTTGGATTCGATCTGCATACCGACCGAACGGATCGGCCTGAAGCTTGCGATAGCCGGCGTCGCGCGCAGCAGGATCGCGTCGGCGCCGTCGGCGACCGAGGCTACCAGCACGCGCTCTCCCGGCTTGAGAGAAGGCAGCACGCCGGCCAGCATCAGGCCCGGATGCGCGGCGCCGGTCTGGCCGACGGTGAGCGCAAAGTTATCGCCGAGCTTAGCGGGGTCGAGTTTCATGCCGCGGATAATCTCATCGGCGGCGCGCGGATTAGGCGCGTCTAGAATAACTTTGGTCAGGTCGCCTGGGGCAACTTTGGCTTTTGCCAGAACATCGGCAATCGCCTTGCCCAAAAGCGGCGAGTACGCCTGCGTCAGCGTGAAGCGCTCTTCCCACGAATGCCCAAAGCGCTCGCCGGGGGCGCGCCAGGTGTCCATGAACTCGCGAGTCAGCGACGCGGTGGCTTCGATTTCCGCGATTACGTGCTCGGTCCCGAGCACGAAAGCCACAGCGCCGTCCCCGTTTTGCTGCTCCGCCTTGCCTTCGGGCGCACCCAGGCGAGCGTCGCCGATTGCGACAATCGCGTTCGTCTTCGAACCGGAGGCGGCGTCCGCGCCCTGCAGAATCGCCGAGATTCCCGCACGCACCGATCCGGTCAGATCGACTGCGCGGATATTGGGCGGCATCCGGGTGGCGGCGGCGACAATCGCGGCGTTGAGCTTTTCGCCATAGGGCGGTGTGGTGGTCGCGAAGAGCAGCGCACCGATCGGCGCCGACCCCGCAGGAGCGGCCTTCAGCGCGTCACGCACCGCCTCGACCGCCATCGAGGCCGAATCCTCATCGAAGCTCGCGACGGAGCGCTCGCCCTTCGAGGCGGCAACGCCCAGCATCTGCGCGATCGCGGCCCGTTTGAGCCGCCGGTATGGGATATAGGAGCCGTATGAAACAATTCCAGCCATAATGCGCATTAAAGGCCGTGCCGATTCATCCGTCAACCCGACGCGCGCAGGCGCGGCGCTCGAGCATATGAGTCGCTGTTCCGACGATTGAAAAGATCCGCAGGATTGTTGAGGTTCCGGGGGTTTTGTACGTCCCCCTCTATCCACACGCAGGAAAAAAAACTATCATTCAAGCATAACGCTCGGATGCCTTCCTGTACTCAGACCCGGGATGGTCCCGGGGTCTCTGTTCGATTGCTTCCCGGCATTTACTGATGGAGGGGCACTTAATGCCCAGCAAATTGTACGTAGGCAACCTTGCCTACTCAGTTACCAGCCACGACTTGGAAGACTTGTTCGCGCAAGCCGGCGCAGTGCAGAGCGCCGCGGTCATCACGGACAAGTTCTCGGGTCAGTCGAAGGGATTCGGATTCGTCGAGATGTCGACGCCGGAGGAAGCTGCAAAGGCAATTCAGCTCCTGAACGAGACCGAGCTCAAGGGACGCAACATCCGCGTAAACGAAGCCAAGCCGCGTGAATCGGGCTTTGGCGGAGGCGGTGGTGGCGGTGGCGGACAGCGTCGCGGTGGTGGAGGCGGCGGTGGCGGTGGCGGAGGAGAACGCCGCGGTGGTGGCGGCGGAAACCGCTGGTAATATCTAAACCAAGCTGGGCGGGCAGGCGATGCCCGCCCAGTCATTTCCGAGAAAGGGGACGCGGATCGCGGTCTTGGTTTATCCGCAATAGTATTTCCGCGCTTCCCGGTTCGGTTCATCAACGGAGGTTACGACGTGCCCAGAGTTTATGTAGGAAATCTGGCTGAATCAGTTACGCGCGATGATTTAACTACGCTGTTTTCACGGGTCGGGAAGGTCGGTGGAGCGCTGGTGATCACCGATAAGCTCTCGGGCGTGTCCCGCGGGTTTGGCTTCGTCGAGATGATCGAAGTTGACGACGCGATCAATGCGGCGCATTTCTTTCATGACACCGAACTCTCGGGCCGCAAGCTGCAAGTCGATCAGTACCGTCCCAAAGACGAACCTGCCGCCAAGGGCTCGCGCAAGCGCCGATAGCCGTCACGCCGCAGCAGCGGCCGGAGCCCGAGCAAGTGTGAGGCTGGGCTAGCGATTTCATTTCGGAAAGCACGCGCGAAAATCGCGCGCTCAAAAACTTTGTAACCATCGCCGTGGAGGCATTATGCAGTCGGAACCGATCTCAGCCTGGCGGACTCACGAGTGGAGAGTCAGGACGCTCGAATCGATCGTTGCCGGCGGCGGCTCACGTCTTGGTTTCACTTGCCGTGGATGCGGCAAAACCTTCAATCACAACACCATCAATCGCCGCACTTGGGCGGTGGATGCGCAGGGTGTTGCGCTCAGCGACGACGTAACCAATCGATGGCTCAAAGGCGAATGCCTGCGCCATCCCATCGTCGCCGACGACGACGATCGCAAGCTGATAAAATATCCCGCAGGCGCCACGCCCCACGTGTAGACTTAAGGCGCAAAGAGGGCTTCGCTTCCAACGAGTTGAATCGATGGCTTTGATCGCTCCGCACGGCTACGCGGTGAACTCGTCGAGCAGGGCTTTTGCATCCTTCAGGTCGGAGGTGTCGAAGCCCTCGGTGAACCAGTTGTAGATCTCCGCGAGCATCGAGCGCGCCTCGTCGCGGCGGTCGGTACTCATCAGCATCCGCGCGAGCGAGGTCGTCGCGCGCAGTTCGAGCGATTTCGCCCCCTGCTGTCGGGCCTTCTTGATCGCGTGCTCGACCGACGCTCTCGCCAGAGCCGGATCGGAAGGACTCTGACCCAGGAGCAACTCGCCGCGAAGACGGTTAATTTCCGCTTCCCAGAAACATTCGCCGCTGCGACGGACCAGGTCCAGGGCGTCGCCGATTGCCTTCAAACCATGCTCGATGCGTCCGACTCTCAGGCACGCATCGGCGAGAGTCGCGAGACTGAGCGTGAGCCACAACTCCTCTCGGTTGGCCGAAAGTGCATCGGTTTCTTCGCGTATCTGCCCTATTCCCTCCTCCGCTCTTCCAAGCTCGGTTAGGGCCCACCCTTTAACAACTCGCGCATGGCGCAGAACGTAGAGGAACCCCACGTCCTCCGCTATGTTTATCGCGGCCCCGGCGATTTCCAGCGCAAGATTCGGTTCCAGCATCATGCGATGAACCAGTGCCTTCACGTACAAGGCGAAAGCTGCCGACATGGCGTCTCCAAGTTCATTCGCAAGTGAAACGGCCCGCTCCGCCCATCGCCGCGCCGCATCGGGACGACCGCGCAGCCATGATAGCTGCGCGCCCCATGCATAACCGCACACGGCCGGATGATGAGCGGTGTAGAGCGGGACGGCAGCCGAACGAAGCTTCGACTCGAACAGCTCGAGCCCCCGCTCGACATGGCGTTGCGAGGCCTCCAGCTCACCTGCGGAAAGCGCCACCGACCAGTCATGATGGATCGCCTCGAGAAGGAAAACCGGATCGGGGTGGCGATCGACGAAATCCCAGATCGGCTTCTGCCGTTCGCGGGCTCCGCTCAAGTTGCCGCCGACGTAGAGCAGTCCAAACAATCCAACCAGTAGCGCGAACTGCTGCTCGGGTGTGGCTCCTGTCTCAGCAAGCCGCTCGGCGCGAAGATAGGCCCTCTCGGTTTCCGGCGCCGCCCACCCTTTGGTGGCCATCAGCGCGGGACCAAGGCTGGTTTGAAGCGCGAATTCGCGCCGGTCCCGCTCGGGGCTAGATGGCGTGCGTTCAAGTAATTCCAAGGCGGCGGCTAGGTTCCGCATCGCCTCGCCGTACGCCAGTCGCCGAACGGCTCGGAGACCTGCGCTTTCGAGATAGCCGAGTGCCTTCGCGGAATTTCCGCTGCGGCTGTAATGATGGGCCAGTTCGTCGAGGTGGTCGTCGATTGAATTTGTGTAGAGACTCTCGAGAGCCGCACCGATTCGTCCATGAAGGTGTCTGCGCCGTTCGATCAATACCGAGTTGTACGAGACCTCCTGGGTCAGCGCGTGCTTGAAGGTGTATTCAGAATCACCGATGGCCGGCTGCTCGTAGATGAACTCGCCGAGCTGGAGGTCATCGAGCAGCCGCCTGGTCTCGTCATCCGGGATCGAGACCAGCGCGCGAATCAGCGACAGCGGAAATTCGCGGCCAATTACCGCCAGCGTCTGTAACAGGTCTTTGGCATCCTGCGGCAGGCGGTCGATGCGCGCGGCGAGAATCGCCTGAACGGTCGGCGGAATCTTCAACTCCGCCAACGACCGGGTGAGCTTCACCGCCCCGCCGTCACGCACCAGCGCGTTCTCGTCGAACAGGACCTGCACCGTCTCTTCCATGAAGAACGGATTGCCCTCGGTCTTCTCGATAATCAGCCGCTTGAGTGGGGCGAGTTCGATAACGTCGCCGAGCAGAGCGGACAACATCTCCTCGGCGGATTCTTTGCCCAGCGGATCGAGCCGCAACTGGATGTAGTAGGTCTTCGAGCCCCACTGATGCGAGTACTCGGGACGGTAATTGACCAGCAGCAGGATTTTGGCCGTGCCGATCGAGTCGGCGAGGAGATTCAAGAATGCCTGCGTCTCCTCGTCGATCCAGTGCAGGTCCTCGAAAATCACCATCAGCGGCTGATTCATCGACTCTCGCAGTAGGATGCGCTTGATCGCGTCGAGCGTGCGCCGCCTGCGCACCTGCCCGTCCATTTGCGCCAGCGGATCGTCGCCCTCGATAATGCCCAGCAGTACGAAAAGGTACGGCAGCGTATCTTCAAGGGAACGATCGAGCGTCAAGACCTTTCCGTTGACCTTCTCGCGCCGCGTGCGCGCGTCATCTTCCGAGGTGATGCGGAAGTAACCGTGTAGCAACTCAATTATGGGCAGATACGCTGAAGCCTTGCCGTGCGAGACCGAGAACGTTTCCAACACCGTCCAGCCCGACTGGTTCTTGGCCTTGAACTCGAAGAACAGCCGCGACTTGCCGGCGCCCGCTTCCGCGATCGCGGCGACGATCTGCCCGTGGCCGTCGCGCGCCTGCTCGGCGGCGTTGCGCATCGCATCCATCTCGCGCTCGCGGCCAACGAACTTGGTAAGTCCGCGTCCCGCCGAGCGTTGCAGGCGCGTGCGCAACGGACCCAGTCCGGTCACCTCGTAAACGTTGACCGGATCAGTTACGCCTTTGACCTTGGTCGGCCCGAGCGGCTTGAGCGCGAAATAGCCCTCGGCCAGCTTGCGCGTCTGCTCGCTGATCGCGATCGAGCCCGTGGGCGCGAGCACCTGCATCCGCGAGGCGAGATTGGTCGTATGCCCGATCGGCGTGTACTCGGTGTGACCGCCGCCGGTAGAGATCGAGCGCACCACGACCTCGCCGGTGTTCACGCCGACGCGCGCTTCGATCGGCAGATTGCCAGCCTCGCGCAATCTCGCCGAGTAGCGGGTCAGCTGTTCCTGCATTCGGAGCGCGGCATACAAGGCTCGCTGTGGATGATCCTCGTGTGCGACCGGAGCGCCGAACAGCGCGAAGATTCCGTCGCCGGTCGATTGTACGATGTATCCGTCGTAGCGATGGACAGCCTCGATCATCAACTTCAGTGCCGGATCGACAATCGTGCGCGCCTCTTCAGGATCGAGATCCTGCTCAAGCTCGGTCGATCCCTTGATATCGGCAAACAGCGCCGTGACGGTCTTGCGCTCGCCTTCGATGGGTGAGTCGGTTTGCGGTTGCATCCTCACCCGTTCGGCGCCTTGAAGGTCGCCGAACGACCCTTCGGCTCCACTCAGGGCGGGCTCTCTCCCGTTTGCGCCTGTGGATGGTCCCGCAGACGCGTGCGCTCCGAGCGCGGCCCCGCACTCTCCACAAAAGCGTTTGTCCGCTGGATTATCGGACCCGCATTTCTGACAAAGATTTGCGAGTGCCGCGCCGCAATCACCGCAGAACTTCTTGCCGGGTGGGTTTTCAGTTTTGCATTTCAAACAACGCATTGGCTTTACCGGGAAGGACAAGCGGGCCGCCCCTCGTATATCACCCAGCCCCTTGGAGCGGCCAGCAGGCTACGCGGCAGACGCCGCGATTGAGGGTAGAGCACCGCGCGCGGCCGCGACGCGCGAGAGTTCGTGGTCCAGGTTCGCGAACAACTGCGCCAGGCGTCTGAGCGACGCAATCTCTGACATCAGCTCCAGCCGCATAGGCGTCGGCCAGCCGGCGATTTCCGCGAAGCCGTTCGCGCCGACGCTCTGAGTGAAGTCGGAAAGCGGCCCCTCGATATCGTCGGACACGCGATTATTTGCGATCGCGAGCGCGGCACGGCTGCTGCCGCAGTTCGGACCGTCGAAATGATCGCGCCATGATTCGAGCCGCGCGCGCATCGCGGCCAGAATCCGGTCGTGGGCGGCTTCGGTTTGCGCAGACAACGCGGGCCTCGGCGCTTCGATTCGCTCTCGGCTGATCGCGCTCACGCGATGCGCAATCCGGCGCAGCGTGCCTGAGGCGTTGACCGTGGCGTCGGGATCGATCCTGCTCGCCTGCCCCTCGATACGCGCATCGTCGGCGATACCGAGCAGATCCGCGAGCTGCCGCGTGATCCCGCCGCTGGTGTCGTGGATTTTCCGCACTGACGAAGCGGCGGCGCCACCCGGCATCAGGTCGAGAGTCGCGTGCAGGATCTTCCGCAGCCTCGGCAGCAGCGAGTCGCCGGAATATTCCGGCCATATGAGGATGAACACTGCGGTCAACACCACCATCGCAAGTATGATTCCCCATACGCGATAAAGTGGCGTGGTGATCGCCTCGCTCGGACTGATTCCCACCCACGTGAATACGAAGGCACTGCCCATCTGGCGGCCCGCGTATGCGAATTGTCCATTGCCGAGTCCCAGATAGTCGGCGGCGAACAATCCCATGAAGGTGACCAGCATATAGACCGGAAGGGTCTCGAAGTTTGGCGTCACGATTACAATTGCCAGCAGACCGAGTGCGCCGCCGAGTACGTTGCCCACAAGCCGCAGCAGCATCTTGTTCAGCGTCGCGCCGTAGGTCGGCAGTCCGGCGATGATGACCGTCGTGATGATCACCGAGAGATCGGCGCGCTGGCTCGCGACGCCGATGACAAATCCGATTACGATCGCGACCGCGACCTTGAGCGAGTAACGGACCAGCGCCGGATCGGGCCCCTGCGTTTTCGGCGGCTCGGCGACCGCGTCGGATAGCCACGGTTCTTCAAGGCCGTGCACCAGCAGTTCTCCAGTCTGGCTGAGCCCTTGCGCAAACGAACCCATGCTTGCGGCCTCGGCCGGGGTGGATGCCGCCAGCAGGGCGGGGCGGACCTGCGCGATCCGCGCTTCGAGCGCGTCGATCGCGGGGCGCACGGCGGCGACGGCGGAGCCGGCGCTGTTCTCGCCATAGGCAATCTCGCCGCGCGCGAGTTCGCTCTCGCGTTCGGCAAACGCCGCGTCAAGAGCGCGGACCAGCGCTTCGGTTTGGCGCTGCACCATCGTGCGCGCGACCCGTCGCAGCGGATCGATCGCGACGACGATCAGGTTATCAACGGCGATATGCAGCCGCTCGGCCAGCGTGATCGCGCCCAGCAGCACGGCGCGCCGCTGCAGCGTGGCGCCTTCCTGCGCCGCTCGTTCGAGCAGCGCCAGATGCGCGGGCATGTCAGAAAGAAAGCCGGGTATCCGCACGCCCGACTTTCCCGGCGGCGCGAAAAAAGCGGACCCGGCCATGTCTAGCCGCCGGCGCGTGCGCGCAAGGTTATGCTGCAGCATCACGATCAGCTCCGCATCCGCCGGGTTGGGCCACAGCACGATGTCGAATAACGCAACCAGGATGACGCTGATGACCACGCCGCCGAAGGTTGACGCGACTTCGACCGCAAAATTATGCGGATCGAAGACCACCAGGTAGAACGTCGTCAGAAAAGTTATCTCGACGACGATCCACGCGTACGCGAGCCGGGACGCCGACATTACGTAGCGAAAGCCAAACGCGGCCACGAACAAAAACGGTAGCATCAGCCACGGCGCCTCTGAGAGCTGCCCCGCCAGCGGTACCGACAGCGCGAGCCCCGCGCCGACTACGAGGACATACCGCAGCGCCTTGAATGGCGTGATCATCGCACCGCCCGCCGACACCATGATCCACAGCACGTACGGGCCCAGCAGCGCATCGACGTGCGCCGCCGCCATCAGGCCGAAACCCAGCGCGCAGATGAAACCGGTGCGAATCGCCGTGCGCATCCGCCGTGGATGCGCCTCGAGATCGAGCGCGAGCGAGTTGAACAGCCGATCCACGCCATGCGTCATCCGGCGCGCCGCGGCGGCAGCGAGTCCTCGAAGCCGCTGGCGCGAACGAAGTTCGATGCCCGGCGCGGTCGCCATCGCTAACGGAAACCCTGAATCGTGACGACGGCGGTCTGGCCGGTGCGCAGCGGAAATTCCGGATTGCTGGGGGCGAGCGTGATCCGAACCGGAAAGCGCTGCGAAAGGCGGACCCAGTTGAGCGTCGGCTCGACCTGCGGCAGCCCTTCGACGCTGGCGCCGTTTTGCTGGTACAGCGCCCATCCGACGCCCTGCACGGTTCCGCGAAAGGGATGATTGGGGTAGCTGAGCAGATAGATCTGCGCGGTCATTCCTGGGCGGATATTGCCGAGGAAATTTTCGCGAAAATTCGCGACCACGTACCAGACCCGGTTATCGACCAGGTTGAGCACGTCCTTGCCCTCGTTGGCGTATTGCCCGACCGCGATATTGAGATTGGTCACGTAGCCGTCGAACGGGGCGCGCACGTAGCAATAGTTAACATTCAGGCGCGCGTTGGTGACGTCGGCTTCTGCCTGCTTGCGACGCGCGTTGATATCGCCGTACTGGCCGAGCGCGCTGCGCGCCTGGCTGACGGTCGCGCGCGAGTTTTCCACCGCGGCCTCGGCCGCGCGAAGCTTGCTGCGCGCATCGAACACGTCATTGGCGGTGACGTAATGCTTGGCCAGCAGCGGCTCGATGCGATGCAGATATTGGCGCGCGTATGCCAGGTCGGCCTCGCGCCGCTTCTGCTCGGACCCGGCGGCCGCAATCGCGTCGTTGAGGCCGCCGATCTGCAAGTTGGTCAATTGCAGCTTCGCGACCAGCGCGTCGAGCGTCGCCTGGTACGGCCGCGGATCGACGATGAACAGCATGTCGCCCTTGTGGATGTGCTGGTTGTCCACGATCGGCAGCTTGATAATCGGTCCGCTGACGTGCGGCGCGACGCCGATCAGATTGGCGCGGACGTAGGCGTCGTCAGTGCGCGGGTAGATATAGTAAAGCCGCGTGACGAGCAGGATCGCGACGATCGCGGCGATGATAATCGCGAGGCTGAGCAATCTCCCGATTGCTTTCAGCGCTGGATTGTCCGCCGCTACGTCGTCTCCAGGAGCCACTGCGCCGCCTTTCACACCCGGTTAAAAAAGATTACCCAGAAGATGCATCCGAGCAGAACCGCAAGGCTCGCGTAAACCGCCGGCAACGGCCACAGGTAGCGCTCGAGCCCGGCGGCGACGAAGACCGGCCGCAGCCCAGCGGTGAGCACCGCACCCACGATCGCGGCGACGAGCCAGCTCGGGAAGTTCGCGCCGGCGATATTGACGATCGGATCACATCCCGCCGCCATGCACAGCGCGGAAACCGCGAGCGCTCGCCGCAGCGGGTTTGATAGTGGCTTGCGATTCATGCCGGAAAGATTCTACGCGCCGGGTTGCGCGTTAGCATCATCGCGGGGTGATCAAAATTATCCTCAAAATTATCCTGGAAATTGTCTTGGATCGGCGCGATTTCGGCGCCTCGGCGGACTAGGCTTGTGCGGACCCGGATGAACCGGGCACATGCAGCACCATTGCGAGGACTTTATGCGCGTGAGAACGGTCACGGACTCCAACCTTCGCGTGGACGCTCGGAAGCGGCGGGGTCTGCCGCGCGCGGGAATTCCGCTTCGAGCTGCGGCGCTGATCCTCGCCGCGTCGCTGGCAGGATGCGCCGGCTACGCCGAGCGGCCCGAGATCACGCCCGATCTGTACTCTCCGGCCGCGGCCGATCGGCAGTGGAGCCCGGCCGCGCGCGAACAGCCGCAGTATCACGTCGCCGCGGTGACGCAGGAGATCGCGCAGGCGGCGTCGGAGGATCACTCCGCGTCAGCGGGCTCGCGCTACGACCTGCCGCGGCTCATCGATCTGGCGCTGCGGCTTAATCCGGGCACGCGCCAATCGTGGCAGGCGGCGCGGTCCGCGGCGGCCTCCTATGGAATCGCGCAGGCGCCCTACTATCCGCGAGTTGGCGTCGAGGCTGATGCCGGTTACAACCGCCTGCTGTTCCAGGTCAATCCGGGACCCGCCGTGATCAAGCAATGGTCGGCCTCGCCGATGGCCGAGCTGACTTACACGCTGATTGATTTCGGCCGACGCAGCGCGGATTCCGAGCTGGCGCGCCAGGAGCTGGCGGCGGCAAACTTTGGCTTCAACCGAACGATGCAGACCGTGGTGTTCGCGGTGCAGAGCAACTACTACGCTCTTGCCGCGGCGCAGGCCGCGGTGCAGGCCGCAACCGAGAACGTGGAGCTGGCGCGCACCGACTTTGAAGCGGTTTCGCGCCGCGTCAACTTGGGCCTCGCGACCGAACCCGCGTTGCTACTCGCGCGCGAGCGTGAGGCGCAGGCCGAGTTCCAGCTCGAAAGCGCGCACACTCTGGTCAACGATTCGCGCGCGGGGCTCGCGCTCGCAATCGGAGTGGCAGCCGATGAACCGCTCGAGATTCAAAGCCTCGACCATCAGCCGGTGCCGAAGACGCTCGGCAAGGAGGTCGAGCAGTTGATCACCGAGGCGGTTCGCGAGCGGCCCGACCTCGAGGCGGAAGCGGCGAAGTATCGCGCCAGCGAGGCCGCGGTGAAGCGCTCGCACGCCGAATGGTTTCCGGTGCTGACCGCGGACGCCAACTATGGCGAGCAGGCGTGGTGGTATACGTTTTCGAACTCGAACACGATCAAGAGCGCGTCGCCGCAATACGAGGCGTTGCTCACGCTGCGCTGGGACATCTTCACCGGCTTCAGCCGTCTCGACGACGACCGCCGCACGGAAGCCAACCGCAAGGCCGAGCGCGAGAGCGTCAAGTCGCTCGAGCTCGAAACCATCGCGGAAGTCTGGCGCTCGTACTACGACTTTCAGACCGCAGTAAAGAAATATCAGTTCGCGCAAGCGCTGCTCGCCGCCGCGCAGGAATCATACAACGACAACCTCGACACCTACCGGCAGGGACTCAGCACGATCGTCGAGCTTCTGACCTCCGGCACCGCACTCGCCAACGCCCGCCTGACGATGGTCCAATCCACGGCAGAGCTACTGACCTCGTCGGCAACGGTCGCCTACGCAGTAGGCGCGGTGAACATACCGAAGAGATGAACAAAGCTGATAGCGTAGCTGTAGATTTGAATGTTTTTCAGTGGCACAGGCTTTAGCCTGTGTCTTCTGGCTCTCCACCAGCTCTTCAAACTTTTAGGGATTGGACAGTGTTGAGTCTCTGAATCTGAAATTTCTGTCTGGCTCATTAAACTCTTTGAAGTAGATGATGATACCCACATCCTGAAGTTCTAAGAACACAGGCTGAAGCCTGTGCCACCCAGGAGCCAGCCGCGCCCCGCATCTGATCGATATCCTCGCCCGGAGAATATACGCCGCCATGAGGGAAGCCTTATTCGATCTTCACCAGCAGGCCCTTGTTGCGGGCTGAGGCGAAAATCCAGTTGAAGAACAGGATGGCCGCGGCGAAATAGCTCACGTTAAGGCCCATCCCCCACCAGAATTGGACGCGCGAGAATCCGCCGCCCGCCAGTATCTGGCGCATCCCTTCGAACGCATGGGTGGTTGGAAGAGCCCACGCAACCGGGCGCAGTGCTCGCGGCAGCGAACTGACCGGATACAGAACGCAAGACACCGGATTCAAGAGACCGGCGAAGCTCCACGCCAGCGTCTGAACTCGCGTCGTGTAGCGCACGATCAACCCCGCCATCAGGATCCCGATCGCGAAGGCGAACAGAATCAGGATCAGCATGTAGGGCAGGAACGCAACCAGGTACGGCACGATATCGAACTTGTACGCCGCAACCGCGATCGCGCTGGCGCATACGAAGCCGACCAGCGTCTTGACCAGGTTCACGCAAATGAGCCCCGTGATGTACTCCCATACGCTCAGCGGCGAGGAGAACAGGTTGATCATGTTGCGCGCCCATAGCTCGTCGAGAAAGCCGACCGTCATGTCGCGCTGGAAAGCGAAGAATATTCCCCACAGGATTACCGCGCCGAGCAGAAAGCTCACCGTGTCCGGCCGCAGGTGATTGCCTTTGGCCAGATAAATCGTGAAGAAGCCCCACAGAATGATATCCAGCACCGGCCAGTAAACCATGTCCATGAAGCGGTCCACGTTGCGCCGCGTCTCGTAGCAGTGGCGAACGATTACCGCCGTTACGCGATGTAGTTTCATGCGCTGATCCTTTCCCGCACGATGCGCAGGAAGACTTCCTCGAGCGCGGGTTCGTCGCGCTCTTCTTTCAAAATCGCCTGCGTGATCTCGATCGGGCTGCCCTGCGCGATCACGCGGCCGTGATTTAAAAACACGATCCTGCTGCACATCTGCTCGACCTCGGCCATGTTGTGCGAGGTGTACAGGATGGTGGTCCCTTGCTCGCGCTGCACCCGCATCATCATTTCCTTCACCTGCCACGCAATTTCCGGGTCGAGGTAGGCGGTCGGCTCGTCGAGCAGCAACAGCCGCGGATCGTTGAGCATCGCCTTGGCCAGCCCGACCCGCGTGTTCTCGCCCGACGACAGCCGCGCCACGGGCTTGTTGCGCAGGTCGGTGATGCCGAAGGTTTCGAGCAGCGCGTCGATCTTCTCGCGCCGGCGCGGCACGTTGTACAGCCGCGCGAACACCAGCAGGTTCTCAAGCACGGTCAGCCGGTACGGAAACGCCACGTATGGCGAGGTGAAGTTGATTGCCTGCAGAATTTCCTCGCGATGAGTCCGGATATCGTGGCCGAAAATCCGCACCTCGCCGGCGCTCGGCGTGACGAGCCCAAGAATCATGTGGATGGTCGTGGTCTTGCCCGCGCCATTTGGCCCGAGCATCCCGATAATCTCGCCCGGCTCGATTCCAAAGCTCACATCGTCGACGGCGGTGAAATTTCCGAACCGTTTGGTCAGATGATTTACTTCAACCAGCATTTTAATCGTCTCCTGTCGTCGTCGATTTGAGAGCCGCGAAAAAGAACCGCCGGCGCAAAATAAAAAAAGGCGGCTCTGGATGCTCGATGCACCCGGGGCCGCCTTTTAATTCCTGTTTCTGATGCTACTTAATGGGCAGGAAGCAGGAGGAACGCGCACCCACGGGCCGACACCGCTTTATTTCGTTCGATGGCCAACATGGGTATTTGCGCGAGCGCCTCCGGAAAAACTGACTCAGAGCCAAACAAGCTAGCATACGCGCCAAGGGCTGACTATCCTGCTAAGTACCGCTCGCGGCCCCGCCGGACCGCATCGTGAGCCATCATGCGAACCGACCTCAGAACCGATCTGCGCGGCCTTCCTGTCACCGCGAACTCCGACGAAGCGGTCGCCGCGATCGATCGCTACACCGACGCCGCGATCGCGCTTAAACCCGGGATGGACGCGATCATCCCTGCCGCCGACGCGCATCACGATTGCGCGATGCTGCAGGCGTGCGCCGCTTCTCTGTTCGCGCTCTCGCAATCAACGGTGCAGGCGCGCGGCGCGCGGCCCTATCTGGCGCGGGCGCGCGAACGGATGGACGATCTGACCGAGCGCGAGCGGATTTTTATCGACGCGGTGAGCGCTGGATGCGACGGCGACTTCGTGCATGCGCTTGGATTGTATGAGCAGATCGCCGAAAGGTGGCCGCGCGACTTGCTCGCGGCGAAAATCGCCGAGTTTCATTTCTTTGAAACCGGGCTTGCCGCGCGCCAGCTCGGCTTCATGGAAAAGGTCGCGCCCGCCAATCGCGAATCGAGCCACGCGCAAGCGATGCTCGCGTTCGCGTGCGAGCTCAACGCGATGCGCCCGCGAGCCGAGGAGCTGGCGGTCCAGGCGCTCGAGCACGATCCGTTTACGATGTGGGCGCAGCATTGCCTTGCGCATGTGTTCGCGGGCGACTCGCGGATCGCCGAAGGAATCGCCGCGATGGAACGCTACGCGCCCACTTGGGATCGCTTCGGGCAATACATCCAATCCCACAACACATTTCATCTGGCGACGCTGTATCGCACCGGGCTGGATTTCGACCGCGTCCTCGACGCATACCGCCGGCATATCTGGGGCTTTCAGCCCGACGCCGTCGTCGAGCATACCGACGCGATCCTTTTGCTGTGGTACGTCGAGCTGGCGGGCGGAGAGGTTGGCGGACGCTGGCGCGAGATTGCGCCGCACGTCCGCGCCAAGTCGCACGAGCAGGTGTTTCCGTTCCTGAACTCGATCTATCTGTTCGCACTTGAGCGTGCCGGCGAGTCGGCAGAGGTCGATCGCGCACTCGATGAAATGCGCGGGTATGCCGAACGTCAGGACGGCGGTTCTGTGCGAGTATGGAATCAGGTCGGGATGGCCGAGGCGCGCGGATGCGTCGCGTACGCGCGCGGCGACTTCGATCGCGCGGCGGACCTGTTCGGCGCGATCCTGCCGGAGATCGCGATCTGCGGCGGCAGCGACGAACAGCGCGGCGTCTTCCTCGAAGCACACTTCATGAGCTTGATTAAGGCGGGGCGCAAACGCGAGGCCGCAGCCGCGCTCACTGACTATGCCGGCGCGAGTCCGGTGACGAAACTCGATCGCCGATGGCTTGAGATGGCCGCCGCCTGACGGCCGATTCGTTTTGCGCAATCCGAAAATCGCGATGGTTCGCGTGACTCTCGTGGCCGCGTTGATTTTCGTGGCGATTGCGCGATACGCGTGCGCCGCTTCCGCGCCCGCGGCCGCGCGCGATCCGGCGCTCGCTGCCGCCGATCGGATCGAGCAGCTCGCCGTCGGGCGCTTTGGCGCCTTGAGCGCGGCCGAACGGATGACGGTGCGAGCGGCGCCGCAGCGCCAGCTCAAATGGCTCGGTCCGGCCGCCGGTCCCGACAATCCGGCCAATGACCTGATGCAGGCCGAGAAATGGGGACCCGAGCGCACGGTTCGAGCCGATATTGTGCGCTGGCTGTATGCCGATCCGCAGGCGTATGCGCTGATGGATCAGAGCGGACTCGGAATCGCCGGCGCGCGAATCTCGGGCGAGTTGGATTTTTCGTATCTGAAGATCGACAAGCCGATCACCATTTTTCAATGCTATATTCCGCACGGAGTCGACGCGTCGAATGCCACCTTGCGCAGCCTCGATCTGCGCGCCAGCCGCACCGGAGCGGTGACCGCCGATGTGGCGACGATCGACGGCGACCTCGATCTGCAATTTGGGCGCTACGCGACCGTAAGCATCTTCCGGGCGACGATCTCCGGCAGCCTCGATCTGTCAGGGGCGCGCGTCACCCGTGGAGACGAGGACTCGATCTCGGCGCAGGAGGCGCGAATCAGCGACGACGCGGAATTCGCCCAGGGGTTCGCGACCGATGGGATAGTTGATTTCAGGCTCGCGCGAATCGGCCAATCGCTGAGCTTCAAGGACGCGAATTTTTTCGGCGCCGCGCCAAACGGCCTCGACGCCGACCGCGCGCAGATCTCCGGCCCGCTCTATTGGGACGGTATCAGGCATACGCCGCAGACGATTCTTGATCTGGCCGACACGGCGGCGCAGGCGCTCTACGACGATCGCGGGAGTTGGCCCGCGGCCGGAAACCTGGACGTCGACGGGTTCGTTTACAACGCGATCATCGGGGGTCCCCCGACCGCAGCCGAGCGGCTTAAATGGCTCGCGCTGCAACCTGCAGGATATCGGCCGCGTCCCTACCGCCAGCTTGCAAAAGTGCTGCGTGACGAAGGCCGCGACGACGGCGCGGTCGAGGTGATGATCGCACAGCGCGTCGCGCAGCGCCGCTTCGGGAATCTGGGTGCGTCCGAACGCGCGTGGAACCTGATGCTCGAGGCAACGATCGGCTACGGCTACAAGCCGCTGCGCGCACTGTGGTGGATCGGAGGATTCGTCGTCCTGGGCGCGCTGCTATTTGGCGCCGGCTATCGAATGCGCGTGATCACACCGACTGAGCCGGACGCCTACCAGGCCTTCGAGCAGTCGGGCGATACGCCGCGGCATTATCCGCCGTTCAACGCGCTGGTCTATTCGCTGGAAAATTTTTTACCGGTGGTCGATCTTCACCAAGGGATGTTCTGGCGCCCGAACCCGCGCCATCACGCGCGCTCACGCGCCGCGCATTCTTCTGATTCCGATGGTTCAGGAACTGCCGCTGCTACGGCGCTGCGATGGTACCTGTGGATGCATATTCTGGCCGGATGGATCCTGACGCCGCTTCTGTTCGCGGGCCTTTCAGGCCTGATTCGGCCCGACTGACTAGACTTTGAGGCTGCGTTTGCGGCCGACTGCACCGCCGATCACCAGCCCAACCGCCGCACCGATTGCCATCCAGACTCCGAGATTTTGGACGGTGAAACCAATCGCGGCGCCAATCGCGGCGCCGACGATGATGCCGGCGCAAATCGAAGAGCTTTGTTTCATACGCCCACGATATCAGTCGAGCCGGATCAATCGATCAGGATATTTAACGCTAATCGTCGCGTGAGAACGCCGACGCCATCGCCATGAAGTGCTCGTGGCCAACCGCGATGAACACGCCCTCAGCCTCGGCGGTCACCTTTCCCTCGCACGAGACGGTCCCGAGCGTGAAGATCTTGCGGCCCTCGACCCGATCGACCCACGCCTCGAACACCAGCTCCTTGAGCAGCGGAGTCGGCCGCCGATAGCGCACGGTGAGCGTGCCGGTCATTCCAGGATTCCCGGTCAGCGACTGCGCCATCCCGAGCACCTCGTCAAACGCGGCGGCGAGATAACCGCCGTGTACGTGTCCCGGCGGACCCTCGTATGCGACGCCGAAAGTCGCGCGGCCCTCGACCCGCTCGCCGATCACCGCGAGCCGAATTGGCGGAGCCAGCGGATTCGCCATTCCGATCAGCGGGCTGTGATCGAAAAATACGTGCGTGTCGCCCGCATTGGCGGCTTCCGCCCATCCTTCGTACACCCGCGTGGTTGGATATTTCGCCAGACGCTCGGCATATTTCTCCAGCGCGTCGGCTGCGGTGCGAAGGTCCTCTTCGGGCGCCGCGACCTGCACCAGGTGGTCGATCACGCGGCGCATCGCGTTCGCGATCCGTTGCGCCTCGGCGCGCCGGCCGGTCGCGGGAACCTGCGACTGGAGCCAGATGGTTTCGAAGTTGTACGGCTTTTCATTCATGGATGACGCCATCGGATGCGGATGCCAGAATCGTACATGCGCATTATTCGCGGGTCTATGCGGTTTATACTGCGGATTGTTGCTGCGGCGGGATTGATCCTTATCCTTGCGGCCGGCGGCGCGTTTGCACAAACGATGATGCAGGTGCCCGGCGCTGGGCAGAACGCGCCGAGCTTCTCGCCGCGTGCGCAATCGACGGCTACGCCGCGACTGCCCGAAGGCGCCACTTTGCAGATCGCACCCGCACTCACACCGGCGCCGCAGGCATCCGCTCCTCCGCCGCCGTCCGCGCCGCCATCAGCAGCGCCGTCGGTAGCCGCGCCGCCTCCGATGATGACGCAATCGGCGCCGGTTCTGCCGGCGGTGTTTCGCGGATGCTGGCAGGGTGAAGTCGATCTGCTCGATACCCTCGAACGCCTGCCCGGCGGGCACAAAGTCGGCTACTGGACGCCGAAGACCTACAAGCTTTGCTACAAGAGGATCGGCGACGGACCCTTCAAGCTGACCTTCAGCGAAACCGGAATCGCGCCGACCGAAAAGATCATCCACGCGCGCGGCCGGGTCGATACGCTGGCCACCGACGGCCGCGTGTACGCGCGGCTGCGCTCGCAGCTTGGGTTCGACGAGTTTCGCGTCGAGCCGGGCGAAGGCCAGACGTTTCACGTGGATGAAACCACGATGCTGGATTGCCGGATCCAAAACGGCGCGATGGCGGTTGCGGCCAGCGTGTACGGCACTCGCGACGGCGCGCCGTGGTTTCGCGCGCGCTGGCGCGCGCTGTTCCGGCCGGTGGCGCAATAGCGATTGCGCCTCTAGCTGGCGCGCGGATTTCTCGCGGCGACTGCTTTCATCCGCGAAGCGCCGCGCGCGATCGCGTCGAAGAGCCGCGCATAGTTCAGAAACCAGACGGTCAACAATCCGGTCCCGATTCCGACCGAGAACGGATACAGAACCGTCGGATGATCCATCACCAGCGGCAGCAGCGCGATCGCCAGCGCGGGCGGAATGTGCAAATCGAACGACCGCAGGATCACGATGCCCCAAACCATCGAAGCCGCCGCCGCACCCGCATTAGCCCCGAACGCGCGCAGACAAATAAGGCCTCCCGCCGCGGTCAGAAAGCACGCGATCGGCAGCGCCAGCGGACGCCGCGCCCACGGACAAATCGCAGGATGCCCGAGCATCTCGTATGCGATCACCACCAGCGGCGGAAACAGGATGAACCGCAACCCCGTCAGATCGACCGCGGCGATCGCCAGCGCGACGAACAGCAGCAGCGCGCCGAGCCATCGCGATCCGGACGGTGGCGACTCGAGCGCGTCGTCGCGGGCGTCTGCGATCGCCTCTGCATCGTCGTTTGGCCGCGCGAATTCGCGGCGAGACTCGAGATAGCTCCATCCCACCGACAGCGCGGCCAGAAGCGCGGTGCCGAACAGGATGCCCGGGGGATACCACCAGCTTTTTATTCCAAGCACGAGCGGCAGCAGTCCCGCCGAGATTGCCGGAGCGATCGGCGAACGCATTGCGGCAATCACGATCAATGCGCCGCCTACTGTCAGCATCACCGAGAGAAATCCGTAGGGCAAAGCCCGGGTCAGTATCGTCCCGATGATTGCGGTGAGCGCTGGCGTTGCGATCAGTGCGACGGGTGCGCGCGCCCAGCTTCCGCGCGGCCGCGTCAAGACATCGTGCGAGAGCGCGCCGAGCTCGGGAAACATCACGTAAACCGCGCCCGTCGCGAACGCGACCTGCGCGACAATCGCGATGTAAACCAGCGCGCCGATTTCCGCGACGATTCGCGAGCGCCGCCGTGGCGAGCTTTCGTGCGCGAGGTCTTTGGGGATGTTCAAGCCAGAAACCGGTCGAGGGTCACGACCAGTTCTTTGATCTTTGCCTGCGCGTCGCGGCGCATGATCGCATCGCTTACGCAGCTCTCGAGATGATCGCGGACGATGAGCAACGCGAGCCGGTCCAGGGCGCGGCGCACGGCGGAGATTTGCTGCAACACGTCGATGCAGTATGAATTCTCGCCCAGCATGCGCTTGATGCCGCGCAACTGGCCCTCCGCACGCTCCAGGCGCGCCGCCAAATCGAGCGCCAGCCGCTCGGAACGAGGGTGTGACTTCTTCTTCGCCTGCGAAGGCGTCAACGCTTTGACCTCGGGCATCGCCTTACTCCTCTTTCGCGATATACTCCCGGAGAGTACCGTACTGAGAGGGAGTATGATAGCCTTTTCCGCAAGAGGCGCTTTTTGATGGATCACTCGGATCAGGGGTCGCATCCGCACGCCGGACCTGCCGGCATGATCGCAATCGATCCGGTTTGCGCGATGGAAGTCGATACCGCGACCCATCGCGTCGTCGTGCATGACGGAGTCTCGTATTACTTCTGCAGCGACAAGTGCGTGACGCTGTTCAAGGCGAATCCCCAGGAGTTCCTCGCCGACGCGGCCAAGCCCGGCGCGCACGCGGCCGCCGCGCCTGGAGCGCAGTACACCTGTCCGATGCATCCGGAGATCGTGCGCGACGCGCCGGGCGGCTGCCCGATTTGCGGGATGGCGCTCGAGCCTATATCTCCGCTCGCGGCCGGCGAAGAAGAAAATCCCGAGCTCGCGTACATGACGAAACGCTTCTGGGTCGCGCTGGCGCTGACGATCCCGATCCTCGCGCTTGGGATGCTGCCGCAGGCGTGGATCGCTCGCGTGATTCCGATGGTGATCGCACCGTGGCTGATGTTCGCGCTGGCGACGCCGGTAGTGATTTGGGCGGGCGCCGCGTTCTTCGAGCGCGGGTACGCTTCGCTCAAGTCGATGAACCTCAACATGTTCACGCTGATCTCAGGCGGGGTCGGCGTAGCTTACGGTTACAGCGTTGTAGCCACGATTCTTCCGCAGATATTCCCGCCCGCGATGCTTGATGCGTACGGAATGGTTCCCAGCTACTTCGAGGCCGCCGCGTCGATCACGGTGCTGGTGCTGCTTGGCCAGGTGCTCGAATTGCGCGCGCGCAGCCGCACCAGCGGCGCGATTCGTGCGCTGCTCGGTCTGGCGCCGCGAACCGCGCGCCGAATCGCGGACGACGGCGCTGAGTCCGACGTGCCGCTTGACGCGGTGCATCCGGGCGATCGCCTGCGCGTGCGCCCGGGCGAAAAGATCCCGGTCGATGGAGTCGTGCTCGAGGGTGCGAGTGCGATCGACGAATCGATGATCACCGGAGAGCCGCTCCCGGTTGAAAAGAAATCGGGCGACCGCGTGATTGGGGCCACCGTAAACGCCACCGGCAGCTTCGTGATGCGGGCCGAGCGCGTCGGTGCGGAAACGCTGCTCGCGCAAATCGTCCAGATGGTATCGGCGGCGCAGCGCAGCCGCGCACCGATTCAACGTCTGGCCGACCGCGTCGCGGCGTGGTTCGTGCCGAGCGTCATCGCGGTGGCGATCGTTACTTTCGTCATATGGATAGCCGCGGGATTCGGACTGGGCCACGCGATCGTCAATGCTGTCGCGGTGCTGATTATCGCCTGTCCGTGCGCGCTCGGCCTGGCGACTCCGATGGCAATCATGGTCGGAACCGGACGCGGCGCGGGCGAAGGCGTGCTGGTGCGCAACGCCGAAGCGCTCGAAATTCTCGAGAAAGTTGACACGCTTCTGATCGACAAGACCGGTACGCTCACTGAGGGCCGTCCGCGCCTTGCGCAAGTGATTGCGCTTGTCGGCGCCGACGAGAATCAGATGCTGCGGCTCGCCGCGAGCCTCGAGCGCGCGAGTGAGCATCCTCTGGCCGCCGCGATCGTCGCCGGCGCCGCTGAGCGCGGACTTGCGCTGGATGAAGTGATCGGCTTTCGCGCGATTGCCGGCAAGGGCGTGACCGGTATCGTTTCCGGCCGCAGCGTTGCGCTCGGCAACGCGGCGCTGTTTGCAGAACTAGCGATCGACGCGTCCGCGCTCGAGGCGCGCGCCGAAGAGCTTCGCCGCGATGGGCAGACCGTGATGATGATCGCACTCGACGGGCACCCCGCCGGAGCGATTGGGGTCAGCGATCCGCTCAAGTCAACCACCGCCGAAGCGGTGCGTGCGCTGCGTGGCGAGGGGCTGCGGATCGTGATGCTGACGGGGGATAGCCGCGCGACCGCCGCGGTCGTCGCGGCGAAAGCGGGCGTCGATGACTTTCGCGCCGAGGTCTTGCCCGACGCGAAAGCCGCCGAAGTGCGGCGTCTTCAATCCGAAGGCCGTATCGTCGCGATGGCGGGGGACGGAATCAACGACGCGCCGGCGCTGGCGCAAGCGCAGGTCGGAATCGCGATGGGCACCGGCACCGACGTCGCGATGGAGAGCGCGGGCGTAACCTTGGTGCGCGGCGATTTGCGTGCAATCGTAAAGGCGCGGCGGCTCTCGCGCGCGACCATGCGCAACATCCGTCAGAACCTGTTCTTCGCGCTCATCTACAACGTGCTCGGTGTGCCGATCGCGGCGGGCGTGCTGTACCCGTTCTTCGGATTGCTGCTGAGCCCGATTATCGCCAGCGCCGCGATGAGCCTGAGTTCCGTCTCGGTGATCGGAAATGCGCTGCGGCTGCGGCGCGTCCGGCTGTGAGCGGAATGTTTCACGTGAAACATTTTCATCGATGGGTTCGTTTGTTCGGGTTCGTTTGATCAGCCCTGGCGCCGTTCGATATCAATACATTTCCAGCCGCGCTTGCGCTCTTGGCGCGGCGTACTTTAACCTCATCGCATCCTGCGCACGCGCCGGCATGCGCGATGGAGAAGGACAAGGAGTAAGGAGATCGCGATGGCGGTAGCGCTCGACCCCCAGATGAAAGCTTTTCTCGACGCGGCGAACGCCGACGGTCCGATGTTCCTGCGCTCGGAAACGGCGGAGCAGGCGCGCGCCAAGATGATGGCGATGCTCGAAGCCACTCCGACCGAACCGCCCGAGGTCTACAGCGTCGAGGATCGCGCGATTGCGGGACCGCATGGCCTGATTCCGATCCGCGTTTACACTCCCGCCGAGGCGCGCACTCCGATGGGCATCCTGATGTACTTCCATGGCGGCGGATGGGTGCTCGGCAATCTCGATACGCACGACATCGTATGCCGCGATCTGGCCAACGGTGCCGGATGCGTCGTGGTCTCGGTCGATTACCGGCTTGCGCCAGAGCATAAGTTTCCGGCCGCGCCGAACGACTGCTACGCCGCGACCAAGTGGGCCGCATCCAATGCCGCAGCACTCGGCGCAGACGCGAGCAAGATCGCGGTCGGCGGAGACAGCGCGGGCGGCAACCTTGCGACCGCCGTCGCTTTGATGGCGCGCGATCGCGGCGGTCCGCGGCTATGCTTCCAGTTGCTCTTCTACCCCGCTCTATCCGCGGCCAACGACACTCCCTCGCAGCGGGAGTTCGCGGCCGATGGCTTCGTTCTCTCGCGCGCTGACATGGAGTGGTTCTGGAACCATTACCTGGACAGTCCCGCCGACGCTAAAAATCCGCTGGCCTGTCCCAACCTTGCAAGCAGCCTTGCCGGTCTGCCGCCCGCGCTCGTCCTGACCGCGAGCCACGACCCGCTGCGTGACGAAGGCGAGGCCTATGCCGCCGCGATGCGCAAGGCCGGCGTGACGGTGACTCTCACGCGCTACGACGGGGTGACGCACGGGTTCATCAGCTTCGCGGCGCTGCTCGATAAGGGCAAGCAGGGACTCGCCCAGGCGAGCGCCGCGCTGCGCGCCGCCTTCGCGAAATAAAACCTTCCGCGCGCGCGATGCGCGGCGGGGCGGCGTTGGGTATATTGTGCGGACATGAAACGGCCGCACACACTGCGCGGGACGTCGATTGATGGTGCGCTGCGCCCGACCGGCGGCACTTCGATCTTTACCGATCTCTATCACACCCTTTTGACGGACAGGTGGCCGACGCTGCTCGGGTTCATCCTGGGTGCATATGTTTTCGCCAACGTGCTTTTCGCGCTGGTCTATTGGATTGACGGCGGGGTCGGGGGAACGCGGCCCGGCTCGTTCGCCGATATGTTTTTCTTCAGCGTGCAGACCATGGCGACGATCGGCTACGGCCGCATGACGCCGACCACGTTTTTATCCAACGCGGTGATGTCGTTCGAAGCACTATTCGGATTGGTCGGCCTGGCGATGATGACCGGGCTGGTGTTCGCGAAATTCTCGCTCCCGACCGCGCGGGTGCGTTTCAGCGCTGTGGCGGTCATATCGCGGTACGACGGCGAGCCGACCCTGATGTTCAGGATGGCGAATCTGCGCGCGAACCGGATCGTCGAAGCGACGATGCACGTAGCCCTCACACGGGTCGAAAAAACCGCCGAAGGCGAGACGGTACGGCTATGGTATGACCTCGCGTTGCAGCACGAGCGCAGCGCGTTGTTCTCACTGAGCTGGACCGCGCGGCATCGCGTCGATCGCTCGAGTCCGTTGTTCGGCGCGACGCAGGAATCGCTTACGCGCGAGAACGCCGGACTGATGGTTTCGATCACCGGTCTCGACGAGACATTTTCCCAGACGGTGCACGCCCGTCATTTCTACACCGCCGAGTCGATCCTTTTCGGCAAACGGCTGGCCGATATGACGACCTTCGGTTCGATGAACCAATTCACCGTCGACTACTCGCTCTTCGACGACGTGGTTGACGCGCCGCTCGGCTAGCTGCGCCACGCCCCGCTATTTCTTCACGCAGGCAAATCTGGGCAAAATCGCTGGACCCGGCCGTCATTGGGGCGGCATCTCAGAGGTACTGAATGGACTACGCCAGGATTCGACACTTCCTAATTGCTCTCGCGCGATGGTTCGACACCGCAGCGGGAGGAGCCGCGCCCGCCGATGGTCCGCAAGAAGTGGACTGGCTCAGATGCATCCCGTTCGCGGCGATCCATCTGATGTGCCTTGGAGTGATATGGGTCGGATGGAGTCCGGTCGCGGCGGGTGTCGCCGCCGGATTCTACCTGGTCCGGATGTTCGCGATCACCGGCCTTTACCATCGCTATTTTTCGCATCGCAGCTTCCGCACCTCGCGCGCGGCTCAGCTTGGATTCGCGCTTTTGGGCGCGACCTGCGCGCAGCGCGGTCCGCTCTGGTGGGCGTCGCATCATCGGATGCATCATCAGCGCTCGGACGAGCCGCCTGACGTCCACTCGCCGCGCCGCCAGGGCTTCATCTGGAGCCACATGGGATGGATCACGTCGGAGGCCAACTTCGGCACCAATCTCCGAATCGTGCACGACCTGGCGGGATTTCCGGAGCTGCGCTTCCTCGATCGCTTCGACGTGCTGATCCCGGTCGCGACGGGCTTTGCGATGTTCGGCTTGGGCGCGATGCTCGAGTATCTGTGGCCGGCGCTTCACACCAGCGGCGCGCAGATGCTGATTTGGGGATTCTTTATCTCGACCGTGGTATTGCTGCACGGCACGTTTACGATCAATTCGCTGGCACATGCATTCGGACGGCGGCGCTACGAAACCGGCGATGACAGCCGCAACAGCCTGGCGCTGGCGCTGCTCACGCTCGGCGAGGGCTGGCACAACAATCATCATCACTATCCCGCCGCGGCCCGGCAGGGTTTTTTCTGGTGGGAGATCGACATGACTTTCTACGTGCTGAAGGCGCTCGAAGCGGTCGGAATTATCTGGGACCTGCGCCCCGTTCCCGAGCACGTGCTGTACTCACGGCGGATTGCGGCTCCGCACAAAGCGATCGCCGCGGCGCGCTGGGCGCAACACGGGCGTGTCCGCGCACCTGCCCGCTCGCCGTCGCGCTACCAGCTCGCAGAGAGCGCCTTTGCGCCGCTGGCCGAGTCCGCCAAGGCAGCGGTCGCCGACGCCATCTCGCCGCCGGTTCGTACCGTCGGTCCGGACGGCGCGGCCGGCTGATGCCGTCTGACGGTTCGATCGTCGCCGCGGGAGCGAGGGCCGCGCGAACGCGCCGTCCTGCGATTCTTGAGGGGTTTGCGCGCAAGATGGTGCTGGCGCGCCTCGAAGGGTTGCACTATGGCCGCCTGGTGGTCGAGGACGGACCCGAGCGAATCGCTTTCGGTGAGGATATCGAGGACGCGGAACTGCGCGCGACGGTGCGGGTCCACGACCGCCGTTTTTACGCGGACCTGGCTCTCGGCGGCAGCGTCGGCGCCGGCGAATCCTACATGGCGGGATGCTGGAGCGCGGATGATCTGACCACGCTGATGCGCCTGATGGTGCGCAACCGCGACGTTATGGAAGGGATGGAAAGCGGCCTCGCGCGCGCCGCGAATCCGGTTCGTCGCGGCCTGCACTACCTGAATCGCAACACCCGCGAGGGTAGTCGCCGCAATATCTCGGCGCACTACGACCTCGGCAACGATTTCTTCGAGCTGGTGCTCGACCGCAGCATGATGTATTCGTGCGCGATTTTCGAGCGCGCGGAGGCCTCGCTCGACGAGGCCGCGGCGGCCAAGGTCGATCGCATCTGCCGCAAGCTTGAGCTCAAACCAACCGATCATCTGGTCGAGATCGGCACCGGATGGGGCGGCTTCGCGATCCATGCGGCGCGCAACTACGGATGCCGCGTCACGACTACTACTATCTCGCACAGACAGCGCGATTTCGCGGTTGCGCGAATTGCGGCGGCCGGACTTTCCGATCGCATCACGGTGCTGCTCGAGGATTATCGCGACCTCGAAGGGCAATTCGACAAGGCGGTTTCGATCGAGATGATCGAGGCGGTCGGGCATCACTTCCTCGATTCCTATTTCCGCAAATGCGGCGAGCTGTTGAAGCCCGACGGCATGATGCTGTTGCAGGCAATCACGATTGCCGATCAGCACTACGCAAGCGCGTTGCGCTCGGTCGATTTCATCAAGAAATATATTTTCCCCGGAAGCTTCATTCCGTCGGTCACCGCGATTGGCGACTCGATCACGCGCGCAAGCGACCTGCGCCTGTTCCATCTCGAAGATCTGACTTCCAACTACGCCGAGACGCTAAGGCATTGGCGTATGAACACGTTTAAGAATCTCGAGCGGGTAAAAGCGCTCGGATATCCCGACGAGTTCATCCGCATGTGGGAATACTATCTGTGCTATTGCGAAGGCGGCTTTCGCGAACGTTATATCGGCGACGTGCAGATGCTGCTGGTCAAGCCGCTATGCCGCCGCGCGCCAATCCTCCCGCGCCTGTGATTTAAGTCAGCCGGAAAGGCCGATCAGGTCTGCCGATGCGCAAGGAGACCGGTCGCGAGCTTGACGCGAGTTACAACCGGGTGATAATAATTATCACCTGAACGATGGAACTACAGCTCGTCAGTGAAGGACGCCGCGCCGGGTACGCCGCGCGCAGGCTCGAAGAGTTCGCCGCGCGATGCCGCCGCGGCGGGCTTGCCGTGACGCCGCAGCGCCTGGCGATTATCCAGGCCCTGCTCGAATCCGGAGAGCATCCGCGTGCCGATGCTATCTACACCGAAGTGCGCAAACTCCATCCGCACATCTCGCTCGCCACGGTGCATCGCACGCTCGAGACTCTGTGCGAAGTCGGAGAGGCGCGCAAGGTCACGATGCTGCACGACAGCGCGCGCTACGACGGCAACCTGACGCCGCATCATCATGTGGTCTGCGTGAAATGCCGGCGAATCCGCGATATCGAGATTCCGGAGCTGGACAAAGTTCTGGAAGGCCGCTCGGGACTGGGCGAATTTACGCTGCTGGGCGCGTCGCTTGAAGTGATCGCGCTGTGCGAGCGATGCAAACCGCGTCGAAAGCGCGCGCACGCGGCCGGACGCCGTGGCTGACCATCACCAATCGCAACTGAGGACGAAACCGTTTTATTAAGCCAGGAGGCACCAATGAAGAGTTTGAAAGGAACCAAGACGCATCAGCATCTCAAAGACGCATTTGCGGGCGAAAGCCAGGCTAACCGCCGCTATCTGTATTTTGCCAAGGTCGCCGATGTCGAAGGGCAGCCGGAAATCGCAGGACTGTTCCGCGACACCGCCGAAGGCGAGACCGGCCACGCGCATGGGCATCTCGACTATCTCAAGACGGTTGGCGATCCGGTCACCGATCAGCCGATCGGCGACTCGATGCTGAATCTCAAGAGCGCGGTCCACGGCGAGACCTACGAGTACACCGACATGTACCCCGGGATGGCGAAGACGGCGCGGGAAGAGGGCTTCCCCGAAATCGCCGACTGGTTCGAGACGTTGGCAAAGGCTGAGAGGTCGCACGCGGGCCGATTCGACAAAGCCTCGAAGACGCTCAACTAGGGCGGCACCTGCTCCGGGCCGCGCTCGCGCGAATATCGCGCGGTAAGACCCTCATCCGTGCGTCACGATGCTTGCGAAAAAACCGCAAGCATCGCGCCGCGCCGCCCTATCCCGGAGGGAGAGGGTATTTAAGTACGGGAGGTGCGCGGGTGAGGGTGCTTACGACGCGATGCACCGCACGATGCACCCGAAGCCCACCCGCAGCGCCGGACGCAGCCCGTCCTGAGGCCCGCTAATCATGTCCAGTCGTATTTCATCTCAGCCTACCGACGGTCTCTGTTACACTCCCACTGACCCGAAGTATTGGGACCGTGCCGGCCTGGACAAGGAAGTCGAGCGCGTCTTCGACATCTGCCAGGGATGCCGTCTGTGCTGGAATTTGTGTCAGTCATTCCCTGTGCTGTTCGATGCGGTTGATCGCAACGACGGCGACGTGCGCGGGCTGACCAAAGACGAAACCCGGCGGGTCGTCGACCTTTGCTACGGATGCAAGCTGTGCGAGGTGAAGTGTCCCTACACGCCGCGCGACGGGCATGAGTTTCAGCTCGATTTTCCGCGCCTGATGCTGCGCGGCAAGTCGGTGCGCGGCAAGGAGGAAGGCGTCGGGCTTCGCGAAAAGCTGCTCGGCAATCCTGATCTGCTGGGAAAGGTCGGAAGCAAGACGCCGGGGCTCGCCAACTGGGGATGTCATCAGAAATTCCAGCGCGTGATGATGGAAAAGCTGCTCGGGATTCATCGCGACAAGCTGCTGCCCGATTTCGCCGAAGAGACTTTCGACAAATGGCTCAAGCGCAATCCGCTGCCGCCTGCTCCCGCGCAGCCGGCCGCTAAAGTCGCGCTATTTCCAACCTGCTTCGTCAACTACTACCGGCCCGCTCCGGGTATCGCCGCGGTTGATGTGCTGGTGAAAAACGGATGCGACGTGAAGTGTCCGAAGCAAAATTGCTGCGGGATGCCGGCGCTCGATGGCGGCGAAATAAAATTCGCGCAAGCACAGGCGGAGTCGAATATCGCATCGATGCTGCCGCTGGTGCGCGAGGGCTACAAAATCGCCGCGATCAATCCGACCTGCTCGCTGATGATGCGCCAGGAGTATCCGAAGATTATCGCCAGCGCCGTGGCCAAAGAGTTTGCGGCCGCGGTGGTCGATCCGCACGAGGTGCTGTGGCAGTTGAAGCAGGCCGATCGCTTCAACCGCGGCTTTCTGAGCACGCCGGGCACTATCGCGTATCACGTGCCGTGCCATCTGAAGGCGCAAGGGATCGGTTTGCGCTCGCGCGACCTGATGCGCATCATCCCGGGCAGCAGCATCGCAACCGTCGATGCGTGCACGGCTCACGACGGCACCTGGGCGATGAAGAAAGAATTCTTCGAGCTCTCGATGCAGGCTGGAGAGAAAGCGTTTTCGGGGATGCGTGACGCGCACGCCAAGGTGATGGCTTCGGACTGTCCGCTCGCCGCGTTGCAGATCGAGCAGGCCACAGGGACACATCCGATGCATCCGATCGAGGTGCTGGCGCGCGCGTACCGTGCTCCCGGCGACGGCGGTTTTCCTGATCGCGTGCCGCCGCCAAAGGAGGACACCGCATGAAACCGATCACTTTCGAGGAGACCTTGGCGCTGGCCGATTACGATCGTGCGCGCGCGCGGCTGCGTCCGTTGTTCATCCACGAGAAAGAGCGCCGCCGACTTGCGGTGGGCGCGCATATCACGCTGATTTTCGAAAACGCGCAGACCGTCTGGTACCAGGTGCAGGAGATGATCCACACCGAACGGATGGAAGCGCGCGGCGCGATTCAGCATGAGCTCGATACCTATAACGAGCTGCTGCCGAATGCGGACGCCTTGTCGGCGACGATGCTGATCGAATACTCGGAGCCGGTCGAGCGCGACGCCGCGTTGCGCCGCCTTCTCGGACTCGAGCGGCATCTGTGGCTCGTGGTCGGAGACCGGCGCGAGCGCGCGATTTTCGACACCCGCCAGATGAATGAAGAGCGAATCAGCTCGGTGCAGTTTGTGCGCTTTCCGGTTGCGAAGGTGAACGCCGAGCAATTCCTGGAATTTGCGCGCGCCGGAAAATGCGCGATCGAGACCGACCATCCGAGCATGGCCGCGCGCGCCGCGATAACCGGCGTTCTCGCCGCGGCCCTCGCCGAGGATTTGGCATAGCCGGGTGGCGCGCCCCGCGTTTGATTCCTGGCCCTGTACGGGAGAGGCAAGGTGAGGGTCGTTTCTCAGCGCGGCGCATTAGCGGCGCGCGATTAAAAGAAAAGAGATTCATGGTCACGCAGTAGCGCGACTCGAGATTGAATGACCCTCACCTAACCTCTCCCTTACAGGGCCAGGAACGCGGGCAAAAGAAAACCCCGAATCCGGTTTTGCCGGATTCGGGGTTGTTGCTTAACGATCAGTTATCCGTACTCGCCATCAAGCTACCGGAGAAGATGTCGCAGTGGCCGTTGGCGTGGCAGTCGCCGTTGGCGTGGCGGTCGCTGTTGGCGTGGCGGTCGCTGTTGGCGTGGCGGTCGGTGTTGGGAACGGAGGAACACCTGCAATCAAGGCGACGCCCACGGGCTGATTCAGTTTGGTCTTTCTGCCCTGCAGGACGGTGTTCGGCCTTACGTTAAGCAAATCGCTGAAAGCCGGATCCTCGAATTCAAGGACCTGGTTCCGCTCGTTGTTTGCCACGTAGAGATTGCCGGCGGCATCCATCGTGATGCCCATGGGTCCCTTCAGGCGAGTACGCTTGCCCGCGATCGTGGTGATGACCGCACCATCGCCACCCGAGACCCCATCTCCGATGTCGAACTGGAAGACTGCATTCTGGAGCAGGTCCGAAACCCACAGCGAACCATCAATCGGGCTGACGACGTCGTATTCACCTTCCTCGAGGACGGTGCCGCCGACGCTGTCGATCGGAGAGACGCACTGGCCCAAACCCATGAGCGGCGCTCCCGAGCCGGCGGGATACTCGGTAACATAGCTGCCGAGACCGAGACCGAGGCCGCTGTTAACGACCCAGAGATTGTTAGAGGAATCAAGCGCGATCCCCACGGGTCCAAGCAGGTCAGTCGAGAGGCCTTCTGCACAATCGGAGTCCACGATCTCGCTTACGGTAAAGGTTGAAACCGCTTGGTCAAGTCCCGTCCCGGTGCCGGCGTTAGGCA
Source organism: Binataceae bacterium (SeqCode) (assembly GCA_049795175.1). Classification (GTDB taxonomy): domain Bacteria; phylum Desulfobacterota; class Binatia; order Binatales; family Binataceae; genus JBARDN01. Next base: position 971 of record JBARDN010000205.1, on the reverse strand, counting down.
AGTACTCAAGAACCGAGCCCGCGCCCGGCGGAGTAAACGCACCGGACGTATTATCGAATGCCGCACCGGTGAGCTGGGTTACGTAGAAATCACCATCGGCGCCTGGGGTCCCCTCATCGAAAACGCTCGTGCCGTTGGGAATAAAGGCGAAGCCGTCAGGTATCGACATCGGGTTGCCCAGAAAGAATGTGCAGGCACCCGTCGAATCGAATGCTACGCAAGTAGTGAAGGTAATCATCATTGCGATCGGCGGTGTGTTGCCGGTAGCTCCAGCAGTCCACGCCTCGACTATGTCGGGAGATCCCGCGGCTGCGACGCTCAGGTCGCTGGCGACGAAGATAGCGTCATTGACTGGAGAAGGTTGGCCAGGAATGTTCAACGGATTGGGATCGACGCTGACGGCCGACAAGCTGAAAGAGGTCGGCAGTGGAATGCCGGTAAACGATCCGGTCCCACCCTTGAGTAATGCGATCGGACGCGAACCTTTGCGCGAGCCCGCGGCGTAGGTCGCCACGGTGCCGTTGAACAACACGCCGTTGTTGGTGACTATCAGCGCGCTTTCCAGACCGAGCGGCTGATTCTTTTTCTTGCCTTGCGCATAACTCGTCGTGGTCGTACCAACGACAGCCAGCGAGGCGATGACCGCCACTGTTAACACGGTTGCGAGCGCACGTTTGACGCCCACCGTCATCGACGCGGCTCTGTGCGCCAATGAAAACCCATCGCGTTCCTGAGTCATCGTATGCATCCTTCCCTGAGTCATTGTGTGTAACCCCCGCCGAGTCATTCGGTTTCGCACCTGCTGACCCAACCTAACTTCCTCCGCGTTGCCGTCAAGAACCCCTCTCAATCCGGCTTCGCACGAAGCACTTTCTGGGAAAATCCAGCAAGTCCTCCATGGACGCACGTATCGGTGGCTTTACGTACACTGATCGAAGATCAAATTCAAGTGCGGCCCAAAATGTTTCTTT
>JBARDN010000204.1:0-3428 GCA_049795175.1 Binataceae bacterium (SeqCode) | reverse complement strand
ACGCGCGGCCGCGACATCACCGCCCTCGACGCAAGATAGTGAAACCTGAATGAAACTTTCCAACGCCAGCAGAGCAATCGTCCCTCGCGCAAAGATCCTCGACTACCTGCTTTCGGAAACCCACCCGCTTGGCCGGCACAAGTCAACATTCTTCGTGGGCTTTGGATACATGCGCGGAGCATGGAAGAAATTGAGCAGCAGCTTGGTTCGGCACGGCCGTCGGTCTTAAGAGCGGCGACGTGGGTACGATCGTGATGGTGCATCCTGCCCGCGGCTACGAGGTCGAGTTCACGACGTTGGACGGGCATCCAATTGCCGTAACCTCGCTCGCCTTGAACGAAGTACGTCTGATCGCGCGACGTGAAATAGCTCACGCGCGAGATATCGGCGCCGCCTAATCGTCCTCGACCGTGCGCAGCCGTCACGGCGAGCTGCCGAGCGGTTTGCGCAGCATCGATGAGTCGTCGAGATAAATCCTGTCGCCCAGGCGCGTGAGTCTGAGCGTCGTGATCGCTTCGACTCCCTGCAGCATCAGGTCCGTGGTCATCGTGAAGGCGTGCGACCCGCCGACGTAGCTGCTCTCGCCCGCGAGCGCCTCGGTCAGCGCGCGACCGGTCGGATACGCACCGCCGGGACCGGCGTTTATCATCAGGCCCAACACGCGCGAGATCGTCGGCGCCACGTCGACGTTCGCGGTCGGATTCTGATCCAGGAATACGCGCTTGAAGTCGGGGCCGATCGCGGCGCCGACATTGTGAATCTCGCGCGCGCCTGCCGCGCCATGCATCCCCATCCCGGTCGTCCAACGATCTCCCGGACCGGTGTCGGAATAGACCAGCCCAGGAACCGGACGGACGAGCGGGGAAGAATGATTGGGCACCGATTGCTGCCCCTTCTCGCCGAGCGAAAACGCGGGCGCGGCGGGACCGGTGAAGCCGCGATTGAGCGCGTCCGATGCCTCCGCAAATGAGATGATCAGGTCGGGCGATCGCTCAGCGTTGAACAATCCCAACGTCGGCTGCGCGAAGGTGCCGTCGATCCATCCGCGATATGCCGCAGTCGCCGCGCGCGCGTAATGCCCGCGCCTTGAGCGTCCCGACGCCGCGGCCGAAGGCGCGACCTCACGCGAGAAGATCGGTCCGCACCATTCCTGAGCCTCAGCGAAGTTAACGATCTTTTGCAGGCGATCGGACAGCGCAGAGCGCGTGCTGAACTCGTCGCGCGAGAGATAAACCAGGTCCGATCCGCCGTTGGCCGCGACGACCACGTCAGTCGAGTCGAGCGATTTCTTGAGTCCCGCCGATACCAGCAACGCGGCCAGCGACACGCGCAATCGGATAGTCGCAAATCCGTGATCCGACACGACCATCAGGTCAGTGCGATCCGCCACTCCCGCCGAAATGATTCCCGCGCGCACCGTGCCGAGATCGTCGTCGGCTACCGTCAGCGCTTCGAGCGCCGGCAGCGTACCGAGGCCCGCACGATGCTGCGTCAGGTCGGGATTGTGCTGCCAGAAAACGATCAGTGCAGGGTGGCCAGCGTCGGTCGCCTTTTTCGCCTCCACGATTGCGCGGTTGGCAACGACGTGGGCGAAGTATCGATCGCGCGCCCCGTCCGACACGCCGACGGCCGACTTCGGTGGCACCACGGCGCTCAAGGCGGCCGCTTTCGCGGCAGGCGCGGCCGCGTCGTCGCTCAAAAAGAGATAGTTCGCATGCGGCGCATGCATCTCGTCCTCGCCATTGGCGACGGTCAGCACGCGATCATCGAACAAATAGGTCGGACCCTCCTTACCCACCACCGCGACGTAGCCGCCCTCGCGCGCCGCCTCCTGCACGACGGAATCGAGTCCGAGCAGGTTGCCCTTGAGCGCGTCGGCCGCGTTCAGATCGGCCAGCCGCCTGGTGTCCTCGAGCATCGCGGGACCAACCGCGAACTGCATCAGGCCGTCGCCTTGCAAATTCACTCCCTGGTCCTTCAGCATCGGTCCGAGAAACATGTCGTCGCCGAAAATTCCCGCAACTCCCGGCGACGCTCCCGTCGCGAGCGTCGCCGCGTTGACCATCGTCAGCGTCGGGTATTGCGAATGATGCCGCGCGAAGCGCACCCCCTCACGCTCGAGCGCGAACAGATTCGGCGTGTCGTGCTGCGTGACGGAGTCGGGACGCAATCCGTCCCAGACCATCAGGATAAAGATGCGCGGGCGCGCATGGCTCTGAGTGGCAGCAGCGCGATACGGAATCATCACGATCAGCGCGAGACCGATCGCAGTGAGCGAGAGCATGCGGATGCGGCAAGCTTTCATATCATCGAGCATCAAAGCGGGCGCCGATGCGCGAAGTCAATCGGTCCTCACGCGGTTGGGGATCGCGGCGATGATTTGGTAGCGTGAAACTTTCACGTTGGAGGATGGTTCATTGCGTATCGCACTTCTGGGACAGGCCGCGTTCGCGGAAAAGGCGCTCGAGGCGATCGTCAATCACGGTGAAGAGGTCGTCCACGTTTTCGCGCCCGCCGATCCGGCCGCCGGAAAGCCCGACGCGCTGGCGGCAAGAGCCCGCGCGATGGGCCTGCCGCTGTCGCAGCCGAAATCGTTCAAGAGCGAGGCCGCCTTCGAGCAATTCAAGACTACCGGCGCCGAGCTCGCGATTCTCGCCTTCGTGACGCTGATCGTTCCCGAGCGTATCCTCTACTATCCGCGCCACAAATCGATTTGCTTCCATCCCTCGCTCCTGCCGCGGCATCGCGGCGCAAGCGGAATCAACTGGGCGATCATCCACGGCGATCGCGAAACCGGAGTCACCTGGTTCTGGCCCGACAAGGGAATCGACACCGGCCCGATCCTGATTCAAAAACGGGTACCGATCGCCGACACCGACACCACCGGTTCGATCTACTTCAACACCCTTTTTCCGATAGGAATCGACTCGATGATCGAAGCGATCGATCTGATCAAGGGCGGCAGCGCCCCCAGAATCGAGCAGGACGAAAGCCTGGCGAGCTATGAACCACCCTGCCGCGACGAGCACGCGAAGATCGATTTCGCGCGGCCCGCCCGCGAGGTCTTCAACCTCATCCGCGGATGCGATCCGCAGCCCGGCGCCTTCGCCGAACTCGACAGCAATCGGATCCGCCTATACGACGTCGCCCTCGATGCGTCAGCCTCGCAATCCACCCCAGGAACGATCACCGCAATCGACGCAACCGGGATGAAGATCGCGCTCGGCGGCGGAACCCTCGCAGTCAAGCGCGCGCGAATCGATCCGAATCCAAAGAAGCTTTCCCCGGCCGAACTCGCCGCGGCAGGCGAGCTCAGAGCCGGCGCACAACTCAAATAATCCAACCGGCCACAAAGACACGAAGACACAAAGAAGAGCGGGACTTTCCTTCGGGAAATCCCGCCGCCTCTTCTTCTTAGTGTCTTAGTG
>JBARDN010000203.1:0-8456 GCA_049795175.1 Binataceae bacterium (SeqCode) | reverse complement strand
AGCGGAGTTGTTGGCGATGCAGGCACTGCGGAATTGCGTCCACGCCTCGGCCGTCCACTTCGGAGGCGCCTGGGTCGGGCAGACCTCGGTAAAGTCGTACGCCTGCGCCGGGACGCTCAGGAGGACCGGAGAAAGAACAATCGGCAGCATGAGGAGAAACCAGAGCCGACACGAAGCGGAGCGAGCGGATCGTCTGATATCTCTTTCCACGGGGCTTCCTCCTGCCCATACAGAAGAAAGTACAGTCTGATAGCCGCTAGTTATAATTCACACCACAATCTGTCAAGCGCCGCGCGCTCGGCATACGGATCGCATCGACAAAGCCCCATGCCGACTGGTTTGCGCGCTTTCGCGGCGATCTCTGCTCGAACCAGCGGAAGTTATCGATTTCACGGTCCTCTACAGCTTCGGGACCGCCATGCCCTTTTTCACGGCCGGACGCGCGCCGATCGCGGTGACCCAGCGCTCGACATTCTTTGCTTCTCCGGTGACATCAGCCTTCGCGCTTCTGACCAGTCCGTATGCGGCCGAAATCCACGGATAGGTCGCGATATCCGCGATCGAGTAGTCGCCCGCCAGATATTCGGTGCGCGCGAGCTGATCGTCCATCACCTTGATGAGGCGCGCCGACTCGGTCATGTAGCGATCGATCGCATAGGGAATTTTTTCGGACGCCGTGTTGACGAAGTGATTAGTCTGCCCGAGCATCGGACCGACATTCGCCATCTGCCAGAAGAGCCATTCGAGCACCTTGGCGCGGCCGGGGTCGGTCTTCGGAATGAACTTGCCGGTCTGCTCCGCCAGATGCAGCAGAATTGCGCCAGACTCGAATATCGATAGGCCGCTTTCGCGATCGACGATCGCGGGAATCTTGCTGTTGGGGCAAATCTTCACGAACTCGGGCTTGAACTGATCGCCCTCGCGGATATTCACCGGATGAACGGTGTAGGGCAGCGCGCATTCCTCGAGCATCACGGAGACCTTGCGGCCGTTGGGCGTGGTCCAGGTGTAGAGATCGATCATCGTGGTATTCCTTTTTGTTTTCCTTATCGAACAGTTGCGTTTCGATACTGAACCTAGCCGTATGCCTGCCGCGGCATGCAGGCAAGTGCGCTGGGGTTGCGAATCGAAGGGGCGGCGCGCTAAGCCAAATCTTTGACGAGGTATCAAATCATGCAAAGCGTATCGCAACTCGAAGGCAGCCCCGAAATTCAGGAACTCCGCAAAAAGGTTTCCGACTTTATCGGCGAGCTGATCTATCCGAACGAAGCCGCGCTCTTGAAACACGACGAAGAGTCGGGCCGTGTGATGAAATCGATCCAGTCGAAAGCCAAGGAGCGCGGCCTGTGGGCGCTCGGCCTGCCCAAAGAGATCGGCGGCGGCGGACTCGGCTTCATGCCGTACGTGTTCGTCAACGAGTTGGTCGGACGCAGCGAATTCGCGATGGCGGGCCTCGGCACGCATTCGGCGCAGGACGCTACGATGCTGCACATGTACGGTAGTCCGGAGCAGCAGAAGCGATGGCTGGTTCCGCTGGTCAACGGCGACATCTATCCGTGCTTCTCGATGACCGAGCCGGAAGTGTCGGGCGCGGACCCGACGGGATTGCGCACACGCGCGGTGCAGGACGGCGACGAGTGGGTAATCAACGGGCACAAATGGTTTTCGAGCGGCGCGAATCATGCGGCGTACACCACGGTCATGCTGGTGACCGATCCTGACGCGGCGACCTATGACAAGTTCAGCATGATTATCGTTCCGATCGATACGCCGGGATTGAAGATCGAGCGCATCATTCCGGTGATGGGCGAGACCGCGGGCGGGCACTGCGAGATTCGCTTCACCGACGCGCGCGTGCCGCTGACCAATCTGCTCGGGCCGCGCGGGCAGGCATTCAAGATCGCACAGAAGCGGCTCGGGCCAGGACGAATTTTTCATTGCATGCGATGGCTCGGGCAGGCGCAGCGCGCGTTCGAGCTGATGGTCGAGCGGGCGATAAGCCGCCAGACCTTCGGCGGACCGCTCTCGGACAAGCAGACAGTGCAGAACTGGATTGCCGACTCCGCGGCAGAAATCCAGGCGGCGCGGCTCTTGACGCTCGATGCGGCGGCGAAGATCGACGCCGGCAATGAGGCGCGGGTCGAGGTCTCGCTGATCAAGTTCTTTGGCGCGAAGGTTCTGCACGACGTGATCGATCGCGCGATCCAGGTGCACGGCGCGCTCGGCGTGTCGGAGGATACGCCGCTTGCGCGGATGTACCGGCATGCGCGTTTCGCACGAATCTACGACGGACCCGACGAAGTGCATCGGATGGTGGTATCGCGGCGAATCGTGAGCGAGTTCAAGAAAGGGCGCAAGTGGGATTTCGCGCGCGGCGTAAAGAGCAAAACCTTCCGCGAAGCGTAAGTGCGAAAGGGAGCGTGGCCCTGGGCTGGTTCCCTCTCCCTTTCAGGGCGAAGGATTGGCTCAGCCGCGTGATCGACCCGGGTAGCGCAATCGAGGCGCATGAAAAATACGGCGATTGTAATGCAACAGCCGTGACGGATTCTTTGTTTGGTTCGCCTCGCGGGGGCAATCAGAGGGCGCTGCTGCCGCGTTCGCCGGTGCGGATGCGGACGACTTCTTCCACCGCCATCACGAAAATTTTCCCGTCGCCAATTCGGCCGGTGCGCGCCGCGCGCTCCATCGTCTCGACCACCTGCCCCGCCAACTCGTCGTCGACGATAATCTCGAGCTTCACCTTGGGCAGAAAATCGACCACGTATTCCGCCCCCCGATAGAGCTCCGTGTGTCCCTTCTGGCGGCCGAAACCTTTCACTTCGCTGACCGTAAGGCCCTGCACTCCGATACTGGACAGAGCTTCTTTGACTTCATCGAGCTTGAATGGCTTGATGATCGCCTCAACCTTCTTCATATGGCTCCTTTCAATCCCTCAACGGGCCGGCGCGGCGCTTGGGCGGTCACGCGGAGGCTGCCTTTAGCTTTTCCCCTTCCGGGTGGATTGCGCAAGTGGCCGCCGCAGGCGCCAGTCCCGACTATCGACAGGCAATCGCGATGCCATCGCGGACGCGGCAAATTTGGCGCGCGCCTGACGATTTCGCTGATAGGAATGCCTGTCGGGCGGGCGAACGATGAATCGGCAGGCAGCGCAGTGTCATGCCACTGCCCCGTCGGTCTTTCCGTCGCCTTTGGCCTTGGGCCGAAACACCGGTTCCTCGCCGCGAATCAGCCGCGCGATATTCCCGTGAAATCGCAGGAGTATCAGCGCGGTTATAACGATAGCGAGCAGCAGGTAGGGACTTGGGAGATGCAGGATAGCGACGCTAGGCGGCATCACGATCGCGGCGGTCAGCGCCGCCAGCGACATGATCTGGAAGATCGCGAAGACAATCGCGAAGGCGATCGCGGGGATCAGGACGGCGAGCGGCGAGATCGCGAGCCAGATGCCGAGCGCGGCGGAAATACCCTTGCCGCCATTGAACCTGAGAAAGACTGAGCAGATCGAGCCGACGAACGCGCCGATCGCGGTCCATGCGACTGCTTCCGGGCCAAATCCCGCCACGCGGGCGAAGATGACCGGCACCGCCCCTTTGAGGATATCGCCGACGAAAGTGATGATCGCGGCGCTGGCGCCGCCCGCGCGCGCGACGTTGGTCATCCCGATATTTCCCGAGCCGACGGCGCGCGGATCGAACCCACGCATCCGCCCTACGATCACTCCGAACGGAATCGATCCAATCAGGTACGCGCCGATTACCAGGACGATGAGGGTAAGCATGATGACTCAGGTTCGCGGCGGGGAAAGGATGGTCGGGGTGACTGGATTTGAACCAGCGACTCCTGCGTCCCGAACGCAGTGCTCTGGCCAGGCTGAGCTACACCCCGATTCCGTTAAGCCACGCCGGGAACGCGCAGAAGGACTGTTATAGCATCGGAGCCTTTTCGGCGCGAGAGCGCGAAAATCTGTCATTGCTCATGCGCGGCCGCCACGCGCGCGAGGTTCGTAGGGGCGCGTCGCGACGCGCCCGTCTTCGCATGACGGTCATCGCGCGCGGCTCGATAACCCTACTTGCGCGACGGCGATACGCCCGCGTGCGCGATTTGGTCGCGCATCTCTTCGATGATCGCGGTGTAGTCCGGATGACCGAAGATGCCGGAGCCGGAAACAAATACGTTGGCGCCGGCTGCTTTCACGTCGGCAATATTGTCGAGCTTCACGCCGCCATCGATCTCGATATCGATCGCCAATCCGCGGCGGTCGAGCTCGCGCCTCACGATCCGCAGCTTGTCGAGCGCGCCGGGGATGAAACTCTGCCCGCCGAAGCCCGGATGCACGCTCATGATCAGGATCATGTCCAGATGCCCGGCGAACGGCAGCACGCGCTCGACGTCGGTTTCGGGATTGATGCCGATCGAGGCGCGTGCGCCAAGATCATGCAGCCGCTTGGCCATCGCCGGGATGTCCTTGCAAACCTCGGCATGGACCGAGACGGAACTGGCACCGGCTTTGACGAAGACCTCGACGTACTTTTCGGGATTCTCGATCATTAAATGCGCATCGAGTGGAAGCCGCGTCACCTTGCGCAGCGATTCGAGCACCGGCACGCCGATCGAGATGTTGGGCACGAAGTGCCCATCCATCACATCGAAATGAATCAGGTCGGCGCCGGCGCGCTCGACGCGCGCGACCTCTTCGCCCAGGCGCGCGAAATCGGCGGAGAGCACCGACGGCGCGATTTTGTCTTGTCGTTCCATGCGCCCAAGATAGCCTCGCGCACGCCGCGCCGCGAGATGCCGTCAAACGATCAATCGGTGGCCGGCGGCTCGGGCGCAGCAGGCGGTGACCCGTCGCTGGCTGCGGCGCCGCTCGGCGCGGAGCCGCGGCTAATCATATAGCGCAGGCTGAAGCTCGGGGGCGGATTGTCGTCGATGAATTTCAGAAAGCGCGTGCGCCGCTCGACCAGCAGGGTCTCGAGCTGATCGTGCTGCGCGGAGGTGAGCGTCAGCATCTCCGTCATCCGGTCGAGCAACGGACGATAGATCACGATCGGGATGAGCGGCGTTCCGAGTTCGCCGGCGCATCCGGGCATCGGGCCGTCGCCCGAGCGGTGATGGTGGCCGGCGGAGATCTGGTCGAGCTTGGTTTTTTGCGCGGGGGTGAGAATCGCGTCGAAGCCCTTGCGGAAGTCGCTCTCGATATTTGCGAGGTTGGCCTGGAACGCCTTGATCCGCGGCTCGAGCTCGGCGAGCTTGCTGCGCATTTCCTCGGGCGACATGTGTCCGCTGCCGAAGAATTCCTCGCGGCCCCAGTGATGAGAATGATGATGCGGATATTCGCCGAGCACGCGCGGGCCCTGGAACTCGCCCATCAGCGGAATCGGCGGGGGCGGAAAAGGGCGGCTGCGCTGAGTCCATACTCCGATCAGCAATCCACTGACGAACAGCACGACGGTAATGATGATGGTCTGGAGGCGGTCACTCATGGGGTTTCTTCCAGCGCGACGATTTGATTCGTAGTGCTGGACCATTGCGCAAGGTTCGCGCTGCTGGTGGCCGCGGTGATCACCAGGTGTCCCGCGATTACCAGTGCGATACAGGCGGCGCCGGTTATCGCCATCAGGCGCCGCTCGCCCGAACCTCGCGCAAGGGCGTGTGCGTCGGCGACTACGCGGGTCGAAAAGCCCGGCGGGAGATGGCGGCCGGCTTCGCGGCGTTGTGAGTATCCAAATCTAGTAGTCATTTGACGATTCCTCGGCCGGATTCGCCTGGGCGGATCCGTGACGGCCGGCGTTCGCCGGCTCGCGCTGGATCTCGCGCAGCTCATCCGCAGTGATTTTCTCGCGTAAAAACTCGCGCGCTCGGAACAGGCGCGACTTTACCGAACCTACCGTAGTATTCGTGACCCGCGCCAAATCCTCGTAGCTCCAGTCATGATCCTGGAGCAGCGAAATCAATTCGCGCTGTCGCGCCGGCAACGCGACGATCGCGCGGCGCATCGCATCGATCCTGCTGTCGCGCTCGGGACGCGCGGGTGCAGCGACCTGCTCATGCTTGCGCTCGAAGGGGACGAAAATCTGGCGCATCCGCTTGCGCCGCAGGAAATCGTTGCAGGCGTTGCGCGCGATTCTGAACAGCCATGGCTCGAAGCTGGCCGGTTCGCGCAAGCGCTTAAGTCCCACGATCATCTTGACGAACACTGAATGACAGGTATCTGGAATCGCGTCGGGTTCCCCGAGGATCGAATAGACAAACCCACCGATTCTTTCCTGGTAGAGCGTGACCAACTGCTCGAGCGCGGCTTCATCTCCGGATTGTGCGCGAAGCACAATCGAAACGGGATGTTCGGGCTGGAGGCAGGGATTTCCCACTATCTTCCTATACGTGCCAGACGTGGCGCGGATTCAGGAGTTGCGGTCAGCGGACGAATCGTACTATCGGCCGCGCCGCCAATCACGCGCTCAAAGTATAATACATTGAGGCGTGCGACACCCACGCAACTCGCCGGAACGATCCGCGTCTACCCTATCAAGAGCGGGGACAAGGATGTCTTCGGCCGCAAGCTCCGCACGCAGCGATTGACCTGCCCCCTCCCCCGGCAAGGCCGGGGCGCCCGAATCCTCGTTCTAGTTGCCAAGAATTGGCTTTGAGAGATTAACCTTCACGAGAGTAAGGAGATTTAAGGAAATGAAAACAAGATGGCTCGGACTCGCCGCCGGAGTTTTTGCGCTCGCACTAACCGCCGCGCCTGCGATGGCGCATATGCACGGGCATGGAGGCGGCAGCGCGGTCGGCATCCCGTTGCCACAAGTCCTGCACTCAGCGAACCTGACCTCGTCGCAACGCGATCAGATTCACACGATCATGAAGTCGCAGTTCGCGACGCTGAAGCCGCTGTTTCAGCAACTGCACGCCGGCCGCGAGGCGGTAGCGGCCAAGTACCTGGCGTCCGGATCGGTTACAGCCGCTGAGCTGTCGCCGCTGGTCACAGCCAACGAACAGATTCAGAGGCAGATCGACCAGGCATTCCTGCAGACCGCGATCCAGATTCGCGGAGTCTTGAACCCGACGCAACTCGCACAGGCCGGCACGACCTATACGCAGATGCAGTCGCTGCGCCAGCAGATGCACTCACTGATGCATCAAAACAGCTCCTCGCAATCTGGAGCTTCGCCATCTGCCCAGGACTAAGCGCGAAGACTATAGTAGCCGACAAAACGGGCGGTCCATTGTGCGGGCCGCCCGTTTTTCATTTCTCAGTAAATTCTCAGTTCAGATTGAAAAATGGATTACTCAGTGATGTGCCAATGCTACTTGGTATCCCGCTTCTCGAGCATCGTGAGCAGTTCCTGGTAATGCTTCGGCATCGTGACCGTGCCCCGCATCGCCACCGGAATCGGATAGCGGACTCCGCCCTTGTAGGTCCCCTCGAGTCCCTTCAGCAGCTCGTCCACGAATGACCACGGGCACGCGAATACCATCTCGGTGTCCTGCGCCATCCCGAATACACGGTCGCCGTTGCATGGGATAATCACCTTGGGCGCAGCGGTGGTCATCGTCTGAATTACTATTTCCGCGCAGTCGAGCCGGCCACCCGTGGTGCTTTCGATTCGTCCGCCGCGGGTATAGAGCGCCGCATTCACCAGCCGCATCACCTGCGCGCTGTTGGCATACACCGCGACGACGTGAGGCTCGAAGGTCGCGCGGCCAAGCGGCGCGACGCAGACGTAGTCGTAGCTGCCGGGCTCGAAGTGCCAGACTCCCGCTTCGAGCCGCGAGGCTGCTTCCTCGTTCTCGCAGTACATCCCGGTTGAGGCAAAGCCGCGCAGGTATTCGTCGTTGGGTTTGCGAAATCCAAATGCGATCGCAGAGAGCGGACAGATCACGTCCTCTTTTCCGACCGCGATTCCCCATCCATAGCGCCGCGCGACACCGATCGATTGGCATACGATCCAATGCTCGCCCATGCTTTTGCTCGGGATACGCAATCCCTCGGGAACCGGCTCGCCGGGCGCGAGCATCCGGATTCCCAGCGGGAAGGAATCGGGGCGCACATGGCGGCTGATCGCCTCGTCGAGTTTTTTGAGCTTCTCGCTAACCGCAGTTTCCATTTGAATTCCTCGCAGCGGGACTGCCCTATTGTCCTGTGTAACCTATCATCATACGCGGCGCGATTCCTTCCGGCAGCGGGCGTATCAGATTACGATAGCTTTCTGACGAGGCGCGCGGCGAAGAAGCCGTCGAGGCCGCCGTGGTCGGGGCGCGTGCGCATGAAGCCCGCGTCGTCGAACAGGTCCGGCGCTTCGGCGCGAACCGCGGGAGCTAGATCGATTTCGAAATCGCGATGCGTGGTGAGAAAATCTCGCACCACGCCGTCGCCTTCATCCGGCGCGAGGCTGCACACGGAATAAACTATCACGCCGCCCGGCCGGAGGATCTCTGCAGCATTCGCGAGCATC
>JBARDN010000202.1:0-2949 GCA_049795175.1 Binataceae bacterium (SeqCode) | reverse complement strand
CTTGGTCCCGTCGAGCGGATCGACAATCCACACCCGCCGCCGCTTTAGCCGATGCGCGCTGTCCGCGGTCTCTTCCGAGAGCCACCCATATTCCGGAAACGGCTCGTGCAGCATCCGCTTGATCGCGCGGTCGGCTTCGAGGTCCGCCTGCGTGACCGGATTATCTTTGCCTTTGGATCCGATCGTGTAGCCGCCCCGATGCCAATGCCCGCGCAAAATTTCTCCGGCCGCGCGCGCAGCCTTCTTCGCAAGCTTAAGCTCGCGCGAAAGCTCGCCGCTTCCACCACGCGCGATATTTTTCGCCGGCGCGGCCTTCTTCGTTCCGCGCACTACCCTCTTCTTTTTGGTCATCTATATATTCCCGATCACGATTCGCCCCGCGCCAGCCGCTTCTTGCGCACCTTGCCGTACGCCTTGGTCAACGTCTCCATCAATTCCGCGCGCCGCTCGTAGAGCCTTCTCGGCTTGCGCGATTTGCGCCGCGCCAGCGCGTACGCGGTTATCAGCGGAAGCGCGACCGTCGCATCCACGTAGCACACCACCGTGTCGGGCAGCTTCTTCGGATCGATCTTGCCCCAGCTCACCGCCTCCGACGGCGTCGCGCCCGAAAGGCCGCCCGTGTCCGGCCGCGCGTCGGTCACTTGCAGAAAATAGTCGTGCCCGTCTTCCGCGACCCCCATCACTTCCTGGATCTGCGGCTCGGTCTGCAACACGAAATTTTTCGGCGAGCCTCCGCCCAAAATAAACACCGCGCTCTTGCAGCCCATCTGCTTGGCCGCGTAAACGATCGACGCCGTCTCGTTCACATCCACCAGCGGATCCAGCCGCAGCCCGTAGCCCTCGAGCTCGAGCAGCGCAAGGTTCATCCCGATCGACGAATCGCCCGGCGACGAGGTGTAGATCGGCAGCGCATGCTGATACGCCGACGCCAGCAGCGACTTGCGCTTGAGTTTCAGAATCCGCTCGCGCTCGGCGACGTAACGACCCGCTCGGAAATGAAATTCCGCCGTGCTCATCGGATGCTGAAATTCCTCGAGCCGCGCGATCTGCCGGAAAAATGCATCGGTCGAAAGCAGCACCCGGTAGTCGAAAAAAATATCGTAGATCCGCACCACCCCCGCGCTGCGCAGCGCCACATCGTCGGTCTCGGCCGAGCCCTGGTACATCTTGAGCCCGATTCCGAAGTGCGTGTCGTGATAAAGATTCGCCCCGGTCGAGACCATCCAATCGACAAATCCGTTTTCGATCAGCGGAATCAGGCACGACATCCCAAGCCCCGCCGGCGTCAGCGCGCCGGTCACGCTCATCCCGACGAACACGTCGTCTTCGAGCATCTTTTCGGCAAACAGCCGGCACGCGTCGCGCAGCTTGCGTCCGTTGTAAGCCAGAAACGAGGTATCGATCAGCTCCGCCGCGGTCATGTCTCCGCGCACGGGGTTCGGACTGATTTCAGCGCCCGCAAGACGCGGCCGCGCGATCTTCTTCGGCATCAGGATTTCCGTCCTCTTGGGATTTCGTCCGCGAGCGCAAAACTTCCGCGCCCGCGCCCGCTCGAGATTCTCAAGCAGCCAAATCCTAGCCGTCCAAGCCCGCCGATTCCATCGCGCCGGTTCGGCCGGATCTATTCGCCAATCGCGCATGCCTACGATGCGCACGATCATCGCCACGCGAAGACGGGCGCGTCGCGACGCGCCCCTACGAAATCAAATGCGATTCCGTGGAGGCATCGGCACTCACCGACCGATCCAATCTTCGTAGGGGCGGCTCGCGAGCCGCCCGTCTTCGCACGGTCTCTCCATTCGCGCGACATGCGGCGTCCCTTCGTCCGGGATTCCTCGCGCGCGGCGGCCGGAGCCTGCCGAAGGGCGCGCGGGAATGACACCTCGGTCTAAAGCCGTCAATTCCCAGACCGTCCCTACCGCCGGTTTGCCGTTCGCCGCGCAGGCTCCTAAGATTCGACCGGGGAAATCTCTCGCGCTTGGGGAGCCGACGATGGCGGTAATTGCGCTCAGTCAGCAGATTGGCAGCAGAGGAATCGAGCTCGGACGACTCGTCGCGCAGCGGCTTGGCTATCGCTTTCTCTCCGGAGACGAAATTGTCGCCCAAGCCGCCGAGCGTTACGGCGTCAGCGCCGATCAGTTGCTGGTGTTCGATTTGCGCACGCCCCATTTCTGGCAGCGCGGCAAACAGGACAGCCATCGCTACCTCGCCTTCGTGCGCGCCGTGATGCTGCGTGAGCTCTCCGCGGACCGCGTGGTCGTGGCCGGCCGAACTCTCGCGCATCAGACTCCGTGCGCCGGATGCGCCCTGCGCATCCGCGCCACCGCGCCGTTCGCCGCCCGCGTCAAGCAGACCGCCGTAGACGAAAAGATGGAAACGCACACCGCCGAAAAATACGTCCGTGAGTACGACCGCGAGATGCGCGAGCGCAGCTCCACCCTCTCCTCCGTCGATATCGAAGATGCGACCCTCTATGATCTGATCGTCAACACCTCTGCGCATCCGCTCGACTCGATCGCCACGCTAATCGCCGACGGGGCGCAGATGCTCGACAGCACCGCCGCCCCCGCCGCCCGCGAATCCCTGCGCGACACCGCGCTAGCCGCGCAAGTCCACGCCGCCCTCCTGTCCCATCCGAAAGTCCGCGACGCCCAAATCACCGTGCGATGCACCGGCGGCGCGGTGAGCCTCGCCGGTCCCGGCCTGGTCGCCCCGTGGGACGCGATGCTCATAGAAGTAGCCCGCGCAGTAGACGGCGTAACCGCAGTAGAAGTATCCCCCGAAGAGATGCCAATCCCCCTGACCGAGTAGCGTCCGATTCCTACACCTGCGCTCTTTTCGCAAGCATCGTGACGCAGCGGGGTGAGTTGGCATGCGCTGCACGCCACCATGGTGAATGAAAGTCGGATGCGCCGAGCCGGAGTTGGTGCTCAGGCGATCGACCTAATC
>JBARDN010000201.1:0-3927 GCA_049795175.1 Binataceae bacterium (SeqCode) | reverse complement strand
CGATGCCGAAATATCCGCCGGGCAGAAGATAGGGAATGAACAGCCGGCCGCCGCACAACGATCCGCAGCCGATGTCCAGCAGCGTGTGATCTTCACGCAGGCCCAGCGCAACCATCAGCGCGAACTGTGTCGCCGCGGTCACGTCGTACGCCTTGGGACTGCCGACATAAGCGCGATAATGCCGCGCCCCGGCGTCCAGTTTCCGCGCGTCCTCGACGCTCGCAGAGCGGTAATCCTGGATTTCCGGCGCCGCCGCCTTTGCGTGTGCGGGAATCTCGTCTAGTCGTTTCTTGTCCGGGTTTTCTGAAGCCACTGGGGTAATTTACTCTGCGTTGACGGCACGCAACGGCGCAAAGTCAGACGCTGGCGTCGAAAAGTATTCGCCGGATCTGCAACTGAACCGCCTCATTGCGACGCAGTTCCAGAAACATCCGGTGGCGATCGGCAAAGTCGTTCAGCCATTCGCAGGCGATCTGCCGAGGGTCGATGGACTTCAACCTGTCCGCGGCGTCCGCAAGGGTGGTTTGGATCTTCTCAAGCGTCCCACGAGACTCGTCGTTGTTGGCGCATGTCATTACCCTAATCTGTATAGCTCGTTCCACGGCCAAGAACGGTAACAGTTGTCGTTTCAGCTCGACGCGAAGAACATCAGGGAGGCGGCTCGCCAACGTGCTCATAAGTTGATCGCCACGAGGCTTGATCTCCCGAAGTGCCCGCGTGATCGCCGTACCGACCAATTCCGAGATGATAGCTTTACTGTTGGAGTGTCCGATGCGTGGCGGCAAGTGTTGCGCATTCGCTCCGCCAACCTCCAGGAGTGCCGTTCCATGGAAAGCTGCTTGCAGGAGACTCCAGTTCAAGTCGGCGTTGTACTCGTCTGGAAACGGAATGAACTCCGCTTCCTTACCGCGAAAAGCGATGAGTTGACCATTCAACGACCTTCTCTCGCGCGCCGGCATGATTGCTCCATCGTTTATATTGTCTCCGCGGTTCCACAGCGGGTTTGTGGGCGAGTACCACGACTCCGGATCCGCCGAGAGCCCGGCGTCCGAGACAAACTGAACGCTTTCGTCCCGGTTCAAAAGTGTCTTCAATCGTTCGAGGTACGTCATATCGCGGATGCCAAGCTCTCGGGGTGCGGCAATGAAGCTGTCGGGACGCTCGAGGTTCACGCACCAATGGAAGAAACAATTCTTTTCATGGCGAACGACCATGTCGTCATCGACCAAGAAAAGCACATCGGGGTTGAGCGAGAACCCGGTGACGAGGGCAAGATTTCGTCCACCTTCAGTGGCGCTAGCGGTGCGTCTTGCCACCAGATGCGCGAAGGAATTGCGCAAGGTGGCTTCCGGGAGGGATTCCGCGATCTCCTGCTCAACCGTCTTATCCACGCAGGCCAGCCGTAATCCGAATCTTTTCCAGAACCGCGTTATCTCACGGGTGGGACCACGGTACTCTGGAGAAGAGTCGTCGAGGATTATCCAGAAGGCCTCCCGAGCGACGCTGCAACCGTCAACCGCTTGCTCAATGCAGCGGTTCAGGATTTCCGGACGGTTCGCCGTGCGGACAACAATAGCAGCGCGGCTCATAAGCGCGAAGGACGAAGCCCAATGACCGCGCTCCGAATGGGAATTATCAATAATCCAGATGCCACGTCGATTGTGGAACTACATACTCGATCGCACCAATCCCACCGCATGGCCATAGCAGGTCCCTCCACCATAGTACATTAGATCTATTCCGGCTTCACTCATCTCCGACTCGATCTGTTGCCGGTCAAAGTGATGTTGGAATCCGTCCTTGAGCCAATCTCCTTGCTCGACGGGCTCGGCTCGTCGAAGCTTGCGGATGGCGCTCCCGATCCTGGCCGTCCAGATGCGCCGTCTTCCGGGAAGACCTTCGGTAAACGAAACCATCACCGGTGCGCCCGGACGCAGGAAATCGCGCAAGTCTCGAAGAAAGCGAATTCTGCGGGATCTGCCGGGTATATACATGTAGCCGGAAAAGCCGACCAGAACGGCGTCGTGATCGCCGCAACATTTCGGCACGGTCGAGGGCGGTGCATAGTTCAGTTTCGCCGCGATACCGTGTTTGCTCAATTCTTTTCGGCCTGATTCGATAAGCGGCGCACAGCAGTCGAAGCCGTCAACCACGAATCCGCAATTTGTCAAAGCGATCAACTCTCTGCCCGCGCCGGCCGCGGCCACCAGTATTCGGCCGCCCTGCGGAAAATAACGCCGAATCGCCTCTCGCTCCCAAAGAAAAAGACCGGAGTTCAAATACTGCTCATCAGCATACGGCGCAGACTGCTTCGAATACCGATACTCTGTAAGCCGCTCCAATGCCTCGTTGCTTAAGAGCCCGAGAGACAAGCCTTGAATCAGAGCAGTAGCGCCGTTGTGAATCGATGTGAGAATGCGTTCGATTAAAAAATATAGCGGCGCAATCATGACCACAACTGGAGCGGCTATTATCAAGAACTCGCGCCGCCCGAACCTACAGGGTAGGCTGGTCCGGTTCAAGTCAGATTTCCTCAGGAACGACTCCGCGTAGTGGAAAAGGATCAGAGCCGCGCAATGGGCCGCCATGGAAAGCCGCCGCGGCGGACACGTGAGCTTGATTTTTTGCTCGCCGCGGTTCGGCGATTCTTTCGGCCGGAGTCGCTTCTTCCTTCGCCGGAAGGGCTGGATTGGAGCGAGCTCCTGCGCCTCGCCGATCGTCATGCGGTCACAGCGTTTCTATGCCATTCCTGCCCAAACCCGGAACTCAGAGAAATCGCGATGAAGGCGGCTCGGGTCAATCTGACCTTGAGCGCCGAACTGCTCAAGCTGCTGGATCTATTTAAGCAGCAGGCTATAGACGTCGTTTCACTTAAGGGTCCGGTGCTAGGCGCCGCTCTGTATGGCGACGAGGCGCTAAAAACTTCCTCCGACCTCGACCTGCTCGTCCGTCCGCGCGACGCGTTGCGTGCGATACACGCGATGCTGGCTGCCTGCTACCGTCTGACATCCGTCCAGCATTGGTCCGGCGATGGAGCTTACCTGCGCGACTTGAACGGTGAGCTTTCTTTCAGCGATCCGGCAGGCGACTTGAAGATCGACCTGCACTGGCGACTGCTTCCGACCTATTACCCCGCGTTGTTCGACGACGCTGAGCTCTGGGGCAAACTGCGTCCGGTTCCGTGGGGCCGCACACGCGCACTGACTCTCGCACCCGAGCATCTGTTGTTGTTTCTGTGCGCGCATGGAACGAAACATTCGTGGGAAAGGTTAGGATGGCTTTGCGATACGGCCCGGCTGATTCAAGTGGAATCGGAACTCAACTGGTCCGAGGTTTTTGCGCAAGCGCGCCGGACCGACACGTCCCGTATGCTCTCGCTGGGTCTTCTGCTGGCGTCGGATCTGTTGGGCGTGGATATCCCGCCGGCAGCGGCCCGTTTGGCGGATGCCGATGCGCGCACCCGAGCTTTGGCTGGAACGGCGCTCGAGCGGCTTCGTGCCGATAGTCCTGTTTCCGCGTTGGACACCGCACGGTTCGGTCTTCGGGCATTCGAGCGGCGCGATAACCGTATGCGGCTGATCGCCGGAATGGTTTGCCAGCCAACCGAGGCCGAATACCGCGCGCTCAAGCTGCCGCCGGGCTTGTATTGGTTGTATTACTTGTTTCGTCCACTGCGTTTAGCAGTCAGGTACAGCAGACGCTTCATCGGCCGCCAGATGGTGAGTCGGCATGCGCTGCGCGCACCTTGATGGATGAAAATCGGATGCCGTCGGGCGGAGTTGATTCTCAAGGCAATCGATCTAACCCCTTTCCCCTCCCCGCACCGAGGCTGTCGATAAATGGCGAGTTCTTTTCCGTCATCCTGAACGAAGTGAAGGATCTCCGCGAAGCGATTAGTGCGAAGAGCCACGGTTGGTTGCACTAATC
>JBARDN010000200.1:0-30102 GCA_049795175.1 Binataceae bacterium (SeqCode) | reverse complement strand
AGATAGAGCAGCGCCGCGCCCGCCGCGAGCACGATCGGCTCGTCGAGCGCGGCGGCGGCGCCAAAGCGCGCGGCCAGTGCGGATTTGGCGCCGTCGGCAAGGTCCGGAGCGAGCGCGGTGAACGGCGCGCCCAGCTCTTCAAGGATTACTTTAAGTTCCGGATCGCCGGCGAAAAAGATAATTTCTCGAGGCGCAAGCCGCGCCAGCTCTTCTCCCAGTCCATGCCGGTTAACAATCCGCGCCGCAATAAACTCTCCGGTAGAAACATCGACCGCCGCGATAGCAAATCCCCCGCCTAGGATCTTACCCTCTCCCTCCGGGAGAGGGCGGCGCGGCGAATCGCCGCGCGGGTGAGGGTGCTGCTCTGCCGACTCCTCGCTCGGAGCGTCTTCGCTCGTCTCCCGCACGACCGCAACCAGATAATTCTTCTCGCCTGAGACCAGCACCGTCTCCTCACCGACGGTACCCGGCGTGATCACGCGCACGATCTGCCGCGTCATGATTCCGCGCGGCTTGCCGTCGGCGCCCTTGTCCTGCGCGCCCTGCTCGCAAATCGCGACCTTGTGGCCGGCCTTGATCAGCTTGGCGATATACGGCTCCGCCGCATGATAGGGAACTCCGCATAGCGGCACACCGTCTTTCGATCGCGAAGTGAGCTGGATATCGAGCACGCGCGCGCCGAGCTCGGCGTCCTCGAAGAACATTTCGTAGAAATCGCCGAGGCGGAAAAACAGGATCGCGTCGGGCACGCGTTGCTTGACGCTTAAGTACTGCGCGATAAGAGGTGTCTGCTTGACCGCCACGATAATGCTTCGCGTGCGAGAATATCCGCCCCGGCGCCTGTGGGCAAAGCGCGTGCGAGCGGCAGCTTCGCCGTTTACCGCATTGCTCGTGAAGAGCACAGGCTCAAGCCTGTGCCACCGCTGACGCGAGTGGCCGCCGCATTTGCCATAAGTCTGCGCCACCGGTAACTATTTGTAGTGGAACGATACAGAATGGAGACATCAGGTTGATCGATGCTCCAATCTGGAAATGCGTTTTCGCTATTGCAACGCGCATCCGCGCCAGGTGCGGTCCTCTACAGGCACCTTCGAACGGGGAGGAAACCTTATGCTTACGCCGCGGCCTATCTATCGATCGATCCTGAGCGGGATCCTGCTGGCGGTTCCGCTCGCGATACTCGTCACTTCCGACGCGTTCGCGAGACCTTATCGCGGCGGGATCCCATGGTCATTCATCCTGTGCAAATTTTCTGACAGTCCGGCGCCCCCGAATCCCGCAAGTTACTATTCCAACATGACCATCAATTCAGGCACCAAGGGGCTTGATGACTACGTAAGGGCAATCTCCAACGGCAAGGCGGATCTGAGCGGCTCAGTCCTGCATGGATGGTACACCGAGTCGCACACCCTCGCGTACGAGCAGGCCCTGACCAGCAGATGGCAGCGCGTGCAGGACTGTATCGATACCGCGGCGGCGTCCACTACCGACAAATACGTTCCTCCGTCGGGACAGCGCGTTTATGTCATCACCTCACCCGGAGTTGATCTTGCCGGATGGGAAAATACCGGCGCGATCGGCGGCGATGACGTTGCTCTGCCGGAAATCGCGCATGAGTTCGGCCACGGAATCGGACTGCAACATTCATGGTCCAACGACATCACATGGAAGGACGTAAGCTGGGCGGGATGGGGCGAATACGACAACCCATGGGATCTGATGAGCGCCGCCAACGTCTATACCGATCCGACCGGAGCGTTCGGCGACGGCCCACCCGATCTCGACGCGCATCATCTCGATGAATTGGGATGGATTCCCAAGTCCCGGATTCTGACCCTCGGGGTGGACGGAATCCTCTCGCGGACTGGTGTAACGCTCGCGGCGCTGACTCATCCGGAAGCTTCGGGCGATCTGCTGGTGCGGGTCCCGTTCGACTCGAGCGATCCGCTCCATTTCTATACCGTGGAATACCGCACGCCGGACGGATGGGACGCCGGTATTCCCGCCGCGATCGTGATGATCAACGAGGTCAAGACCAACGGCGGCTACTATCAGACGACGCTTCAAAGACAGCTTGGCAGCTACGCGGGAACCGGCGACGGGCCGCCGGTCCAGTCGCTGAGCGCAAACGGCGTGACGATCTCAGTCACCGGAACTTCCGGCGACCAGGCGACAATCAACGTCAGCACGCAGCTCGCGCTGCCCTGCGCACAAGGCTACGTGTGGCGAGAAGCGTCGTCGATCGATCGCGTCTGCGTGGTTGGCGCCACCCGCACGCAGACTGCCACCGACAACTCGCAGGCCGGCTCGCGCCATCTGCCGAACTCGACGACGTGCGTTCAGGGCTACGTATGGCGCGAAGCCTTTCCGGGTGACTTTACCTGCGTGACGACCGCAACCCGCTCCCAGGCCGCTGCCGACGACGCGGCCGCGTATGCTCACGTCGATGAATCGAAAGTCAGCTACGGACCCAATACCTGCCAGCAGGGGTACGTGTGGCGCGACGGCGACGACAGCGACTACGTGTGCGTGACCGGCGCCACCCGAACCCAGGCGACGGCCGACAATGCCGCCGCGCCGGGACGTCATCTCCCGAATTCGACTACCTGCGTTCAGGGCTACGTATGGCGCGAAGCGTGGCCGGGCGACTATGTGTGCGTGACCGGAGCAACGCGGTCTCAGGCTGCGGCCGACAATGCCCAGGCGACAGCGCGCCTGCTGCAGCTCTTCGCCGCGCGGCCGGCGCCGTCGCGCTTCGCCAAACTCGCGTCGGCTTTCGATCTCGCATCGCCGGCCTTCGCCGCAGACCTCGAGCAGATGAAGGAGCAGTCGCAGAAGACCTCGCATACGAGTTCAGCAGCGATGGCGCAAGGATCGGAGATGAAAGGACCGATGGGCCCCGCGCCCGTCAGCGAGAGCGTCTTGCGCGTGCGGCTGTCAAAGCTCGGCTACAGCGGAGCGGCGGTGAAGAGCGTAGTCCGCAACGGCAACTATTGGGACGCAACCGTGACCAGAAACGGAGTCACGCAAACGATCCGCTACAACGCCCAAACTGGCGCCCGAATTCAGAAGCCTCAACTCAAGGTTCTGCCTAAAACGAGCATTCCCTCGACCGAGTTGGAAAAGAAGTAACCCCAGGCCGGGGTAAGGAAAACCAGGACCGGAAAGACACCAAGACACCAAGCAGCCACAAAGACACGAAGACACTAAAAGAAAACTAGCGGGCCTTTCCTACTGGAAAGGCCCGCTTCTTCTTCGTGTTTTAGTGTCTTAGTGACCGCCCGCTCTTCCTTGGTGTCTTGTGTTTCTATGCCGGCTTGAGTTTAGGTCAAGCTCTTCGTGAAGACCGAGCATCGCCGTCGCCGAATCGCCGCTAAACCGACCACTCGTGGATAGCTTTGGTTCCGGAATTCAACGCCGGCGAGGACTCGTTGCACTTTGCTACTCAGCCTTGGATCGACTACGATCCTAAAGTTGAGCACATCCCTCTGATCGTTCGTTCGCCCGGATTCGGGAGCGGACATCCCGCCGACGACGATTGACACCAGAGCAAAACCATACAGGAGACGTTCGCTATGGCTGCATCACCATCTATTGAATCCGCCGCGCGTGGCGCAAAAAATCCCGGCGCTCTACAGTTCCTCAAGAGCGGTCCCAAGAAACTTCTGATCGGCGGCAAATGGGTCGCCGCAAAATCCGGCAAGACTTTTGAAACCCTCAATCCCGCCAATGAGGAAGTCCTGGCTCTCGTCGCCGAAGGCGACAAGGCCGACGTCGATGAGGCGGTCAAGAATGCGCGCAAAGCGCTCGAGCAGGGCAAGTGGGCCACGATCGGCCCGCATCAGCGCACCCGCTTCCTGCTCAAGATCGCCGACCTGATCGAGCAGAATGCCGACGAGCTCGCCGAGCTCGAGACCCTCGACAACGGCAAGGCGATCTTCGAGTCCAAGAATATCGATATCCCCGGCGCTGCCGAGACCTTTCGCTACTACGCCGGATGGCCCTCGAAGATCTACGGCGAGACCAATCCTTCCGAGCCCGACATGTTCAGCTTCACGCTGCGCGAGCCGGTCGGCGTATGCGGCCAGATCATCCCGTGGAACTTCCCGCTCTTGATGGCGAGCTGGAAAATCGCGCCCGCACTGGCCTGCGGCAACGTCGTGATCTTGAAGCCTGCGGAGCAGACTCCGCTGACCGCGTTGCGCCTGGGCGAGTTGATCCTCGAAGCCGGACTCCCCGAGAGCGTGGTGCAGATCGTCACCGGATTCGGACCCGGCGCCGGCAGCTCGATCGCAGAGCATCCGGATATCGACAAAGTCGCGTTCACTGGCTCGACCGAAGTCGGCAAGCTCATCCTGAAAGCCTCGGCCGGCAACCTGAAGCACGTGTCGCTCGAGCTCGGCGGCAAGTCGCCCAACATCATTTTTCCCGACGCCGACATGCAGGCGGCCGCGTTCGGCTCGATGCTCGGCATCTTCATGAACCAGGGCCAGGTATGCTGCGCCGGCTCGCGCGTGTTCGTGCAGGAATCGATGTACGATCAATTCACCGACACGCTCTCGCAGATGGCCAAGGGACTAACCCTGGGCAATCCTCTCGATCCGGCCACCCGGATGGGACCGCTCGTGTCCAAGGAACAGCACGATCGCGTCCTGGGCTATCTCAAAGTCGGCAAGGATGAAGGCGCCAAGGCGATGACCGGCGGAGCAGCCGGACCGCAGGAGCGCGGCTACTTCGTGCAGCCGACAGTTTTCTCCGGGGTGAATAACTCGATGAAAATCGCGCGCGAAGAAATCTTTGGACCAGTTGCCTCCGCGATTCCGTTCAAGGACGAAGCCGACGTGGTCTTCCAGGGCAACGATACGACCTACGGCCTTGCTGCTGCGGTGTGGACCAAGGATCTCAGCCGCGCACACAAAGTCGCGCGCGCACTCAAGGCCGGCACCGTATGGATCAACACTTACGGGATGATCGATCCGATGGGCTCGTTCGGCGGTTACAAGCAGTCAGGCTTCGGGCGCGAACTCGGCAAGCATGCGCTCGAGCTCTACACCCAGATAAAGCAGGTCTATACCAAGCTCTAGTTTTGGAAAAATGGTCTGGTAGGAAGGCGTCCGCGAGGACGCCTTTCTTTTTGCCAATTTGGTTACGTTTGTTGTGTTTTGAGGCGGTTTAATGGATGATAAGCAGCTCTGGTCGCGCGCTTTCGTTCCTGCTCGCATCGCGTTATAAGTGCTCGTGTAAACTTTTGACCGTGGATGAACCAAACGGCGTAATTTTGCTACCAAAAGCCTGAGCATCGATAAGACGGAAAGTGACGGCATCGACGATGGCGACGGAGAAGGACGGCGACCTTATCGAAGCGATGATCTCGCCGCGCATTTCGCGCCGTGTGCAGAGCGCCGTCGCGTCCGCGCTCAAGGAATCTGTCGCGCTCGATACCGGCACGCCGGCGTCGGAAGGCCCCGAGCGACCGGCGTCGGCGCCATCCGAGACGCGCCCTGCGCCGCCCAAGGCGCCAAAGGTTGCGGATATAGAAGGGCGCCTCGACGTTAGGCCTATTGGCACCACCCAGGGTTTCAAGGAACTGCATGTTCTGCACAAGCGCACCTGGGACATGCTTAACGTGCATCAGAAACGCGTGACGATGATCCTGTGGCCGCTCGCTTTTCATTTCGGCCTCTATCACGTGAAGTCCGGGCAGGAGAAAAAACGGCCGCCGCTGGTCGCTGCCTTTTGGGCGCGATGCCTTGCCGACGCGCCGCTGACGCTGGGGCATCTGTATCCGCCGCAGATTTTCAAGGACGTCTATTCCGAGGACGTGTGGGAGTTCGGCGGGATGGTGGTCGACCCGACCTTTCAGGGCAAAGGCCTGATGCGCGCGTTGTCGGACACGGCGAAAGTGTTCTTGTTCTCGCGCCGTCCGAAACTGATCATCACCAATCCGGTCGAGCCGCTGTATGAGCTCTACAAGCAGCTCGGGCTCAAGACCGTGGGCAAGACGCCGGTCAAATATCCGTACGTCGATAACGCCAACGTGTGGCTGATGTACGGCGATTTCGACGAGCTGGCCAAACCTTACTTTATGTAGAGAAATCCTACTATCTACTGTTTCCCCGGCGCCGGCTTGGCTGCGCCCGACGCCATCGCGCTCGCGCCCTGCAATATTCGCGAACCGACACTAAGGATCGCATCGGTGACGCCCGGGAACAGAGAGGCGAGCTTCTCTACCACCGCCGCGCCGGGAGGCACGTCAACCTCGGTCAGGCCAAAGGCAGCAGCCGCAAGAATCGCCCACGTGACCCATCGCACCGGCATCGCCATCGCCATCATTGCCGGCAGTCCCTTGAGCGAATCTGAGCTCTTCTGCGCGACCCGCGCCATCGGAGTGTCGATCACTCCCGGCATCACCAGCGAGACGTGAACGCCGGAGCCGAACAGCTCGACCCGAAGCGCTTCGGTCAGCCCGACCAGTGCGAACTTGGTCGCGCTGTAGGCGCCCAGCGGGCTGACTCCGCGCCGCCCCGCCAGCGACGCGACATTTACGATATTGCCGGCCTTGGCCCGGCGCATGATCGGCAGCACCGCATGCATCGCGTGGAGCGCGCCATATAGATTCGTCGTCATCATGCGTTCAAGGTCCTCGGGCCGCGTCTGCTCGACCGGGTCGGGTATCAGCACGCCGGCCGAGTTGATCAGAACGTCCACGCCGCCGAACGCGTCGCGTGCCTGCTCGATCGCCCAGAATACCCGCGCGCGATCGGTCACGTCGCATTGCAGCGCGAGCGCTTTGCCTCCCGCCTTGATGATCTTCGCGGCCAGTTGCTCGAGCGGCGGCGTGCGCCGCGCAAGCAAAGCGACGTTGGCGCCCTGCTCGCCGAAAGCGAGTGCGGCGTCCGCGCCGATTCCGCTCGACGCACCGGTCACGACGATCGACTTGCTGCGAAAATATCCGCCGATTGGGGCCTTCGATGCCATGCTGCCTCTCCCGGCCCCTCATGGCCGCGTTTTCCGCATCTGCAACGAACCTGTTTGACGAAGCGAATTGTGCGCCCATGGCACCGGCTTCGGCAAACGCGGCAGGCACGCCGCCTTGTAGGGCGCCCGCGCGATGGTTACGTTTGAAAGCGGAAGTGGCGGAGGTTCGGGCGACATGAAGACAGGCGCTGTGCTCAAAGAGATCGCGGCGGCGGGTGCGCTGCTCGCGTCTTATCCGCTTGATCAAATCGCGCGCAACGCGCCGTCACTGGTATGCGCGGCGCCGGGCGAGCCAGTCATTTTGATTCACGGCTATGGCGGCGGGCGCTCGAACCTGCTCGCACTGGCATCGTATCTGCGCCTTTCCGGGATGGACAATATTTCCTACTTCGAGTATCCGCGCAGCCAGCCGATCACGGCGTCGGCGCTGAAACTCGCCGCGATGGCCGACGAAGTGGCGCCCGGTGGCGCGCATCTGGTCGGGCACAGCCTCGGCGGAAGTATCGCACGATTGTATGCATTAACCGCTCGGCGTGGCGCGGTGCGTTCGATCGTGACGCTCGGTTCGCCCTACCTGTTTGGGCAGTGGGCGCCGCGCGAGCTCGCGATCTTTGGCGACGAAGATCCGATCGTGTCCGCACCGGCCGGAGTCATCGCCCGGAGCATGCCGTTTGGCCGCCGCGTCGTGCTCGAAGGCGTGGGCCATCTGGCGCTCGCGTTTCTGCCCGAGGCGCTGCGCCTGGTCGCGACCGAGCTGCGCGCAAACCGCGTCTCGAAGTAGATCTCCCGATGAGTTCGCGCGGCGAAACCGTTTGCTCGGCTATCGTGCTGGCCGGCGGACGAAGCTCGCGGATGGGCCAGCCGAAGGCCGCGCTGCGATTTGGCGAATCAACGCTTCTCGAACGGACCATCGCAGAGCTCGGCAAATCTTTTGACGATATTGTGATTGTATCATCGCCGACCGACGCGGAAGCCTCACTCGCGGCGCCTGCTAACGTGAGGGTCATCCGCGACGATTGTGAATACGAAGGTCCGGTGCTCGCGCTCGCGCGCGGCCTCGACGCGATTCGCGCCGATGCGGCGTTTGCCTGTTCGTGCGATCTTCCGATGCTCGACGCGCGCGTCGCGGTGGCCCTCCTCGCGATGCTTCCCGGCTATGACGCCGTGATCCCGTTCGTGAGCGATCGGCTTCAGCCGCTGCACGCCGTCTATCGCCGGGCGGTAGCGACCGCGCTGCGCGCGATGCACGCGCGGGGCGAGAACCGCCTGAACGCGATCGCGGCTGCGGTGCCGACACGGCGAGTCGTCGAGGACGAGCTTCGAGCCCTGGACCCCGAACTCCGAAGCTTCATCAACATCAACACTCCCGCCGATTACGCCCGCGCCCTGCGGTTCACGGCGTCAACCTGACGGCGTTGAGTGGCGCGCCCGCTGTTTCATTCCCGCGCGTGGCTGCCGCGCGAGGAATCGGGGGCTCGGCCCTGGCCTTTACGGTACTCGTGGGTGAGTGCATGAGCGCCCCGGGATTTCTCCCTTCGGTCGAAATGACGGATGTTGGCCGGTGCATGAGTATTGTAGCCTCAGCCGAGCCCACAACCGTCATTTCGAGCCATAGGCGAGAAATCCGGAGGCGTCCATGCTCCGGAGCGAACACCACGCGTACTGTGATCTTTCGCCCACCACTCATGACAGACGAAGTACCAGCGGGTTGCGCATGGGCGCGGGTTGCGCAACAACTGGGCAGACGCGCGGTTCTACTGGTCACTGAGTAATTTGCACGCCGCGCGAGGAGTAATCGTGGCCCCCAACCATCGCGATCGCAAAGGTTCGCAATTGATTCTGCCCGGCGGCTCCGAACCCGAGGAAGAGACTGCGGGGCTGGATGAACAAATCGTCGAGATGGTCTCGCAGCAGGCGCTGCAACTGGTTGCGACCAATATCGCGGTCGCGGCGCTGGCCGGCGAAGTCGCGAGGCTTTCCGGCGACGCGCCGGCGTTTGTCGAGCGGCTGAAAAAGTCGAGTCTCGCGATTCTTACTGCGATGCCGATGCCGGGCGACGAGCCCGAACTGATTAGCATGTTCCGCGACACCGTCAGTGACAACCTCGCACTGATCTTCGAGATGCTCCGGGGCGCCAGTCAGGAGTAGCGCGAGCTACTTCGGCTGCCAGCGCAGGATTGGGCGGCGCGCGGCTTCGGCCTCATCGACGCGCGAAAGCTTGAGCGAGTGCGGCGCGGTCTTTACCATTTCGGGATCGCTCAGCGCCTCGGCGTAGATTCGCTCCATCGTCGCGACGAACGCGTCGAGCACTTCCATCGTCTCGGTCTCAGTCGGCTCGATCATCAGAGCGCCGTGCACGACCAGTGGAAAATAAATCGTCGGCGGATGCACGCCGAAATCGAGCAGGCGTTTGGCGATCTCGAGCGTCGAGACGCCGGTGCGCTTTTCCAGATCGTGCTCGAGCACACATTCGTGCATCGAGGGTTCCACCGACGCGGCGGGAAAATGATCTTCAAGGCGCTTGCGCAGATAGTTCGCACCCAGGATCGCGAGCCGGCTCGCCTGCCCAAGCCCGTCGCCGCCGAGCGCCAGGATGTACGTGTATGCTCGCACCAGCATCCCGAAGTTCCCGTGGAACGAGCGCATCCGGCCGATCGAATCGGGACGCTCGCTGTCGAGCGTCCATCCATTCGCGGTTTTCGTCAGGCGCGGCACCGGCAGGAACGGCTCGAGCGCACGGGTGACGCCGATAGGTCCTGCGCCCGGGCCACCGCCGCCGTGCGGAGTCGAAAACGTCTTGTGCAGATTTAGCTGCACGATATCCGCGCCCATGTGGCCCGGCTTCGCGACGCCCATGAGCGCATTCATGTTCGCGCCGTCCATGTACAGGAGCGCTCCTTTCTCGTGCAGCGTGGCCGCGATCTCGGCGATCTGCGGCTCGAAGATTCCAAGCGTGTTCGGATTCGTGACCATCATGGCGGCGGTGTGGCGATCGACCAGGCGGCGCACTTCCGACGCTTCGATAAAATCGCGGCTATTCGACTTCGCGACCACGACTTCGTATCCCGCCAGCGTGCAACTGGCCGGATTGGTGCCGTGCGCGGTGTCGGGGATGATCACCTTGCGCCGCGACTCGCCGCGCTTTCGATGATACGCGCGCGCGCACAGGAGCCCCGTCAGCTCGCCTTGCGCGCCGGCCGCGGGATGCAGCGAGATAGCGTCCATCCCGGTGATCTCGGCGAGTGCCGCTTCCAGGCGCGCCATCAGTTCGAGCGCTCCCTGAGCCAGGTGCACCGGTGCGAGCGGATGCAAATTGGCGAATCCGTTCAGCGCCGCCATCTCGTCGTTGATTACCGGGTTGTACTTCATCGTGCAGGAGCCGAGCGGATAAAACTGGAGTGCCTGCGCGAAGTTGAGCTGGGACAGGCGCAGAAAATGCCGCATTACCTGCGGCTCGCTGAGCTCCGGGAATCCGTGCAGATCGTCACGGCAGAGTTCGGGGCCGAGAATCTCCGCACCGGACCGCGCGCCGACGGCGCGTGGGGCAAGGTCGGCGCCGCTGCGCCCGTTGGACGAGAGTTCGAAGATGAGCGGCGTGCCGACAGGTTGAGTTTCGGCATCGTGCGCCGTCACTGCGGCCTCGTGGATCGGAGTGATTCGCGAAATTTTTCCGGCCGGCGCCATCAGCGCTTCTCCGTCCCTACTTCGTGCAAGGCTTCCGCGAGCGCATCGAACTCGGTGCGATGGTTCATCTCGGTCACGGCGATCAGCAGACCGTCCGGAATCTCAGGATAGTCGGGTGCGAGTGCGACGCCAGCGAGAATCTTTTTGCGTTCGGCGGCTTCCAGAGCGGTGGCCGGACGCGGCATCGCGATGGTGAACTCGTTGAAGAACTGTCCGCTGAAACGCCGGCCGATTCCGCGCGCCGCAAGCGCGTCGGCCGCGGCGTGGGCGAGCTCGACGTTGCGCTCCGCGAGCTCGCGCAACCCGCTCCTGCCCATCTGCGAAAGGTAAACCGCGGCGGCGAGCGCGCACAGCGAATGATTGGTGCAGATGTTCGAGGTCGCGCGTTCGCGCCGGATGTGCTGTTCACGGGTCGAAAGCGTCAGGCAAAAGGCGCGTCGCCCGTCGCGATCGCGAGTCTGTCCGACCAGCCGCCCCGGCATCTGGCGCAGATGCGCGGTATGCGCCGCCATGAAGCCCACGCCCGGTCCGCCGAACTGAAGCGCAAGGCCGAAGCTCTGCCCCTCGCCAACCGCGATATCCGCGCCCAGCTCTCCGGGCGGCTTCAGCAGTCCGAGTGCGAGGCCCTCGGCAGTTGCGGAGATCATCATGGCTCCGGCGCGATGCGTGATTTCGGCGGCGGCGCGCAGCGGCTCGATCACACCGAATGCATTCGGGTAGCCGAGCACGGCGCACAAGAGCGTGTCATCTGCGATTCTTTCGAGCGCATTCAGATCGGTTGCGCCGGAGATGTTGTCGAACGGGAGCTCGACGATCTCGATTCCGTCGAGCGCGCTCAGATAGGTGCGGATAGTCGCACGATAGTCGGGCCACAGCGCGCGCGACAAAGCGACGACGCGGCGCTTCGGCATCACGCGCCTTGCCATCAGGACCGCCTCGGCCGCGGCGGACGCGCCGTCGTACATGCTGGCGTTGGCAACGTCCATCGCGGTGAGCTGGGTGATAAGGGTTTGGAATTCGAAGATTGCCTGCGTCGTGCCCTGGCTGGCCTCGGCCTGATAGGGCGTGTAGCTGGTGGCGAATTCGGCGCGCGCCGTAATCGCGCGGACGGCGGCGGGCACGTAATGATGGTAGTAGCCGGCGCCGAGAAAGCTCGCGTATCCGCTCGCGCCCGCGTTCATCGCGGCGAGGGCGGAAAGCTCGGCGGCGACTTCGGCCTCGCCGCGTCCGGGCGCGAGATTGATCGCGGCGCGCATGCGCAGGCTTTCCGGCACGTGCGCGATCAGTGCGTTCAGGTCAGGCGCGCCGATCGTTTTCAGCATCGCGGCGATATCCGCCTCGGTCTGCGGCATGAATCTCATCAAGGTAACCTTGTTTCCTTCTTCATAGACTTGAGTCAGCCGTGCGCGGCAGATCGCCGATAAAATGGAAGGGGCACGATCGTCGCCGCTGCTCGGCGGTTGCGTATTTCAACTTCCAGCGCTGCAATACCCGCGCTCGGTGGATGAATCTCGCCGGCCGTGAGATAGCCCATCGCGATCGGACGCTCGAGCGTCGGCGCGAAGGTCCCGCTGGTCACGAATCCGGCTTCACGCTCGTCGGCAAAGAGCTTGTAGCCCTGGCGCGCGATGCTGCGGCCGTCATCGGTGCGAAGGCCAATCAGACGCTTGGCCCGGCCGCGCTCGCGCTGTACGCGCAAGGCGGTAGCGCCGGCGAAATCGCGCTCGAGCTTGACGAATGCTCCGAGCCCCGCTTCGAGCGGCGAGGTCGCGCGATCGAGTTCGTGGCCGTAGAGCGGAAGTCCGGCTTCGAGCCGCAAAGTGTCGCGCGCGCCGAGGCCGCAGGGCAGGGCGCCGATGCTGCGGCCGGCGTCGAGCAGTGCTTCGAACAGTTCGGCCGCATCGTCAGGTGCGATGAAGAACTCGAATCCGTCTTCGCCGGTGTATCCGGTGCGCGCCGCGATACATTTCGCGCCGGCGACAGAACCCCTGGCGACGCCGAAGCGCGGAACTTGAGTGAGGGGAAAATCCGCGAGCGATGCCGCGAGCGCGTTGGCGCGCGGTCCCTGAATCGCGACCAGCGCGGTTTCTTCGCTAAGGTCGCGAAACTCCGCGCCCATCGCATTGAGCGCAAGGATCGCTTCGCGGTCGGCCGCGATATTCGAGGCGTTGACGCAGAGCATGTAATGCTCGTCGCCGAGCCGATAGACGATCAGATCATCGATCGTGCCGCCGTCGTCGGCGCACATGATCGTGTATTGAGCGTGGCCGATGCTCAGCCGCGCGGCGGAGTTGGTAAACGCGCGCTCCAGCAAGTCGAGCGCGCGAGGACCGCGCAGTTCAAATTCACCCATATGGCTCAAGTCGAAAATTCCCGCCGCCGCGCGCACCGCGCGATGCTCCTCGATGATCCCGGCGTAGCTGACCGGCATCTCGAAACCACCGAAAACCGTCATCCGCGCGTGGAGTTTCTGGTGGACAGGAAAAACGGCGGTGCGCATCGGCGCATTCATCTCAAGGTAATTTAACAGAGCGCAAGATCGCCAACGAGACAACCTGCGCGGGTCTGCCCACAGCGGTCCGGATTATCCACAAGCGCCTTGCCCCAGTTGCCGGCGTGCTATATTCGAGTGAATCGCGATGGCTACGATAATCATGGACGGACGCGCGCTGCGGGCGCATCTGACGCCCGAGCTCAGACGGCATGCGGCCGAGCTGGCGCAGCGTCATCGCGTCGTGCCGAAGCTGGTCACGATTCTGGTCGGCAATGATCCCGCGTCGCATCAATACGTCCGCAACAAGATCAAGATGGCTGCGGAGCTGGGTTTCGGCGCCGACATCCTGAGGATCGCGGGCGCTGAGGCGACCACCGACGGCTTGCTCGAAGTGATCGACGGGATCAATCGCGACTCCGGCATCACCGGCGTGCTGCTTCAGCTTCCGGTGCCCGAGCGGGTGGATCGTTTCCGGCTGTTCGACGCGATCGCGCCGCTGAAAGATCTCGACGGGGTCGGCGCTGCGAGCGTCAGCGGCTTCTACCGCGGCCAGTGGGGAACCTTCGTACCGTGTACGCCGCGCGGAATCCTGACCTTCCTCGATTATTACAAGGTGCCGGTCGATGGCGCGCGCGCGACAGTGATCGGGCGCAGCGATATCGCGGGCAAGCCTGCGGCGCTGATCCTTGGCGGCAGGCTGCGCAACGCGACCGTGACGTGGTGTCATCGGCATACGAAGGATCTCGAGGCGATCTGCCGCGAGGCCGATCTTCTCGTCTCGTGCGTCGGCGCAGAGGTTGGCCGGCGCTACTTGATTACCGCCGACATGGTGAAGCCGGGCGCGTGCGTGATCGATGTCGGCTTTCGGCGCGTCGGGCCGGGCAAGTTTGCGGGCGACGTGGACTTCGAGGCGGTCAGGGAAGTCGCCGGATGGATCACCCTCAATCCCGGCGGCACCGGACCGATGACGGTCGTGGCGCTGATGCAGAACCTGATCGACGCGGCGCGCTATCAGCTCGGGCTCGAGCGCGCAGCTTACTCGACCTAACGCCGGGCTTTGATCCGTTGGCGGGATTCCCCTAGTTTGACGCTGGCCCGCTTAGCGGGAACCTCAATGGACCTGAAGCCGCCCAAAAAAACCGATTCGCAACCGGAAACGCATCGTACGCTGAGCGAGGTGATTATCGGCCCCGCGCGCGACGTGCGTGATCCTGGAATCTTTCACTCGCTTTCATTGATCGCGTTCCTGGCGTGGGTAGGCCTCGGCTCCGACGGGCTGAGTTCGTCGTGCTACGGACCCGAGGAAGCGTTCCTGGCGCTGGGACCGCATCAGTACCTGGCGATATTCCTGGCGTTGATGACGGCGCTGACGGTGTTCGTCATCTCGGCCTCGTACTCGCAAACGATCGATCTGTTTCCGACCGGCGGCGGCGGATACCTGGTCGCGACCAAGCTGCTCGGCCCGTATGCGGGCGTGGTGTCGGGATGCGCGCTGGTGATCGACTACGTGCTGACGATCTCGGTTTCGATCGCGAGCGGCGCCGACGCGATCTTCAGCTTCCTGCCGCCCGACTACTTATGGCTCAAGTTCTGGGTCTGCCTCCTGGTGGTGGTCCTGATGGTCGGGATGAATCTGCGCGGGGTGAAGGAATCGGTGATGTCGCTGGTACCGATCTTCCTCGCGTTCGTGGTGATGCACCTGTGGCTGGTCGGGTATGCGCTGCTCTCTCGTGCGGGACAATTTCCCGCGATCATGCACGGCGCGATCTCGGAGACTCGGCATGGGTTCGACGCGCTGGGGTTCTTCGCGATGGCGGCAATCTTCTTTCGCGCGTACAGCATGGGCGCGGGCACCTACACCGGGATCGAGGCGGTCAGCAATGGATTGCCGATTTTGCGCGAGCCGCGCACCGTGACCGGCAAGCGCACGATGCTGTACATGGCGTTCTCGCTGGCGTTTATCGCGGGCGGAATATTGATTGGCTATTTGCTCGAACATGTCGAGCCGGAACGCGGGATGACGCTCAACGCCGTGATGTTCCAGCATATTGCGGCCGGCTGGAAGCTGGGCGGTTTCGCCGTCGGTGCGCCGATTATCACGTTCGCGCTGTTGACCGAGGGCGCGCTGCTGTTCGTAGCCGCGCAGACCGGGTTTATCGACGGTCCGCGGGTTTTGGCGACGATGGCGACCGACCGATGGCTGCCGCGGCGCTTCGCGAACCTGAGCGGACGCCTGGTCACGCATGACGGCGTGATCGCGATGGGGGTGGCGGCGATTCTGATTCTCACCGGCACTCACGCCCGGGTCGGAATCCTGGTGATCCTGTACGCGATCAACGTGTTCGTGACCTTCACGCTGTCGCAGCTCGGAATGAGTGTGCACTGGTGGCGCGAGCGCAAGAATGATCCGAAATGGCGCCGGCGCCTGTGTATCAACGGGGTCGGATGCCTGTTCACGTTTGCGATCCTGCTGCTGACGCTGACCCTCAAGTTCGACGAGGGCGGATGGGTCACCGTGCTGATAACCGGCGCGCTCATCTCGATCTGTTACGTCGTTCATCACCACTATGCACGGGTTCGAAGAGCGATCGATCAACTCGAGATTGAAATTCTTCCGCAGCTCTACCAGGTCGAGAAGAAACAACCCGCGCCGTACGATCCGGCCGCGCCCACGGCTGCGATCCTGGTCAGCGGATTCAACGGCCTGGGACTCTCCGCACTGCTGACGATCACGCGGCTGTTTCATGATCAGTTCCGCAACGTCGTGTTCGTGTCGGTGGGCGAGGTCGATTCCGCGCTGCTCAAGGGACCCGAAGAGGTCAAGGCGCTCGAAGAACGGATCAACGAGGACCTGCAGGAGTATTGCCGCTTTGCCGGCGACCTGGGGTTGCATCCGGAACTGCGCTCGGCGATTGGTCCCGACGTGGTGCTGGAGTTGCGCCGCCTGTGCCTGGAGATCGCGCACGAGTTCACCCAGGTGGTTTATTTCGCGGGTAAGCTCGTGTTCACCGATGACCTCGACCGGTTCGGCGAACGCTTTCTGAACAACCATACCTCGCTGGATATTCAGAGCTGGCTGCAGCTCTACGGCCTAAGCCTGGTGATCGTGCCGATCCGCATCGGCGGTCCTCCGCTCGATTTGCCGCCGGCCGCGCCGTCGCTGCCCGACAAGCCGTAGGCGTTACCCTGGCGGCACGCTCGCCGGGACGATCCGGAACAGCATCATGCGTTCGCCGCGCAACCTCAGCGTCGAGGTGAATTGCGCCGGGTCGGGCAGTTCCGCTCGCGCGCCCGCATCATCCATCCACGTGACCAGCCACGCGCCACCCGCGTGCGCCGCAGCGCTCTGGATCTCCGCGCGCGCGGCGGCGGGATCATAGGGCGGAATCGTCAGGCGAGGATTCGCGCCCTTGAAGTAATAGTCGAACGGCAGCGAATAGTAGCCGTGCGGAAATCCCGGATTGGCGGCGGTTGGGGCTGCACCCGGGGTGACGAACCCCGACTCGAACAAGATCGGCTGGCCCGGACGATCCGCATCGGCGACCATCCGTGCGACCGCGCCCCACGGCTGAATTTCCGGACGAATCGCAAGCGCGGCTGCGAGCATCACGGCGGTGACCGCCACCACGGCAACATTGCGCACCCATGATCCCGTCATCACGAGCAATCCCGCGGCGAGCACCGGGATCATCGCGAGCGCCGGCGATACGTAGCGCACCTGGAAAATCGGCCGCACCAGTATTGAGCCGACCACGAAGGCGAGGATCGGCAGAACGATCCATAGACCGCAGAAGCGAAACGGCTCGGATTCGTTTTTTTCGAGCGGTGCTCCGAAGACCAGCCACAGCGCGAGCGCGGCGCCGATTAGTCCAGCGGTTGATTTGGCCAGAATCGAATAATGCGCGGCGCCAAAGTAATCGAGTGAATGGCCGCCTATAAGCTCGCGGCTCTGTGCGCTTGCAATCGGAAGATAGGGCGCAAAAAGGAGCACCACGCCGCCCAGTGCGATCCACGGCGCGAAATCTCGGCGCCCGCGCGCAAAATCCCGAAGCAGGATTGCGGCCTCGGCCGCAATAATCAATGCGCCGCCAAGATGAGTGTACACCACCGCGGCGCCGGTGAGCGCGCATGCAATTGTCCAGAAAAGTCCCCTGCGTTCCCGGGTTCGGCGGAAAACATACACATGCGCCAGCGCGAGCGTGATCAGCATCGTGTACATCCGCGCCCGATACGAAAACACGGTGGCCAGCGGATTGAACGCCCACATCGCCGCTGCGGCCGCTCCGGTCGCATCGTCAAACAGATCGCGTCCGAGCGCGAAGATCATCGCGATCGTGCCGAGGCCGAAGACTACCGACATCGAGCGCATTTCGGCCTCGTGCGCGCCAAAGATCATCGTCCAGAAGTGCAGGACGATGTAGTAGAGGAGCTGCTTGCCGGGATCGTCCACGATCGGGATGTGAACGATTGCGCCGACGCTGGGGCGCGCCGCCGCGTACGCGCTGTATGCCTCGCTGGCGCCGAGCGGGTCTCTGCCGAGATGGAATGAATAGAAAATCGCGGCGACGGCGAACACCGCGCCGAAGATCGCAACCGGCTGCGCCGCCGCGCCCGGCCATCCGCGAACGCGATCTTTTTCCGCCGCCATCCCCACCTCTCTGGGAGCGCAATATACCGGAAAGTCCGTGCGCGATCTTCACGCGGTAAAGACCACCTCAGGTCGCAGCCGGCGCTGATAGCCGCACCGCGCTTGACTGGACCGCATCGGACTGGCCTTACTGGCCGAAGTCATGTCGGAATTTCTGGAGTCGGTTCCTGACGCCGCCGTGCGGCCGGGGGACGCGCTCACTCTTCCGCCGATCACGCGGATGCGCGCGGAGGTGTGGGCGCTCGCGTGGCCGGTGATCATCTCGTTCGCGCTGGATTCGATCCTCGGGCTGGCCGCGATGCTGATGGTCGGGCGGCTCGGCGCAGAGGCGGTCGGCGCGGTCGGATTGGCGACGCAGATCCTGGGTGCCGTGCGTGCCGGGATCGCGGCGGTCGGCACCGGTGCGGTAGCGCTGGTCGCGCGATGCATCGGCGCCAACGATCGCGACAATGCCGAGGAGGCGATGAAGCAAGCGGTGATTTTCGGCGTCGCGGTCTCGACGATCATCGCGATCCCGGTAATCGTATTCGCCACGCCGCTGATGGCGTTGTTCCAGGTCAAAGGCCAGATGGCTTCGATGGGCGCGCGCTATCTGCAAGTCGTGATGCTCGCGGAGCCGTTCCAGGGCGTGTTCCTGATGTGCACCGCCTCATTGCGGGGCGCGGGCGATACGCGCACGCCGCTTTGGATCGGCGGGATCATCGACGTGCTCGCGATCATCCTGAACTACCTTCTGATCTTCGGGAAGTTCGGATTTCCGAAGATGGGTGTCGACGGTTCCGCGGTGGCGACGCTCATCGCAATCGCGATTGGCGGGATGTTGTTTTTCTGGGCGTTGTCGCTTGATGGGATGGTGCTCAATTTCCGCTGGCGCAAACTGTGGCCGGACTTCGGTCTCGGATGGCGCATTCTGCGGGTCGGCAATCCGGCGGCGATCGAGCAGCTCGTCATCCAGTTCGGATTTGTCGCCTACGTCGCGTTTATCGCGAGCTATGGCGACAAGGAAGTCGCCGCATATTTTATCGGCGTGCGGATTCTGGCGCTCTCGTTCCTGCCGGGTTTCGGATTTTCCGCCGCGGCCGCGACACTGGTGGGGCAGGGGCTCGGCGCCGGTGACAAAGAATTCTCGCGCAAGGCTGGATGGACGTCGGTGGTGATGGCGATCGTATTGATGTCCGTGATGGGTCTGCTGTTCGTCGTGTTCGCATGGCAAATCGCAGCGCTGTTCATCGCGGATCGGCAGGTCATCGCCTACACCGTCGCGTTCATGTACGCGCTCGCGGCGGCGCAGCCGCTGATGGCGATCGACTGGACGGTTACCGGTGCGCTGCGCGGCGCGGGCGACTCGCAGTTCCCGCTCTACGGATCACTGGCGGGGTTCTACGGGATGCGCCTGTTCCTCACGATCCTGATCGCGTGGCATCACGGGCCGATCATTTGGATCTGGTGGTCGCTGCTCGCTGATTACATCGTGCGCTCGACGCTCAAGACCTGGCGTTTCCGTACCGGCAAATGGGCGACGATCAAGGTTTGAGCGCGGCCTGTTGGCATCCGCATGGCGCGCGTCTTTACGCGCACGGCGATGCGCGCAATCCTTGGCCACGTGAGTGAACCGGAACATAGCGCGCAGATGGTCGAGGGAACGCTCGATCATTTGCTCTACGTGAACGACTCGACCGGCTACGGGGTTGCGGTCGTGAAGGCGTACGCCGGTTCCGGAGACACGCGGACGATCACGATGGTCGGTAACCTGGCCGGGCTCGAAATCGGTTCGGGAATTCGTGCGCATGGCTCGTTCGAAAAGCATCCGCGCTACGGCGAGCAGTTCAAGGTGACGGAGTTCGAGACGGTGCGCCCGGCCAGCGTCGGCGCGCTCGAACTCTACCTGTCCAAGGAGATTCCCGGGGTCGGGCCGGAGCTCGCGCATCGAATCGCGACGCACTTCGGCGAGAGCCTGCCGGAGATTCTGGACAACACTCCCCATCGCGTGCGCGAGGTAAGCGGCGTCGGCCCCGTGGTCGCGGCGCGAATCATCGCGGCGTGGCGCGACGCCTCAGGACTTCGCGAGCTCTCCGTGTTTCTGCGCGGGCACGGAATTGGCGCATCGCACGCGCGGCGGATCCACAAACAGTACGGCAAGGATTCGCTGGCGGTCGTGCGCCGCGACCCTTACCTGCTGGCGCGGACGATCCATGGGATCGGCTTTCGCACTGCCGACTCGATCGCCGAAAAACTCGGCATCCCGCGCAACTCAGTCCAGCGCGCCCGCGCCGCGATAATCTATTTGCTCGAACGCATGAGCGACGACGGCCACGTCTATGCGCCCCGCGAATATCTGGAAGAGCAGTTCGCCTCGGGACTCGAGATGGACGCCGAGCTGGTGCCGCAGGCGCTGGATCTGCTGGTCGAATCGGGCGAAGTCTTTGTCGAATCCAGCGGTGATCTTAACGCGGTCTATCTCACGCGTCTGCACGACGCGGAAGTGACTATCGCCGAGCGGCTCCGCGCGCTGACTGCCGGTCGTCCGATGAGCGCCGCCGTGGCCGAGCGCGCGCTCGTGACCGCATCGACAGCCGAAGGAATCGCGCTGTCGTTCGAGCAGGTGCGCGCGATCAAGACCGCCTTGTCGAGCGCGGTC
Source organism: Binataceae bacterium (SeqCode) (assembly GCA_049795175.1). Taxonomy (GTDB): domain Bacteria; phylum Desulfobacterota; class Binatia; order Binatales; family Binataceae; genus JBARDN01. Next base: position 9,660 of record JBARDN010000200.1, on the reverse strand, counting down.
ACCGTCATCACGGGCGGTCCCGGAACCGGCAAGACCACCATCCTGCGCCAGCTTCTTCTTGCTCTCGGCGACGCGGGTCTTAAGCCGACTCTGGCCGCTCCGACCGGTCGTGCGGCGAAACGGCTCCAGGAGGCGACCGGCCGCGAAGCGAAGACGATTCATCGCGTGCTCGAATACGCGCCTGAGACAGGATCGTTCGTGCGCGGCAAAGATTTTCCGCTGCGCACGAATTACCTGATCGTCGATGAAGCCTCGATGATGGATATCGAGCTGGCGGCGAGCCTGGTTTCGGCGCTGATGCCCAACTGCTCGCTGCTGCTGGTGGGCGACCGGGATCAGCTTCCGTCGGTCGGGCCCGGCAGCGTGCTGAAGGACGTGATCGCGTCGGGCCTGGTGCCGGTGGTCGAGCTGCGCGAGGTTTACCGGCAGGCGCGCGAGAGCCAGATCGTCGCCAACGCGCACAAGCTCAATCGCGGATGGTTTCCCGACATCTCGAACGCGCCCGAGGGCGATTTCTTTTTTTTCGAGCGCGCCGCGCCCGAGGAAGTTCTGGCCACGATCAAGCAGCTCATGCAACAGCGGCTGGTCGGGCGTTTCGGAATCAAGGATCCGCGCGAGATCCAGGTTCTGACGCCGATGAATCGCGGCCCCCTTGGAACCCATACGCTCAATCGCGAGCTGCAGGCGCTGCTAAATCCGGCAGGGCGCGAGCTGCGTGCTGGCGACAGGATCCTGCGCGAGGGCGACCGCGTGATCCAGCTCCGTAATAACTATGACAAGGGCGTGTTCAACGGATCGATCGGGCGCATCGTCACGGTCGATCCGCAAAAGGGGCGCGTGACGGCGGCGTTCGAGGAGACGCACGCCGAGTATGATCAGGCCGAGCTCGACGAGGTCGGTCTTGCGTACGCGATCTCAGTGCACAAGAGCCAGGGCAGCCAGTATCCGGCCGTGATCATGCCGATTCATCCGCAGCACTACCTGATGCTGCGGCGCAACCTGCTTTACACCGCGATCACGCGGGCCGAGCGCGTATGCGTATTGGTTGGCACCAAGGCCGCGCTGCAGCAAGCGGTCCGCAATCAGGACGAGCGCAAGCGCCTAAGCCGCCTCGCCGATCGCTTACGTAACGACTGAGCCTGTTGACTATCTGTGGATGCAGGTTTAGCATCCGGGAAGTTATCAAAACATTAGACAGCTTGGACGCGCATGAGGTAAGGGGGGAATGAAGCTAAAATTACGAAATAGCTTTTATTTGCTAGCCGCGACAGCTTTGTTATGCAATAGCTCTTGCGCATACCTGTTTCACGGCACCTCCGATGAAATCCATATCCAAAGTGGCAATCCAAAGGCGGAACTATACCTCGATGACCAAGCAGTCGGAATCGCTTCGGCCACGGCTACCGTTGACCGAGACAAGACCTATACAATTCAGGCGAAAGCTCCGGGGTGTGAGACACGCACTGTAGAGACCGGGGACAAGTTTGATCCAATTTCACTCTTAGGCCTTCTTATCGATTTGGGAATCGTCTCGATTCTGGTAATCGACATGGGAACCACCGGTGCAGCTTGGAAGACATATCCGACAACCTACACAGTCAATCCGATCTGTCCGCCGACACCCGCGCCAGCGGTACCTGTGTCTCAGCCAAACGCGGTGCCGACGCCTGCTCCGCAGGGGTAGGAGCGATCTCAGCGCGCGATCATCGCGGGATCGAGTCCCATAGATCGCAGTGATGAATCTTCGCGAAATCTGATTCGTATCCGATCGCTCCTGGAGCCAGCGACAGAACCTTGTGATCGCCCGCGTTGTAGCGGGTCCACTGAGGCGATCCGCCGGGATTGCCTGAGGTGATGAATCCGATCCAGTAGCCCATCATAGCGTCGGAGAGCTTTTTCTGCGCCGCCGACGCAGAACCATTCGCCGCGATGCCGCCGAACACGTATTGAATCTCAGAGCTGTGAAACGCGCCGAGCGGAAACGGCGGGTTGCGGAAGAATGAGAGCGGCGCGTGGGTGTCATTGAATTCATACTGATAGACCGGCACCTGCGCGGAGAGCATCGCCCCGGCTTTGACTATCGGGCAACTGAAAATCGAATCTCCGAAGCCCGCGGCAGCCGCCTGCACCGGCGAGGGGAAGTTGGCCTGTGGATAGGCGGCCAGCACGCGGGCCGCCTCGTTGCCGAATCGTTCGTGGACATCAGCTTCGTATTTCTGCGTGGTGATATTTTTTGCAAACGCGAGGAACAATGTTCCCTCGTCGTGATTCGAGCCATTCAGCACCGGGACTTTGTTAAAGCGCCCAGCCGCAAGAGCCTCGGCCGGTTGGCTCGGAATGAGGCTGCCATCCATGACCGGTTCCCAGATCGGCCTGCCCGCGCCGAGTGGATTTGCGGGAATCGCGCTCAGCACCTGCTCCGCTGGTTTCGAGCGCATGCATCCGGCGACGTCCGGCGCCTTATCGCACCCGAGCTTGGCCGCGAACTCGTCACCGCGCGTCTCGCTCTCGGCGAGCGTTCGGGTATGCAGGAAAGGCCCGCTCTCGAGGATCGCGCGCTCAAACAGTCCGGCCGCCGCAGGCGAAACCAGATGCAGTCCCACGCTGATCGCGCCGGCCGACTCGCCCGCGACTGTGACCTTGTCCGGATCGCCGCCGAAGGCAGCGATGTTTTCCTTCACCCAGCGCAGCGCGGCCTGCTGATCGAGCAGCCCGTAGTTGCCGGATGGATGGCCGGCGGAATCGAGGCTGCGGCTTGCCAGAAAGCCGAACGGCCCGAGCCGATAATTTATCGTGACGACGATCAGGTTACCCTTGGCCGCCAGCTTGCTGCCGTTGTAGGTGGCCCCGGTGCCGGAGATGAAGGTCCCGCCATGAATCCAGACCATCACAGGAAGCCGGGTGCCGGCAGGATTGGGCGTGTAGATATTGAGATAGAGGCAGTCCTCGGAGCCTTCGGGACCGCCGTGGCGAAAGCTCATTTGTGTGCACGAATTGCCGGCGTGCGAGGCATCGAGCGTGTCGGTCCAGCTCGCGTGCGCCTGAGGCGGTCGCCAGCGCAGATTGCCGACCGGAGGGGCGGCGTATGGGATGCCAAGAAACACCCGCCCGTTTCTATCGACGACGCCGCGAACCGCGCCCGCGCGCGTCTTGACGACCGCAGCGCCGGAATCCGGCGCTGCCGCGCGGACAGGATGCGTGAAGATCAGAGCCGGTGCGGTGCAAGCAACGACAGCGGCGATCCAACTCGGCATGCGCCTCGAGCGCGCTGTTTTTCCGCTCCGAGGGTCGTTCGTATAGCTACTGAGGCAATCCGTCTTCATACTCTCTGCGCTCCGCTGATGATTGCGATTAGTTAGTATATTTTCGTGTGGCGATATTCCAGCGCGTTGAGTTTCAAAAACCCCGATGAAAATGCTGATAGACCAGCGCCAGACCGACGATCACTCCAAGCACCAAGCCGACAAATAGCTGTGCGAGAAGCGCCCGCCATGCTGAGAACCGGTTGACCTCGCCAAGACATTTTAGTTCTACCACCAAGCCCCAAAGGCCAAGTGCTCCGCTCAGAATCGCCAGTCCGGGCGGGAACGAGAATTTTCCCGGCGCGAGTGTGTGCGGCGTTACGATTCCCGCCAAAATTGCGATTACGCCGAGCCCGGTCGCGGCGATCCCGGGGATACTCGACCACGCGATCGCCGCGCGTGTCTGCACCACCGCCGCAACTCCGCCGAACAGGCGGCAGGCCGCGGTGATTATCCATCCCGCGAGGTACAGTCCGACGATTCCCCAGATGGCGTACAGTACTACTTTCACCGCAACCAGAAACGGCCACAGCGCCGACATCGTGTGCGGTCCGGACATGGCGGAAAGCCACGAACCCTCGAGTCCGCTGAGCGCGCCACTCAGCGCAGCAAGCGCGAGCACCGAGCGCCGCGGATCGGTATCGACGATTTGGCGGATAGTATCGCGCGGTGCGATCCAGATTCTGAAAAACGGCGCGACCGCGTCTTCCGATTGAGCCATATTTTTCTCCACCGCGAGACTGCCACCGGCGCGGTCCGGCCACGCTAGCATCGCGTGCAACGTCAATACATCGCGCGAACGAAATTCCTGCGGAGCCGGTTGACATACCTCACGGCCGCGCCTAGCCTCGCCGCATCTTTCATTTCGGTCGTGCGAATTTTTTTATGGAGGATAATTGGATGAAGAAGCTGACAGGACTCATGATGATCGTGCCGTTTGCGGCATTGATCTTCTCGGCTGCGGCATGCGTGCGTATTTCGTCGAGCTCAGTCGCGAACTCCGCCAAGTTGGTGCCGGGTAACAGCGTCGCCGCGCAGGCGGCCGATATGGGATTTCTGGAACTGGTCGCACCGATGGGGTTGACGCAGACCGCGAACTCCAATCTTGCGGCGCAGTGCCCGACCGGCAAGTTTACCGACGCCACCACTGAACTCAGCGTGCGCGATTTCCTGGGAATCGTGCAGATGTATCAGATCGATCTGACCGCGATCTGCCAGTAGCGTCCGCATTCCTCGAGTTCATAGCGGGCTCGTCCGCGCGCATCGTTCAAGGTTGCGCCGCGGATGAGCCCGCTTCTTTTTGCCCATTCGACCATCTCGCTCGGGCGAAAGCTGAAGTTTCTGTAACCACTCACCGCGACCCGCCGTCTTCTACTGCGAGACGGGGTGACACCCGATCAATAACCAGCTCGGGCGTATCGGCCAACGCCCAGGGCACAATTTGCAACGGAGGAGAGGGGTAATGCGTAAATCTGTTTCGACAATGGTAGCGGGCGCGGTAATCGCCGCGATGGCGGGATTCGGCGGAATCGCGATGGCGAAGCATTCGAGTCCCGGCGGAGAATTCAATCTCCAGGTCAGCGGCTTCGAGATGATCACGAATAGCTCGATAGCTGCGCACGTCGATCTTAAGGGCCGCGGCACGATTCTGTCCGACCCGACCGGCGCGCTGAGCGGCGGCGCACTCACGATCTCGGCCGTGAATGGCGCGGTTCCGGAAGGCTCGCCGGTCGGCAGCGTATGCACCGGCACGGCAACTGGCCAAATCAGCAACGGCTCGAGCGACGTTTACACAATGACGTTTGACTATGCCGACGGCGCGAACTCGGGCTATTGCCTGTCGCAAAATCTGACCCTGACCTGCACGCGCGCGGTGCATCCCGCCGGGCTGGCGCTTGACCTCGCGGCCGGGAGCTACGATTGCGTGGTCTCGGGCGTGAGCGGAATCAATGCGAGCGACACAACGATCGATGCTTCGTCGATGGGAATCCACTTCGGTTCGCACGCGGCGGTGAATTAGCGGCTAACGAATCATCTTCAGCTTATTTTCATGTTTCGGTGACGCCGCAGGATCTTCCGGATTCGCGCGGCGTCACCTTGACCACTGTCCGATTTTTCCGTTGACGCCCCGTCGAACCGGCGCCGCAATACGTACAAATGCGTATTGCTCGGATTATGCAGGCGGCTCTATTCTCACAGCGTGAGTTAGTATTCATCGTTTAGTTACGCTCGTTGAGCGATTCCGCGCCCGCATAGCCTGGCGCTGCGAGAATCGCGGGTAGGTCGCGGGAAGTCGCATGCGTTCGAAACCTCGCTTCATTAATCTGAGAAGCACCACGGTGGCCGCGCTTGCGTTCGTGATGCTTTGCATCGCGGAGTTGTGCGTGTTGTACGGCTATCGAGCCGCGGCCACCGCACCGCGTGAATCGAAACGGCCAATGGCATCTTGCTGCGCGCAGGGATGGAAGTGTAAAGGATGCTGACATCATCCTTTATTCAGCGGCAGGACGGGTTAATCTACGATGGCGGAGCCGATTGGAAAGCTCGATCATATCGGGATCGCGGTGAAAAGCGTCGCCGAGGCGCGTAAGTTCTACGAAGGCGTGCTGGGCGCGAGATTCATGTACGAGGCGGAAAGCGACAAGGCCGGCTACAAGCTCGCCGAGTTCGATCTGAACGGATTGACGATCGAGCTGCTCGAACCGCTCGGCGCCGATTCATTCTTGCACAAGTTTCTCGCCACACGCGGCGAGGGGATGCATCACCTGACGTTCAACGTCCCCGACACGAAAGCCAAGGTCACACAGCTCGTGCAGCAAGGGGTGCGCGTCGTCGATCAAACCGAGTGGTCGCCGACGTCATACGAAGCGTTCATCTCGCCGCGCTCCTCGCATGGCGTGCTGATCCAGCTCGGCAACGGATACCCGACGCTGTCGAACGATTCCCACTGGTTCAAGAAATAACCGACACGGCTATCCAATCAGTCCCGGATTCGCCCCACCGTCGATCGTGATATTCGCGCCGTGGATAAATGCGGCGCGCGGCGACGCCAGGAAAACGATCAGGTCGGCAACCTCCTGCGCTTCGCCGGGACGCCCGAGCGGCGTCATCCGCGCGTATACCTCCTTGATGTCGCGGCCACGCGCGGCGCGCTCGGAAAACAGCCGCAGTCGCTCCGTTAGAATCGGTCCCGGATTGACCCCGACCACGCGCACGCGATGCTTTGCGCCTTCGTCGGCGAGGGCCTTGGTGAAATGGTTGAGCGCGGCGTTGGCCGCGCCACCGACCATGTAGCCCGCGGTCGGCCGGAGCCCTCCGGTGCCGATCACGTTGATGATCGCGCCGGAGCGATTCGCCGCCATCGCCGGCATCGCCTCGCGCGCCATCCGCACGTAGCCGAAGAACTTTAGCTCGAAATCAGCGTGCCAATCGTCGTCAGAAATCTTTTGAAACTCTCCCGGACGCGCGCTGCCGGCGTTGTTCACCAGGATATCGATCCGGCCGAACTCGTCGATGCATCGCCTGACGACACGGCGGATATCGTCGTGGTTCGTGAGGTCCGCCGCGACCGGCACGACCCGCGCGCCTTCGGTTTGCCGCGCGAGCGCTACGGTCTCGTCGAGCGCGGCTTGGCCGCGCGCGCAGACCATCACGGCGGCGCCCTCCGCGGCCAGCGTAAGCGCGGTTGCGCGTCCGATACCCTTGCTCCCGCCCGTGACCAGCGCGAACTTTCCTGCCAGTTCCAGATTCATCGTCGGATTCCTCGTCAGCGCCGAGCGTCGCATCGCGGCTTGGCGAGCGTCAAGCCGCACTGTGCGGCAATCGGGGAGATTGGCGTTGCCAAGCGGCTTAACATCGCGTCTCGTATCTGGCACGATTGCACCACATCCGATTCGCAACCTGATCGGCCACCCTGAGATGAAGGAAATTGTAGTTTCGTGTTTAAGCGCCGCGATCGAAAGGGCGCGCTCGAACGGACGGCTTGCGTCCGCTCCGACAACGATCGGAATCGAAGCGCCAAAGGATCCAGCGCACGGCGATATCGCGTCGAACGTCGCGATGACGATGGCGCGGGCCGAAGGCAAACCTCCGCGCGCGATCGCGTCGGCGATCAAGGACGCGATCGAACTGCCGCCGGAGATCGCGGAGGTTGGAATCGCGGGACCGGGGTTTATCAACTTTCGAATGGCGCCGGCGTACTGGCACGGTGAAATCCGGCGCGCGGTGGGCGAGGGCGTAGCCTATTTTCGTCCGCACAAGTGGGAGCTTGCTCCGGGCGCGGGCGATCGCGTGCAGGTCGAATTTCTCTCCGCGAATCCGACCGGCCCGCTGACCCTGGGCCACGGTCGAAACGCGCTTTTGGGTGATGCGGTTGCGCGACTGTTCGAAGCGGCCGGATTTGCGGTGACGCGCGAATACTATCTCAACGACGGCGGCCGCCAGATGAAGCTGCTCGCCGAATCGGTGCGCGTGCGCTATTTGCGGGAACTCGGTATCGACGCCGAGTTGCCCGAAGACGGTTACCAGGGCGAATATATCCGCGACATTGCTAGAGACTTGCGCACGCGCCACGGCGACCGGCTCGACGAAACCGAAGACCGCGAATTTTTCCGCGCTGCCGCCGTTAAAACAATCTCCGCCGATATCAATCGCACGTGCGAGCGGCTGGGCATCCGCTTCGATGTCTATACTAACGAACTCGACCTGATGAAGGCGGGCCGCGTCGATCGGGTGCTCGAGGGGTTGCGCGCACGCGAGCTTTTGGTCGAACGCGACGGCGCGGTATGGCTGCGCGGCGCGCCGATCGGCCTGCCCAAGGATGAAGTGCTGGTGCGCTCGGGACCGGATCACGAGCCGACCTATCGCACGGCCGATATCGCGTATCATATAGAAAAGCTCGAACGCGGATTCGATCTGATTGTGGACGTGTTCGGCGCCGACCACCTAGCCGAGCACAAGGAGGTGATCGCCGCGGTCAAGGCGCTCGGCCATGAGACTTCGACGATCCGCGCGATTATCTACCAGTTCGTCACGCTGAGGCGCGGCGGCGAGAAAATCAAAATGTCCACGCGCAAGGCGACCTACGTCACGCTCGACGAGCTTATCGACGAGGTTGGCGCCGACGTGGTGCGGTTCTTTTTTCTATTCCGCAAATCCGACAGCCAGCTCGATTTCGACCTCGAGCTCGCCAAAAAACAGGCGCCGGAAAATCCGGTCTTCTACGTGCAATACGCGCACGCGCGCCTGGCGAGCATTTTCCGCGAGGGCGAGAAGGCGGGCCTCGCGCTGCCCGTCGACACCGCGGGCGTCGATCTTGCGCTGCTGTCGGCCGAGGAACTCGAGCTCGCTAAACGCGCGGTCGGGATGCCTGCGGTGATGACCGGCGCGGCCCAGGCGCTGGAGCCGCATCGCATTTCCTTCTACCTGCTCGAGCTCGCCGCCGAGTTTCATCGCTATTACAACAAGCCCGCGAATCGTATAATCGGACCCGATCGCGAGCTCAGCCTGGCACGGCTCTATCTGGCCGGACTGGTGCGGACCGCGATTGCGGCGGGGTTGGGGATCCTCGGTGTCAGCGCACCGGAGCGGATGTGAGGCGGCGATGCGATTCGAAATCAGGGCGGGCGGCGCAGTTCTAATTCTGGTGGGGCTTCTGGGACTCTCGGGCGCGGTGTTTGCGCTCGGATTGATCGCGGGCTACGAAATGGCGCGGCAAAATACCGCCGACACGGCGCAGGTCGCATCGGTTTTTCCAGTGCCGACTCCGCCCGCGCTTGAACCCACGCCGACCGCCGCGGCGCCTGAGGCCGAGAGTTCGCCGGCAGCCGCTCCAAGCGTCGCGGCGCTCGCGCCGGTGATGCATCCAAAATCTTTCGCGCCGGAAGCAGTCAGGACTCCGGCCGCCCGCGCGCCCCAGTTGGCACGTCCCGAGACGGCGCCTCCGATCGGCGCCGCGAGCCCGCGCACGGTCGCAAACGCGGAGCCGTCGCCGGCTCTACGCAAGCATCCGTTCAATATCCAAATCGACGCTGTGATGGATCGCGCAGGCGCCGACGACATGATGCGCCGGCTCCGGGCACTCGGTTTCCCGTCGGCGGAATCCGCCACCAGCCTGAACGGGCAGACGTGGTATCGCGTGAGCGTCGGTCCATACGCCACGCAAGAAGAGGCGCAGGCGGCGCAAGAGAAATTGCATCAGCAATATCGCGCGACCTACAACGGGCACTGAAGCGCGCGGGCCGATCGCAAATTTTATCTATGCTTGTTCTGCGATGGGGCTACGCGTCGTCCTGGACGGCAGCCTGACGGATCGCATTCAAGACAAACACGAAATGGCGCGGATCGGATACGTGTTCGA
>JBARDN010000199.1:0-15484 GCA_049795175.1 Binataceae bacterium (SeqCode) | reverse complement strand
CGGAGGAACGTTTGTGCTCGATGTTCCAGGCGGGACTTCGCTTGGTGCGACCGGCGAACGAAGCAATGGTTTTTCGTGGCTGGCGATAGGGTTCTGAGCAAGTGAGAATACTGATGAAGCAGATACTCGGTGCGGCAATGTTCGCGATGATACTCGCGCTCGCGATCGCGGGCGTTCCCGGCGGTGCGGCGGCCCAGAATCTTCCGCCGCCGGGCGCGTATCAACCGATCCCGGACTTTTCCGGCACTAACGCGGGTCTGTTGTTTCGTGAGGCGATCAACGATCGTCTATCAGGCGCGCAGGCGATCTCGCCGGCGTTCGTGAGTCTGAGCTTTGCGAATCTGCCTGCTGAAAAGGACGGCACGCTGTTTTACTGCGCCGATTGCCAGAAGGCCAATCCTTGCGCCGGTGGCGGTACGGGTGCGTGGGCTTTCGGGCAGGGCGGCGCATGGAGCTGCGCAGGGGGCGCGAGCAGCCTCTCGATGGGCGGCGACGTGACCGGAGCCTCGAACGCGAGCACGGTGAACACCGTCGAAGGGGGAAAGACCCCTGTCGTCACCAGCGGCATCAACGCCGCGAGCGGGACCGGCACCGCCAGCGCGCTAAACGGATTCAATGTCGCGGGAGTTCTTGATCTGACTAATCCCGCGTACGGCGCAGTATGCTCCGACACCACCGCGAGTGCGACGACTACCTCCGGTAACAGGACGATTTCAGTCAACTCAATCGGCGATTTCAAGGTCGGCCAATACGTCAAGCTGGATGCGGCCGGCGCTTCGAACACAATCTCGACGCCGACAATTTCCAGCGTTGGGAACGATGGCTATAGCTACACTCCCTATCAGCCACAGTATTTAGGTGTCGACTACCCAATACCCGGCTCGACCGTGACCGCGAATGGCAATTGCCAGATCGACAATGGAACAACGAATAACGCGAACTCGTCCTGCACGACCACCTATTGCTACAGCGTTCAGAATGTCGGCCAGACTGGAATTGGCGCGGGGCTGAATGGGATGCGCTCGGCGGCGAGCGCTGCGGTGTGCAATTCCACCGGACCGTCGAAGCTCTCCGTGATGACGGGACTGATTATAACCTGGTCGATAGATTCCAACACCGCCGGCACCATTATTCGGCGCTGCACGGGTGCCTCCTGCACGCCGTCGAGCATCTATGCAATCATCGGGATCAACCAGAGTGCGGTGGCTTTCCGAGGTCCGCTGACCAGTTACCAGTACCGGGACAACGGCTTTCCATATGGGATCGACGAGGAAGGCAGCACGGGCGCGGTGGCGAGCGATCTCGACGCGCAGATCACCGCGATTTCGGGAACCAATGTTACTTTGTCCATAGCGCCGTCGAGGTCCACTACCGCGACCATGCGGCACGACAATTCGCCCGCGATACAGGCAGGGGTGAATGCGTCATTTCTATTCAGCAGCCAGGCCGCGAACTACAGTCAGGTCTATCTGCCCGCGTGCGCGACGCATTACGATATGTCGCAGGCGGTCAGTTTTTGGGGGACGGCGCAGGCCGGAATCACAGGCGCGTCCCGCGCGCCAAACGGTGCGATCTCGAACACGCAGTTCAGGTGGGACGGTCCGCCGGGCGGTATCATGTTTAACCTGAACTACACTGCTAATGCGACCATCGAAAATATCGGGGTCGAAGGTCAGGCGGGAAACACCCCGGGGGTCGTAATCGACGAGGATCGCTATCCCAATTCGAGCCCGACTACATCGAATGCAGGTCCGGGAGCGCCCGGCAGCAATGCAACCGCAGCAGTAACTCCCACCGCGCTCAGAGTCAATCACGTTGAGTGCGGAGTGGTGGGTTTGTGTGTGAACCTGGGGGGCAATCAGAACGATGAGAACGCGATTTTCCACGATCTCAACTGTGCTGAGCCCAACGGCGTGGGCGGCCAGGTGTGTGTCTATTCCGATTCGCAGGAGACCTATAACGAGCAGTTCTACGACACGAATTGCAGCGGACGCGATTACTGTTTTGATTTCGATCTCATCGGCTCGTTTTCGACCATAAATACCAACTCTGAAGGAGTTGGTATGCTGTACAAGATAAACGGAATCTCAAGCCATGGAGAGAGCCTCAGCGGCCAGGAAGAAGGGGCCCAGTTGTTTCTCTACGCCAACTACGCCAATGCGCTGATGACGATTTCGGACTGGCGCCTTGGCGGCGGGAGCGGACCGTGGGGAGCGGTAATTATAAACGCGGGAGCGGCAACCTATCTTGGTATGAACATCGAGCCGGCCACGGCAACGACCAGCGCCAATATTGCGCTGACCGGCGCAGGGGGTTCGACGTTTATTCAGGACAACTTCATTCAGCCGCTCAGCAATTATGGTCCGGTTATTCCCGGCGGTGTTATCGCGCAGACTCCGGGTCTGATTCCAATTGTGAATAGTAATGGGTCCGTGGTTCCATCTTTCAACTGCCTTGGATGCACGGTGCTAGGGGAAACGGTTCCGTATATTGTTTCAACCGAGCCGAACCAGGCGACGGCATTCAACTCCAACCCTTCGGCGCAAACGCTTTCAGGCACCGCAGGCACCGCGCTTTGCTCACAGTCGATGCAGGGCGTACTCAAGACGGTGACTTGCTATTTGAATGCCTATCAAGAAACCGGCACGGCGCAGACCTTTACGTTTCCGACCGCATTTTCCACCGGACCGAACCTGCTCGCGAGCTGCGGTAGCTACAATCCGACGGCGACTGCGAGCGTGCTGACGCTGCCGGCCAACGCCGCGATGACGGCGGAGACCTGCAACGTCACCGCGATAGGACAATAGAGAGGCGCGCGAGTCCGGAGCGAGAACTGGATTCAGCGGTCGGTGCGGTCCGGCAGGATTGCATCGACCACTCGGTCCATCGCCATCCCAAGCGATCCCTTGACCAGCAAGACGTCGCCGGAACGAAGGATGCCGCGCACGATCCGGGCGGCATCGTCGCTGTCGGCGGCGCCGAGCAAATCGCATCCGCGGGAAGCGACCCGCGCCAGCGCGGCGCGCATCTCGGGTCCGACGGCGACGATCACCGCCGCCCCCGAGTCGAGCGCGTGGCGCAGCGCGGCGTCGTGCGAAGAGGGCGCGAGCGCGCCGAGCTCGAGCATGTCTGCGAGGGCGAGCACCAGGCGCGTGCCGCGTGCGGTGGCGATCTCGCGCGCGGTTTCAATCGCGATGCGCATCGAGGGCGGCTGCGCGTTGTAGCTGTCGTCCAGAAGCAGGGTAGCGCCGATTTGCAGAGGCACCATCCGGCGTGCGATTGGCTTCGCGGCGGCGAACACCGCGCCAATCGCTTGGAGTCCGTCGGCGGTGATCGGCGTGGCGCTGATTGCTGCGACGGCGGCCAAAGCGGCGGCGCAGTTGAGCGCGGCGGCGGCGCCGAGCATCTGGATTTCAGCGTTCAGGAACGGGGTTGCGCCGGATGCGAGCAGGGCAGGATTGAGTTCGAGCGTGATCCGCGCGCGACCATCGCTCAGCGCCGCGCGGCCGGCGACACGAACGTCTGCGCCACGCGCCAGGCCAAAGGTGATCGCGCGCAATTGGGCCGGGAGCCGCTTCAATAGAATCACGTCGTCGGCGGGAACGACGGCGATGCGGCGCGCGGCGGCGAAAATCGAAGCTTCCTCGTCGGCGATTTCTTCGAGCGTGCCGAGACCCTCGCTATGCTCGATCGCGACGTTGAGCACCGCAGCCGCGTCGGGCTGGACGATCGCGCCCAGCCGCGCGATCTCGCCGCGCGTGTTGGTGCCGCACTCGAGGACCGCCGCGCGATGCTCGGCGGTGAGCATGAAGATCGTCATCGGAACGCCGATCAGATTGTTGAGATTGCCGGGCGTGGCCAGCGTGGCGCCGAAGATTACGCGTGCCGCGGCGGCGGTCAGCTCCTTGGTGGTGGTCTTTCCGGCGGCCCCGCCGATGGTGACGACCGGCAGATTCTGCGCGGCACGGATGCGCGCGAGGTGAGCGCGAGCGAGCCGGCCGAGCGCGTCAAGCGGGTCGGAAACTTCGATCGACGCGATTCCTTCTATCGTACGCCCGGTCTCGACGATCGCGGCAGCGGCGCCGCGCTCAGTGGCGCGCGCGAGATAGGCATGGCCGTCTGCCGCGCCGCGCAGCGCGACGAAAATCGCGCCGGGCTCCAGCGTGCGAGTGTCGATACTGACGCTGGTGGCGCCAATCGCGGGATCACCGTGCAACACTCCGCCCACCGCGGCGGCGGCCTCGCCCAAGGTGAAGGCGCACTGATTTGGCGGAATTGGAGTCGCCATGTCCATATAGTTTGCCGCAATCCGCGGCGATGTCCTATCGGTATCCGGGTTGAGAGCGAAAGGGGTCAGGGAGAGTTAAGAAAGCTCGGGCGGCTTGACAAGTGCGCGGCGGGCGGCGAGCCTCGTGGCATCTGGAATTGAGTCAGGGGGCCGTACAGGACGATGGCATCGGGACAATCAACGCTGGTCGGCGTGGTGCTGGGCAGCAAGAGCGACTGGGAGTTCATGGCGGCGGCGGCCGAGGTCATGACGGAACTTAAAGTACCGCATGAGGTTCGGGTGCTGTCGGCGCATCGTACGCCCGAGCAGACGCTCGAGTATGCGGCGGCGGCGGCCGGGCGCGGAATCCGCGTGCTGATCGGCGCGGCCGGCGGCGCAGCGGCGCTGCCGGGAGTGCTCGCGGCGAAAACGATTTTGCCGGTAATCGGAGTGCCGATGCCCGGGTGGGCGCTTAACGGAATCGACGCGCTGCTGTCGATCGCGCAGATGCCCAAGGGCGTGCCGGTCGCGACGATGGCGATCGGCAAGCCGGGAGCGGCTAACGCGGCGCTTTACGCGGCGCAGATAATCGCGCTGGGCGATCGCGAGCTGGCCGAGCGCCTGGTCGCGTGGCGCGCGGCGCGGGCAAAAGAGATTCTCGAGCAGAAGCTGCCGTAGCCCGCGCTTGGGCAAAAATTCGCGCGCCGACATTTCACGCGCCGGATGACAGGTTCAGGTGCGATGCGCAAAAACGAAATCGACACGCCCGCGTTGATCCTTGAGCTTGACGCCGCCGAGGCGAATATAGCGGCGATGGCGGAATATTTTCGCGCGCGTCCGCAGAAGCTCAGGCCGCACTTCAAGACTCCCAAGACGCCCGAGATTGCGCGCCGCCAGCTTGCCGCCGGCGCAATCGGAATCACGGTGGCGAAGCTCGGCGAGGCCGAGGTGCTGGCGCGCGCGGGGCTGGGGCCGATTCTGCTCGCCAATCAGATTGCAGGAGCGCAGAAGATCGATCGGTTTTTCGCGGTCGCGCGGCAAGTGGAAATCATCGCGACGGTCGAAAGCGAGTTCAACGTGCGCGAGCTCGAACAGGGGGCAGAGCGCGCGGGCCGCGGCGCGGACGTGATAATCGAAGTCGATACCGGGATGCATCGATGCGGCGCCGAGTCGCCCGAGGAGACGATCGCGTTGGCGCGGCGGATTGCGCGCGGCGCGCTGCGCTATCGTGGAATCATGGGATACGAAGGACACGCGGTCCTGATTGCCGATCGCGAAAAACGCGAAGCGACGGCGCGCGACGCGCTGACTATTCTGAGCCGTCATGTCGCGGCGCTGAGCGCGGCGGGACTTGCGCCGGAGATTGTCAGCGCCGGAGGGACCGGCACCTACGATATCGCGGGCTCGTGGCCGGAGGTCACCGAGGTGCAGGCGGGATCGTACGTCTTCATGGATGGCACCTACCGGCTTGTGCGGCCGGATCTCGGCCAGCCGGCGCTGAGTCTTCTGACGACGGTGATCGCGCGGCGCGGTGACCGCGCGATTACCGACGCGGGTATGAAAGCACTGACCAACGAATTTGGTCCGCCGCGAGGAAAATACCTGCCGATCAAGGTCGAGCGATTGTCCGAGGAGCATGGGCATCTGGCGGCCGGCTCGAGCGAGCTTTATGCGGGGACGAAGCTCGAGCTGATTCCGAGCCACGGCGATACGACGATCAACCTGCATAGCGAATACTATGTTGTGCGCGGCGACGAAGTGATCGCGATTTGGCCAATCGAAGCGGCGCGGGCTTATAGATAGGCAAGGACGGCGATGAAGCGGTTGATCGGCAAAGCCAGCGCGACGATCCTGCTTGCGATAGCGGCGACGGTCGCAAGCGGCGGGGCGCGCGCGGCCGCGGCGGACCTGAAGACGCTCGGGCGGCTGGATATCGCGCCGGGCGCGGCGGTGATGGCGATCTGCACCGACTCGACGGTGCAGAACGTGCTCAGCGGAGACCTGGAAACGCGCAGAGGCAACGGCGCACCGATCGTGGTGACGGTAACGCTGAGCGTGCACGTGCTGTCGCCGGGAGTGTCGCTGCAGGATGTATCGCCGGGAGATCCGTCGGTGGCCGGGATGCTCAAGGAGATGGGCGCCGAGGTTCCCGCGGTCGGCAACGCCGGCGACACCACGCCGGATCCGTATGCGATCGAAGCTGAGCGCCAGAACATGGCGCCCGACGATCCGGCCACGCAGCAGTTTCGCGACTACCAGACTTTCAAAAACGGGGTGCATCAGGGGCCCGAAACGTACAACGGTCTGCCCGCCAACAAGATTTACGACACCGCGATAATCGCGCGCGCGACTGCTTCAGGATCCTCGAGTGAGCTCAAGGTCGTCGCGATGGTGCATCCGGGCGACGACGTGCGCGCGGCGAAGAAGCTGGTGGCGGAGGAGATCGCGAATTCGATCCTGCACTGAAAATCGAATGCTAGTCGTCTTCGTCTGATTGCGCGGGCGCCGCGGGCGAAGCGGCGGGAGCGGCCGGCGACTGCGGCGTGATCACGGTCTTGAACGGGATTCCCGACGACTGCGCTTGCGGAGTATTTTCCGCGTCCGCGCTCGAGGGCGCGGGCGACGCGAGCGGCGACGCGGTAGCGCTGCCGATGAGTCCGCGCGCGCTGCTCTCGAGCGTGTCGCGGCGCAGATACAGCGCGACCGCCAGCACCACCAGCGCCGCGATCAATAGCCCGGTGGCGAGCGGATGGCTGCGCGGCGGTTTGCGCTCGCGCGTGCTGGTGACCATCGAGATCGGCTCGGCGATTCGAGCGGCCGGATTGTTCTCGGCGCGCTGCACGTCGCGCACGAAACGCGAGGCGACTTCTTCCGGGTCCAGGCCGACGTAGGTCGCGTAGCGGCGCAGGAACGGGAGCAGGTAGAGCTCGTCGGAGACGGTGGCGTAGTCGTCGCTCTCGATCGCGCGGACGTAATGCGCGGGGATGCGCGTCTCGGCGACGATCTGCTCGGGAGTGAAGCCGCGGCGTATGCGCGCTTCGGTCAGATATTGGCCAAGCGTTGCCTCGGCGCGCGGCGCAGCGGCCGGGCCGGATGGTTTCGCGGAAGATTCGGATTTCTCGTCAGCCACCACTCACCTGCGCATCCACATCTGCGATCTGTCCCAGCTATGCACTTGTCCGAGCCGTTTTTCTGCCCGGCTCGTCCAGGGATTAATTATTCGGCCTCCCGCGCGCGCCGACATAAGGAGTGAAACCGCCGGACTGAACCTTGAGTAGATTCTGGCGCGCGGATTTCACGTAGTCCGGGTCGGGTTTGCCCGCGTAGCCGGCTCCCGCGCTGCCGTATTTGATCGCATCCTGCCAGTTATGCTGCTGATACGAGAGCATCCCCATGTAGTCATAGGCCATCGAGTAGGTCGGGTAGTAGTTGATTGCGCGCTGAAAATCGTCGCCCGCCGCGATCATCTGGCCGGCCTGGTATTCCTTGACTCCGCGCTGGGTGAAGATTTGGGCTGCGAGCTGCTTGAGGCTCTGGTTGTCGGGATCGTGGCCGAGTGCCGCCTGGATATCATTGGCGGCTTCGTCGTAGCGCCCCTGCGCGTATGCGGATTGCGCCTGATCCTGCGCGACCGGAGCGCATGAAGCCGCAGCCATAGCGATTGCGGCGACGATCAGGAGGGTCAGCGGATGCTTCATATTCGATTCACCGGGCCCCAGCGATTCTGCCAGCCAAATAACTACAGAGCGCCCGCTCGGATTCCAAGTGCCCCCCGGCGACTGATTCCGCCCCTGTTGTCTGACCCCTTTCCCTTACAGGGCGAGGAATCAGACCAAGGCGAGGCGCCAGAACGGGAGCCGTTGAACAGGGCGAGTTTTTTTCCTTCGCAGGCTATCACTATAGGTTTTGGATCCGGGGGGAGAGTCTTCAAGACGGCGGGCAGGTCTTTTTCATTTGCTATCAGCACGAAGCATCGCGACTGCGACCACATTTCTTTCAGGCGCGCCGCGGTGCCGATGAATCCGTCGCGCTCTTCGGACGGGTCGGCGAACTCGCCCAGCTCGCCCCAGTACTGCACCGGCAGCTCGCGCGTCCCGGTGTAGAACGGCAGCGCCTGCACATAATGATGATACGAGGCGAGGACGCATCCGGGGCCCAAGTAGGGCGCGATTCCGCGCGCGAGTTCGCGGTAGCTGACGACCGACGCCGCGGCGCCGCGCGCGCGCTCGGCGATCCCCACGGTCAAAAGCATCGCAAGCGCGATCGGCACGATCGCGAATGCCGCGCGAGCCGCAGTGCGTGTGAGCAGATAAGCGGCAATCGCGCCCGCCGCGATCGCCGCGGCGATCATCGCGCCGTCGAGCGCGAGGCCGTGTGGCAATCGATGCGCCGCGAAGTAGAGCACGATGCACGCGGCGCTCGCGGCGCACACGTTCACCGCGGCGAAGTATCGCATCCACGCGACCGCACGCTCGCGCGAGATTTCGGAGATCCGCGTCAGGCCGTAGCCGGCGAGGATCGCCAGCGGAGGAAGCGCCGGCAGAATATACGAGCCCAGTTTCGAGCGCGGAATCGAAAAGAACATCACGATCACCGCGAACCAGATGACGAGAAGATTGGATCGCGAGCGGAGCGCGTTCTCCCTCGAGCGGCTGATTTGAGTCCATCCGAGCGGCGCGAAAAAAATCCACGGCCACGCGCCGCCGATGACAATCGGGATGAAAAACCACGGACCCCATCCGTGCTCCTGCGAGCTGGTGAATCGTTCCAGGTGCTCGTGGATGAAAAAGAATTCCAGAAAACCGGGATTGCGATGCTCGGCGAGGATGAACCACGGCAGCACGATCGCGAGATAGATGATCGCGCAGCTCACGAACGGGATACGCCTCAGCTCGCACGCGCGGTGTTCGATCAGCATCCAGGCGAGCGCGATCGCGCCGCCCAGCACCAGCGCGACCGGGCCTTTGCTGAGCGTGCCGAGCGCGAGCATCGCGGCGGCGAGCCACATCCAGCGCCGGCCCGCACCGGCGCCGAAATCGGGAGCGAGCGAGGCGGCGATAAACGCGCCTATCGCGGCGGTCAGAAAAAATGCGAGCGCCGGATCGAGCGTCGCAAAGCGCGCGAAGGCGAACACCAGCGGCGACAGCGCGAGCGCCAGCGCGCCGAGAAGTCCGGCTACGGCGCCGAACATCGCGTCGCCGATCGCGCAAACCAGCGCGACCTCGCCGACGGTAGAAAGCGCGGCCGGCAGCCGCACCGCGAACTCATTCGCTCCGAAGATCCGAATCGCTCCGGCTTCCGCCCAATAGACCAGCGGAGGTTTTTCGAAATAGCGGATGTAGTCATTGCGCGGTGTGACGAGGTCGCCGGAAATCACCATCTCGCGCGCGATCTCGGCGTAGCGTCCCTCGTCGGGCTCCCATAGCGCGGGATGCCCGAGTCCGGGCAGGTAAAGGATCGCGGCGACGATCGCGGCCAGCGCGATTCGACCGGCTCGGGAGCGCGGCACCATGATCCTAGCAGTGTTAAGGCGCACGGCGGCGTCGTCAACCTCAAGCGGCCAATAAGACGTCAACCGGCCACTGCAAGGCACGAGGACACAAAGAAGAGTTTTTCTCTTTTGTGCCTTGGTGTCTTTGTGGCCGGTTGCGTCTTTAACCTCGGGCGTGCGTTTGTCACAATGCCCGGATAGTGAGTCCACCAGCGCACGTCTCAATGACCACACAATTTTCCCGTTGAACTCGGCAAGCCAAATAACTTCGTTTCGCGACGCGCCCGTGTGGCGGGCGCCGCATCCCGGGATGGTCTCGATCGTGATCCCGGTATTCAACGAGTCGGCCAATCTGGGCGCTCTGTGGACGCGGCTGTTGCCGGTGCTCGAGGGGCTGTCGCGTCCGTGGGAGACGGTTTTTGTCGATGACGGATCGATCGACGATTCGCTGGTGATCCTGCGGGAGATAGCTGCGGCGCAAGCGGGCCGCGTGCGCGTGGTCGAGTTGGCGCGCAACTTTGGGCAACATGCGGCGATCCTCGCGGGGTTCCGGCAGGTGCGCGGCGAAGTGATCGTGACGCTGGATGCGGACCTGCAAAATCCGCCCGAAGAAATTCCGCGACTGCTCGCCGCGATCGAAGCGGGCAACGATGTCGTCGGCGGATGGCGCGAGGAACGGCAGGACGAGAGCTGGCGCAAGTACGCCTCGCGGATGCACAACCGCCTGACCTCGGTGATCGTCGGCGTGCCGATGCATGACTACGGATGCATGCTGCGCGCGTACCGGCGGCACATCGTCGATACGGTGGTCGATTGCGACGAGAAAGCGGCGTTCGTGCCGGCGCTGGCGAATTCGTTCGCCAAGCGGGTCACGGAAATTCGCGTCGCGCACGCCGAGCGCGCCGAAGGCAAATCAAAATACAATCTTCTGCGGCTGGCGACGCTGAGCCTCAATCTGATCACCGGATTTTCGCTGCTGCCGATCCAGGCGCTCAGCCTGGCGGGAGTCGGAATCTTCGTCCTTGACGCAATTCTGGTTACCGTTCTGGTTCTACATCGGCTGATCTTCGGACCGCAGCAGGAAGGTGCGTTGTGGCTGCTGTTTGCGATCTTGTTTCTATTCGTCGGCTTCATGTTTCTTGCCTTCGGCCTGATCGGCGAATACGTCGGCAGGATTTATATCGAGGTGCGCCGCCGTCCGACCTATATCGTGCGCGATGTACATGGCGATCATGATGTGCATGGCGATCATAAAGACGGTGCGCCGGAAGATCGCGGATAAGTTGTGAGTGCGCGCTCCGATCTTGCAGTCAAGGACGCGGTGTGCGTCGTGTTCGCCTATCACGAGATGGGGTACGCGTGTCTGTCGGAGCTGATCGAGTTGGGCGCGCCGATCGCGGCGCTATTTTCGCATCGCGATGATCCGCAAGAGGAGATCTGGTGGCGCTCATGTGCGGAGCTGGCGGCGCGGCACAATGTCGCGGTGCATTATCCCGGCAAGATCGACGCGCAATGGAGCGCGAAGATCGCGGCGATGCGCCCGGCGATCATCTACTCGTTTTCCTATCGGCACCTGATCGCGGACGATGTGCTCGCGCTCGCGCCGAGCGGCGCGTACAACCTGCATCCTTCGCCGCTGCCGCGCTACCGGGGCCGCGCCCCTGTCAACTGGATGCTCGCCAACGGCGAGCGCGAGGCCGGGGTCACGCTGCATCATATGGTCGCGCGGGCCGACGCGGGCGATATCGTCGCGCAGAAAATGGTCGCGATTGACGATGCCGACACCGCGCTTACGCTCTATCGCAAGCTGGTTCCGGCGGGCGCCGCGATCGTGCGCGAATGTCATCCGCGAATCGTCGCGGGAACCGCGCCGCGGACGCCGCAGGATCTCGCCGCGGGAAGCTACTTCGGACGGCGGGGGCCGGAGGACGGCAGGATCGACTGGCGATGGCCCGCGCGGCGAATCGTCAATCTCGTGCGCGCGGTGACGCATCCTTATCCCGGGGCATTCTGCTACCTTGGCGATTGCAAGCTGTTCATCTGGAATGCGCGAATCGCAAACGAGAGCGAAAAGCGCGGCGAGCCGGGCGAGATAGTCGCCGAGGATGCTGGCGGCGCGCTCGAAATCGCGGCGGGCCAGGGCAGCGTGCTCGTCATCCGCACGCAGCTCGAAGGCGCCGCGGAAGGCGCGGCGCGCAACGTGGCGGCGGCGCATTTGCTTGAAGGACCGATCGTACTGCGCTGAGACGCGGCAAGCGGATTCAGCTAACACGCGGAGGAATCATGCGAGTTCTCATAACTGGCGGCGCGGGCTTTCTGGGCTCGCATCTGAGCGACGCGTTTATCGCGCGCGGCGATGAAGTGAACGTGCTCGATACCGGAGCGATCGCCAAGGTCCGCCATCTGCTAAACAACCATCGCTTTCATTACATCCATGATTCGATCTTCAACGTCGAGTTGATCGATACTCTGGTCGCCAAGGCCGATTTGATTTATCACCTCGCTGCGGTGGTCGGCGTCGAGCACTACGTCGGCGATCCGTACGAGACGCTCAACGTCAACGTCAACGGCACCCAGAACGTTCTGAAGGCCGCCTACAAGTACAACAAGCGGGTGGTGTTCAGCTCGACTTCCGAAGTGTACGGGCGCAACCCGAAGGTCCCGTGGCGCGAGGACGATGACCGCGTGCTCGGCGCGACCACGATCGACCGCTGGTGCTACTCGACCTCGAAGGCGGTCGGCGAACATTTCTGCTTCGCCTATCACAAGCTCGGACTGCCGGTCACGGTGGTGCGCTATTTCAACGTGTACGGGCCGCGGCTGGACAAGGTCGATGTGGGCAGGCTGTTCACGATTTTCATGGGACAGCTTTTGCGTGGCGCGGACTTGACGGTGATCGGCGACGGCGCGCAGACGCGATGCTTCACTTACGTGACCGACGCGGTCGAGGCGACCGTCGCCGCGGGCACCAAGCCGGAAGCGAACGGGCAGGCGATCAATATCGGCGTCGATGTCGAAACCAGCGTGATCGAATTCGCCAAGCTGATGATCGAGTTGTTCGGTGAGACCAAGTCGAAGCTCAAGCACGTGAGCAAGGAAGAAATTTACGGCAATAGCTACGAGGATATACAGCGCCGGGTGCCGGATAACTCGAAGATGAAATCGCTGCTCGGCGTGACGCCGAAAATCTCGCTGCGCGAAGGCGTGAAGCTTTCGATGGACTGGTTTCGCAGCGAGCTGCGCGGCTGAGCCGCGCGCGATCGCGGATTCGAATTGCGCGATGGAAGTGGCGCTCAAGATCGATGTCGATACGCATCAGGGATTGGGGCAGGGCGTGCCGCGGATGGCGGCGATGCTCGAGCGCGAAGGAATTGCGGCGAGTTTTTTTATCTCGATGGGACCCGACAACTCCGGACGCGCGATCGTGCGCGTGCTCAAGAATCGCGGCTTCCTTAAGAAGATGTTCCGGACCAGGGCGGTCTCGATGTACGGGCTGCGAACGGTTCTTTCCGGGACAATTCTGCCCGCGCGGCCGATCGCGCTCGCGTATCCTGCCGTGATGCGCGATCTCCGCGCGCGCGGCTTCGAGGTCGGCGTGCACGGCTACGACCATGTGCGATGGCAGGACCAGATCGACGCGATCGGCGACAGCGGAGTGCGCGCGGAATTGCACGACGCGTTCGAGGCGTTCCGCGCGATCATGGGCGAGCCCGCCAGAGCATTCGCCGCGCCCGGATGGCGCACCAACGACGCCGCATCACTCGCGCTCGAGGCAGAGAACCTCGAGTATCGCAGCGACACGCGCGGGCGCTATCCGTTCCGATGCGCGATCGGCGACAAGATTCTCGCGACGCCGGAGATTCCGACTACGCTACCGACCCTCGACGAAGTGATGGGCCGCGCCGAGCTTTCTGACGACGCGGCGGTGATGCGCTACTACCTCGAGCAGTTCGCGTCCGACGCGCTGAACGTGCATACAGTTCACGCCGAGACGGAGGGGATGGCGCATCTCGAAAGCTTTCGCGTGATGCTGCGCGCGCTCAAGGAGCGCGGCGCGAAGTTCGTCGCGATGCGCGAGGTCGCGTCGCGGATCAATCGCGCCGAGCTACCGATCTGCGAGATCATACGAATCGAGCTACCAGGCCGCGCAGGCTGGGTAGCAGGGCAGGGCCCCGATCGATCGTCTCGCCAGTAGGGCCGGCGTCCCGCCCGCCGTCGCTGCGCGCGACAGACCACAATGAACGGCGAGGGTCCTCACGCGACGATGCTTAGCATCTTGTCCTTGATGAAGATGAACTTGCGCGGAGGCTTGCCGCCGAGATGCTTTGTCACTGCTTCGCTTTGCAGCGCGAGCGCCTTCACCTCGGCTTCTCCCGCTCCCGCCGCGACTTGCAACCGCTCGCGCATCTTGCCGTTGACCTGCACCACTACTGTCACCGTCTCCTCGCGCGTGAGCGCAGGGTCGAACACCGGCCAGTTTTCGCGATGCACCGAATCCTGATGACCGAGTGCGCGCCATAGCTCTTCGCCGACGTACGGCGTCATCGGCGCGAGCATCAGCACGAACGACTCGACGATGAATCGATTCATCTGCGCAGGTTCGAGCTTGGTCACATAGTTGAGATGCTCCATCAGCGCCGCGAGCGCGGTGTTGAAGCGCATCTGCTCCAGATGTTCCGTCACGATTCCAAGCGTCTTGTGCGCGCGATGAATCGTCTCGTCCGACGGCGCGCCCTGCGGACATCCGGCCTCAACATAGCGCCGCACCCACGACCATACGCGGATGAGAAAGCGCTCGGTGCCGGCCACGCCGCTTTCATTCCACTTGGTGTCCTCGTCGAACGGCCCCATGAACAGCTCCCACAGCCGGAGCGCGTCGGCGCCGTACTTTTCGATCATCGCGTCGGGCGTGACGACGTTGCCCTTGGACTTGGACATCCGCTGGCCGTCGGCCGCCCACACCACGCCCTGATTGCGCAGCTTCGGAAAAGGTTCCTGGAACGAGATCAGCTCTGCGTCGAACATCACCTTGGTCCACATCCGCGCGTAGAGTAGATGCATCACGGCATGCTCGGCGCCGCCGACGTAGAGATCTACCGGCAGCCAGTAGTCAACTGCAGCGTGATCAAATGGCGCGCGATCCTCGTGCGGCGAAGCGAAGCGCAGAAAATACCACGACGAGCACGCGAAGCCGTCGAGCGTGTCGGTCTCGCGCTCTGCCGGTCCGCCGCATCGCGGACAAGTCGTGTTGACGAACGACGGCACGTTGGCCAGCGGCGAGCGTCCGGTTCCCGACGGCTGATAATCTTTCATCGCCGGCAGCAGCACCGGCAATTGATCCTCGGGCACCGGAACGATTCCGCATTCCGTCTTGCAATAGACGATCGGAATCGGGCATCCCCAGTATCGCTGCCGCGAGATCAGCCAGTCGCGCATCCTGTAGCTGACAGTAGGTTTGCCGATTCGGCCGCGTTCGGCGAAATCGCACACCGCGCGAATCGCGTCGGCGGTCGTCTTGCCATCAAGGAAGCCGGAGTTGACCGCGACGCCGTGCTCCGTGAACGCGCGATCTTTCGGCGGCGCCGAGCCGTCGGCAGGCGCGGTGACGCGCGGAATCTCGAGGCCGTATTTCACCGCAAACTCGAAGTCACGCTGATCCTCGCCCGGCGCGGCCATAATCGCGCCGGTGCCGTAACCCATCAGGACATAGTCGGCAATCCAGATCG
>JBARDN010000198.1:0-54498 GCA_049795175.1 Binataceae bacterium (SeqCode) | reverse complement strand
GCCGCCGCCGCGATCGCAGGCGGCGCCGCAGCCCCCGCGACCGCCGCGGGAACCGCGCGATGAGCGCGAGCACGAGCACGGGGACGGCGACGAGAATCCCGACGCTCCGCGGCGCAGCGCCAACCTCGAGCAGCAGGCCGCCGAGGCGACTGAGATCCTCGCGCGAATCCTTGAGCTGATGGGCGAGAAGGGGGAGATCACGCGCGTGGTAGATACCGATCCCGACTCGCTCGAGCTCGAAATCAAGGCCGACGGCTCGGGAATTCTGATTGGCCGCCATGGACAGACGCTCGACGCGCTGGAATACGTGGTCAACCGAATTGTCGCACGGCGAATCCGCGACGCGGCGCCGATCATGCTCGAGACCGAGGCGTATCGCGCGCGCCGGCGCCAGCAACTGCATCGCATGGCGCTGTCGATGGGGGAGCGCGCCAAGCGCGAGCACGAAAGCGTGATGCTCGAGCCGATGCCGCCGCGCGACCGGCGCGTGATCCATCTGGCGCTGAAGGAAGATCCGATGCTGACGACGCGCTCGTCGGGCGACGGGTTTTTGCGCGCGATCGAGATCGTACCGGTCGGTGCGCCGCGGCAGGGTCGCGGCGGCGACGGACCAGGACCGGCTCCGGGACCTGGGCGCGGCCGCCGTCGCGAGCGAGACAATCGCGAAAAGCCCCCGCGCGAGCGTCCGAACGACGCACTCGGCGAGCAGGGCGGCTTCAAGCACGGCCAGAAAAGGATCGTGTAGAGATTAGTCCGGGGCCGGAGTCTTCAGGCGACTTTGACGACAGGGTGGGCTCTTGCTTTAGGATGCACGCTGATCTTCACATCCTGGTCCAGCGCATTCAGGAAACGCACGAGCCGGTCCATCGAGAATCCCTCCAATCGACCGTTGAGCAGCGCGGAGATTTTGGGCTGCGTAACTCTCAGCGCAGTGGCCGCCTGCATTTGAGTCAGGGCGCGTTTCTCGATCAGCACCGAGATCTGATGCATGAGATCGGCCTTGGCCTGCAGAAGATCCGCATCGGCCAGACCGAGGTCTCGGAACACATTACCGCTGCCTTTGGTCACGTGAATCATGATGAGAGTCTCCGTGTAGTCGATAGATATTGATCGCTCAGGACTGAAGATTCGCTGCTTGGAGTGCGTTATAAATCCGCTCGGCGAATTTGTAGCGCGCTTTCACTAGATCGAAAGCGCTCTTCGGTGTTTCGATCCCTTTCTTCCGACTTCTTCTGGAATGCGTGCAGCATGTAAACGACATCCTCAAACTTCACCGTATAGATCGCCCGATATGTGTCGCCGTCAAAATCCTCAATAATCTCCAAAACTCCGGCACCGTGGAACCCTTTCATCGGTCGAGCGGCCGGATGTTTTCCGCCGAGTTGCGCCGAGTTCAGCGCGACGCCCATTACGGTTCTGACTTCTTTGGGGAAGGCCCGCAGGTCGTCTCTCGAACTTCCGATGAAGTCCAAGGGCTTGCGTCTGAGCGGAGCCGCCACGTCTTGATTATTCCTATTTAGGTATATTCAGGTCAAGTCCGCTTGGCCGGTTCAGCGGCGCAGGCGCCGGACCAGAAATTACGCGACGATACGGTCGGAGAAGCCGGTTACGTCATGGGTCATTATCAGGAGATCGCGGGGATGGCCTTTACGATCCTCGACCCAATCGGTCAACACCGCTTCCATCTGGAAGCCCAGATGCTCGAAGGCGGTGCGGGTGGCAGCTTGATCGGGCGTCATCTGCGCGGTCAGCTTCTTGAGCCCGAGGCCGGCGCCCATTTTGACGATCGCGGAAAATTTCGCGGGGAAAACTAGAGGGCAGAGGCGCGGCGACGGCGCTGTTCTTTGCGGCGTCGGCGCTGGGCTTCCGAGCGCTTGCGTTTGCGGCGGACGCTGGGCTTCTCATAGAACGCACGCTTCTTCATTTCCTTGAACACCCCCTCCTTGGCCAGTTTGCGCTTAAGCACGCGCATCGCCTGATCGAGGGAGCCTTCAACTCGAATTTCCATAGTTCTCCTTAACGTCCGCAATTCAGCCTACCGAGATTAGGTCCCGCGGCAATGAGAGTCAACGGGCGAAGCGCACCTGACGGCTGACGATCCGGCAAGAAAGGCATTGCATAAACAAGGAAGCTTACCGGCGAGTTACAGCGCTACTCGCCATCATGCTCCGCGGCGAGGCGGCCGGCCCATTCGGCGCGGCCGGTTTCGCGCAGACGCTCGAGGTACTCGCGCAGATGGCCGCGGATGTGCCACGGTCCGCCTTCGTGCAGCAGCGTCCATATCGGATCGATCCCGTTCCATGAACGTGCCATCTGTTTTGCGTGCCACTGTTCCAGCTTGGTCATCGCTTGCGCCGCGAGCTCCGGATGCTCCGGCGCGAGATCGTGGGTCTCGTGCGGGTCGCGTTTCAGATCGAATATCATCAGTGCGGGGAATCCGTGGTAGCCGTCATGGTAGGTGCGAATCGCGATATGATCGCCGAAGCGGACCGCGCGCTGCGCCGTCCATGCGCCGTGCGAGAGCACCAGGTAGTCGCGTCCCGACGGCGCGCTTGCGCGAAGCTCGGCGGCAAACCCCGCGCCGTCCGAATCGGCAGGCACGCGCGCGCCGAGTAGCTGCAAAATGGTCGCCGCGATATCGATTTGATAGTGCATCCCGGACTCGACGCGACCGGCGCCGAGCCCCGGCCACTTGAGCACCATCGGCAGATGCGACACGCATTCGTCGGCGGTGTGATGGTCGCAGTAGATACCCAGTTCGCCGAGCGTCTCGCCATGATCGCCGGAGATCATGACGGCGGTATCGTCGAGCACGTGAAGCTCGGCGAGCCGATTCATCAGGCGGCCGATATGTTCGTCAGCGAACTGGATTCCGGTGTCGTAGCCGTCGAACATCGCGCGCACATCAACCATCGAGGCCGCTTGCTGCGGCTGGCGCGGAGTTCGTGCGGCGGCGGAATTTTCCGCGGGCTTGAAACCGAGCATCTCCTGCGCGGAATGCGGCCCGGGCCTGCGCCAGTGGCGCTCGCGAATCTCCTCGGTGATCCAACCGGGCACTGGGTCGTGCCTGAACGGATCGCCGTAATCGGCCGGCGTTCTATACGGAGTGTGCGGGTCCCACAGATGCACGTGCAAAAACCAGTTGTCGCGCGCGCCGTTGCGGCCAAGCCAATCGAGCGCGAGCGGCGCGACCATATTGGCGGTCTCGAGACCCATCGTGCCGAGGTTGATAACCTCGTTGAAGCCCGCGTCCCAGTGGTACGCGGAATGGCGCTCAGCGAAGGTGCTGATGGTCGCGGTATGCATCCCGACGCTGCGCATCCGGCGCGCCCAACTGGTGTATGCGGTGCGCGATTGAAAGCCGCGGCGCGTGCCTTCGACGAAAAGGTCGGCGCCGGTCCCGCCATGCGAGACCACGCCGTTATGGATTCCAAACCTGCCGGTGATCAGCGCGGTGCGCGACGGCAGGCATGGAGTGTCGGAGGCATAAACCGAATCGAAGCGGATTCCTTCACGCGCGAGGGTGTCGATATTCGGGCTGGTCCGGCGCGCGTAGCCGTAGCATCCGAGGTGATCCGCGCGCAGCGTGTCGATATCGATGTAGAGCAGCCGCATCGCACAAACTCCCGCTACTTGACCTCGAGCGAAAGACTTTTACCGTCGAGATGTTCGATGCTGACCGCCGCAAGCTCGAATCCGTCGATACATCGCGCGTTGACCGAAAACTTCTCCGGCGCTCCGCGCGGATGACGCAGCACGGCGACTCCGCAATGCGTGCAGAAGTAATGGCTCGCGCGGCCGGTGCCCCATTTATAGTTCGCCAGATTCTCCCACGGCGTGAGGAGCTTCAGTTGCTCGGGCTCGATTCGCCAGTGCAGAAAAGCCGACTTCGAGCAGATCGAACAATCGCAGTCATAGACTTGCGCAAGCGCGCCCTCGACCTCGAACTTTACCTGCCCGCAGTGGCATCCGCCTTTGTACAGCATCGTCTAATCCTTTCTTTCGTTTTTGATTAAAAAAAAGCGGACCGCCGGTTTTTGCCCGCGGCCCGTCATCCGATCAACTATTTCTCCCGCTGGCGGTCGTTATCGCTCCTCAGCCTGGAGCTTCTGATCGTAGTCGCGCAGCTTGGCCAGCTTCTGATCGGTCGGGGTTGATTCGCTGTCGGTCTTGCCCGAGGCCACCTGGGTGCTGTGCTGGGTCGGGAGCTCGCCGTCGATCTTCTCGAGCGCTTCCTTCGCCAGCCGCCGCACCATCGGACTCTTGTCCTCGTCCGCCGCCTTGATCAGCGTTGGGGTTGCCTTGTCGTTGCCGATTTCGCCGAGCGCGAAAACCGCGGTGCCGCGCGCGCGATCATCGGTCTCCTCCTGCATATACTGCATCACCGGCAAGGCACCCTTCGCGTCGCCGATTCTGCCGAGCGCCGCGACCGCGTGCAGCTTGACCGCAGGTTCGGTCTGACGCAGGAACAGTAATTGCGCCATCGGCTCGACCGAGTCGTTGGCCTCGCGCGCGCCAAGAATGTCGATCGCTTTCATTTTCACCCGGATGTCCGGGTCGCTCATGCGTTCGATCAGGATGCGGTTGACATCAGGATCGTCGAGATTGCGCAGTTTGTTGAGCTCGCTCACGCGGACGTTGGGGTCGGCATCCTTCAGGCCGAGCTTCACGTCCTTGATGATTTTGAACGCAGATTCCTTCTGCGCACGATTTGCGATGTCGTCAACGCCGGCCTTGGTGACGCCCTGATGCATCATCGCATTGCTGCTGGTAGCGCTGCCCAATCCCTCGCCGCCGTATTGATCTTGCGCACTGGCGATATGGGGAAGCGCGACTGCGGCCAAGAGGATGGCGGCCGCGAAGATAAATCGGCTCTTCCACATTTCACGATCCTCCCGAATAGGTCAAAATTATCAAGTATCATGTTGGGGAAAGCAAGCAGTGGTCGCGGCGGGAGCGTAGGTCGAGGTTCATCGACGTGGCGTGGATTGTGCAGGCGTGGCGCGGCTTTGCTTGCGATAGCGTTTTGCGCGCTGACGCTGTTGGGCGCGGAAAGCGCGCCGCGCGACCCGGCGCATCCTCGCCGGCATCCGCGGCCCTCTGTCTCGCCCACGCCCGAAGCGCTGCCTGCGGGTATCAAAGTTCCCGCGTATAGCGCAGGACCGATGCCGTTCCACGACGGCGAAAAGCTGGTCTACCAGGCTTCGTGGATCGGAATTCCCGCGGCGCGCGCGCGCTTCGAGCTGCATCACAACAAGAAGGATCCATCACAGTGGAAGGCCGAGGCATGGATCGAGACCACACCGATTGCCGATGTTCTTTTCAAGATGCGCGATTATATGGCCGAACGCTTCACAGTCGGATCCTTGGCCACCGCCGGTGTCTATCAGCGCCAATCCGAGAATAAGCGCTTCGACGAATACTGGATCAATTTCGATCGTCCCAAAAGTCTCGTCACCGCCGAAAAAAAGAATCCGCGCGGAGCCGTGTTCCGGCAATTCATCTCGAGCGATCCCTGGGGTCCCATCTCTGGGGCGATGATGGCGCTGACGCAGAGCCTCGAACCGGGCGCAAACTACGAATACGACGTCTTCAGCGGCACCACCCGCTATGTCTTCAGCTTTCACGTTGACGATCGCGAGCTTATTCGCACGCCGCTCGGCGTATTGCCTGCAATCAAGATCACGCCGGGCGTGGTTTATCTGAGCAACGGCAATTACAAGCATCAGGCCACCACCAGCACCATCTGGGTCAGCGCCGACCGTCGCCGTCTGCCGCTCAGGATGCAGGCGGCGGCCTTTATCGGACAGATTACGGTCGACCTGGTCGAGGTGGACGGCGCGACCACAGTCGCGGCACAGTAGCGGCGCGCGGCGTGCTGGAAGTTCTGCGCCGAAATACTCTATTGTCGCCGCACCGCACGGAAGTCCGAACGAAGTCCGAGGAGGTCTGCGATGCCGAAGAAGCTCGAATTTTTCTACGACTGTTCCAGCCCATGGACTTATCTCGCCTCAAGCAAGATCGAAGCTGTCGCCGCGCGGCATTCGGCGGATCTCGTCTGGCGTCCGTTTCTGGTTGGCGGGGTTTTTAACACCGTGAATCCGTCGGTCTATGAGACGCGAACCAATCCGGTCAAACCCAAGGCCCGCTACTACGTCAAGGATATGCAGGACTGGGCGCATTTCTACGGGCTGAAGATTGGAAATCCAACCGTATTCCCGGTGAATTCGGTGAAGGCGATGCGCGGGGCATTCGTGGCGCTCGAGCATGGAAAGATCGCGCCGTATTCGCGCCGCGTGTTCGAGAATTATTGGGGCGACAATCGCGATATCAGCCAGGACGAAGTGCTGCGCGCAATCGTGCGCGAAGTCGGACTCGACGAAAAAGAATATTTCGATAAGATCGCCGCGCCGGCGTACAAAGACAAGCTGCGCGCCAACACCGACGAGTTGATTGCGCGCGGTGGCTTCGGCTCCCCGACGATTTTCGTCGACGGCGTGATGTTCTTCGGCAACGACCGCCTGCAACTGGTCGAATGGGAGCTCGACAAATAGGCGCGCGCGATCGCACGGGTCCGTGGCTGTACGAATAATTCCCGATGGACGATAATCACGGCAGTTAGGCGAATACTTCCATGGCGGAGATTATCAATCTGGCGGAAATTGCGGCTGAGCGGCGCCGCAACCGCAGCGCACGAGCGCCGCAGCGCGAGAGCCTTGAGCGCGCTGTCGCGGTGCTCGAGCAGAGCCTTGCCGACACCGCGCAGATGCTGCCCGAGACGCCGCGCGAGCAGCATCGCGAAATCCTCGAACGCATCGAGCGGCTCACGATGATGATTCGCTATGCGATGCGCATGCTCGGTGAGGGCGGCGACGCGGGCCTCGGCCACACTCCCAATCGCTCAGGAGGCTGATTCATGAGCCCGGATTTCGACTCGTGAGCGATGACATAAATCTGCGCATCACCGGGGTCGAGCCGGGCGACGAGATCGCCGGCGCGCGCCGTCTGGTCATCCGCACCACTCGCGGCGGTATCCCGATGCTTCTGCACGCCGCCGCCGAGCCGCGGCGCGCGGTGTTGTGCGTAAGCGGCGCGATGGGCGGGCTCGACGGTCCTGCTCATCTATATGCGCGGCTCGGCCTTGCGCTGCCGAAGCTGGGAATCGCAGTCGCGCGGCTGGATTACCGCGCGCCGGGAGAGTTCGCCGAATGCCTGGTGGACGCGATGGCGGCGCTGACGTTTCTGCGCGGGGTCGAGTATCAGCGCGTCGCGACGGTCGGCCATTCCTTCGGCGGCGCGGTCGCGATCAATGCGGGAACGCTCGCTCCCGCGGTTACGACAGTGGTCGCTATTTCGAGTCAGCTTGGGGGCGCGCATATGGTTGGCGAGCTTGCGCCGCGCCCGCTGCTGCTGGTCCATGGAACCGCCGACCCGATCCTGCCGCAGCAATCGTCGGAGGCGCTGTTCGAGCGCGCGGGCGAGCCCAAGCGGCTCGAGCTGATCGCGGGCGGCGATCATGGTTTCAGCGCGCACGGCGACAAAGTTTACGAGATCGTCGAGCGCTGGATCCTCGAACATACCTGACTCAACTGCGCGCACGCGCTATAACTCGCCAGATGCCGCGGCTCGCGGCGATCCGCGAAAATACCGATGCGGAAAAGGATTTCAAATTATGGCTGATGATTATGGCGCTCCCGGTTCACCGCAGAGTCTGATCGCGATAATGCAGGGGGCGGCGAGCACCGCTGCGCTCAAGACCGGAATCGATCTCGAGATCTTCACGCATATCGCACACGGCGACGACACGCCGGAAAAAATCGCGGCCGCCAAGAAGATACCGGTGCGCTCGACCCGAATCCTGTGCGACGCGCTGGTCGCGTTCGGTGCGCTGCTCAAATCGGACGGGCGCTACGCCAATTCCCCGGGCGCGCAGGCACTATTCGTAAAAGGCTCACCCGCATACGCCGGCGGGATGACGGCGATCACGGCGAATCCGCTTATCTGGAACGAACTCGCGCGCCTGACGGAGGTGGTCAAGGCGGGGCATACGCTGCTTGAAAACCGCTCAGCGGAAGCAGAGGACAATCCTTTCTGGCAGGATTTCGCGCGCGGATCGCGGATGATGGCGCAACTGGCGGGACCGGCGATTGCAGAGACTGCGGCGTCGATGTTCCTCGGCGGTGCGCCGAAGAAAATTCTCGACATCGCATGCGGATCGGGTTTCTACGGATTCGGCGCGCTCCAGCGGTTTCCCGGCGCGCGCCTTGTCAGCGTCGATTGGCCGGGAGTGCTGAAACACGCGCAGGCCAATGCGCAGCAGGCGGGCGTCGCCGATCGCGTCGAGTTCCGCGCGGGCGATATTTTCTCGGGCGACCTCGGCTCCGGCTACGACCTGATTCTCGCGCCGAATATTTATCATCACTTTTCGCTGGAGAAGAATCTCGAACTCTCGCGCCGTCTGTATGCCGCGGCGGCGCCGGGCGGTGCGCTCGTGATCGTCGATATGGTGCCCGATGAGGCGCGCGAGAAAGAGCGTTTTGCGCTCGCGTTCGCGCTCACGATGCTCATCTGGACCCGCGACGGCGACACCTATACGCTTTCTGAATACCGGAAAATGCTCGAGCTCGCCGGGTTCCGCGAGGTCAAACTCACGACAATTCCGGGACCGGCGCAGTAC
This sequence comes from Binataceae bacterium (SeqCode), assembly GCA_049795175.1. Taxonomy (GTDB): domain Bacteria; phylum Desulfobacterota; class Binatia; order Binatales; family Binataceae; genus JBARDN01. The sequence continues at coordinate 45,821 of JBARDN010000198.1, read as the reverse complement.
CAGGCAGTGCTCGCGCGAAAATAGCCGGCGCACTTCGCGCCGCGTATCCGGCAGAGTGGAGCACATGGCCAGCGGACAACGAATTGCGGTGGTCGGAGCGACCGGTGCGGTCGGCCAGACTACGCTCAGGCTTCTGAAGGAGCGCAACTTTCCCGTGCGCGATCTACGCGCATTCGCATCGGCCCGATCCGTCGGCAAGACCGTCCGCTTCGGCGACGACGACATCTCCGTCGAGCTGCTCGCGGCGAGTTCTTTCAAGGATATCGATATCGTCCTGTTCTCGGCTGGCGCCGCGCAATCGCGCGAGTTCGCTCCGCTCGCGGTGAAAGCCGGCGCGACCGTGGTTGACAAGTCGAGCGCGTTCCGGATGAACCCCGAGGTCCCGCTGATCGTGCCCGAGATAAACGCCGGCGCGGCGAAAGCGCATCGCGGAATTCTCGCCTGCCCGAACTGCACCACGATCGTCACCGTGATGCCGCTAAAGCCCCTGCACGATGCGGGACGCTTGCGCCGCGTAGTCGCGACCAGCTTTCAGGCAGTCTCGGGCGCGGGGGTGGCGGGTGTGGCCGCGCTGCGCGAGGAGACTCTCGCCTGGGCGCGCGGAGAGAAAGTCGAGCCGCGCCACTTCCAGTATCAGATCGCGTTCAATGTGATTCCGCATATCGATAAATTCGGCGAGGGCGGCTACACCGGCGAGGAAATGAAGCTCGTCGGCGAGATCCGCAAGATTCTCGCGCTGCCGGAACTCGCGATCTCACCGACCACGGTGCGGGTTCCCGTCTTCACCGCGCATTCGATCGCGGTCAACGCGGAGACCGAAGTGAAGGTCACCGCCGCCCAGGCCCGCGCCTCCTTCGAGCGTTTTCCGGGACTGCGGGTGGTGGATGACCCCGCGCACAACCGGTACCCGATGCCGATTATGGCCGAGGGCCAGGACGATTGCCTGGTCGGCCGGATCCGCGAGGACCTGGGGGTCGCGAACGCGCTGAACTTCTGGGTGACCGGCGATCAACTGCGCAAGGGTGCGGCGCTCAACGGAATCCAGATCGCGGAACTGCTGCTCGCATAGCAACCTGTTCGGGAAAGGCCGCATCCCAAAACGTGAAAGCGCCGGCCCTGTGGAAGGGCCGGCGCTTTTTTTCCACGCTTTCGTTCAGGGGAAGTTACTGCGCAATGTACGTCACCAGCCCGGTCGGAAGCGGGCTGTTCACCGTATGGCCTGTTCGCGGCGCGCTCAGCAGTCCCTGGAGATCGACGATGCCAAGGAAAGTGTTGGTGCTGTCGCCCATCACGGCGTACGCCTTGTGATTGTTGGGACTGACATAAGCGGTGACTGTGTGTGGATCGAAGCCCAAGTCGAATGGGGCTTCGTTCGGTTCGGCCGGCATTGTAAACGCCACGTAGTCGACAACCGCGGGGATCCCACTCCCCGAAGTGGATGGCAGTTCAATGACACCTTCCAGATCGCCGCCGAATTCACCGGTGACGACGCCGATATGGGTTCCGGGAGCGATAGCGATGCCATTGGTGCCGGCCGAGAACCCGTCGAATTCGGGGAAGTTCTGAAGCTGGCTGCCGGTATCGGTCCAAGTGCCCGGCGTTCCCGGGGTGAAGGTGGCTTGCGTCAAATCGGCAAGGAAGAGATTGCCGGTGCCCTCGCTTGTGGCCAGGGCGATGCCGGTGGTGCAATCCTCGGCGGCCGAGTCATACACTCCGGCCTGGCTGCTGGCGCTGAGATCGTTATTGAAGATCGCCGGCGTCGAGGTGCTGGTATTGACAATCTGGTAAATCGATTGTTCGTTGGGCGACAACACCAAATGGCGAACGGGATCGATCGAAACGTCTTCCGAGGTTTCCGCTCCTGCGCTAATGGGGTCCTCAAACGCGGGCGGGGTGGCGCCAAGGTCGAGGAATTGGTAGCCGCCGGGGCCGCCCGTTTCCAAGCCGACGGTGACCAGCGCCTTGTTGGTTGACGAATCGACCACCACGCCGCAGTTTTCGCAACTGCCGCCGGAGAAGTCTTCCGTGCTGGTCGCACCACTGGTCAAAGTGCTGGTCAACGTGGTGCCGTTGATCAGGTAAACGTCGGTGTTGTTGGCGACGCACACCGTTTCTCCGCTGGTGGGGTTGGAAGAGCAGGAGTTCGGGACGTTGGCGGTCGTAATCGTGGTCGGCGCCGCAGCGGCAACTGTACCGGCGGCAACAATGCCGGCGCTGGTTTCGATCGGCACGACCGCGACCGCAGCCGTACCGCCGCCCCAGTTTCCTTCTGGAACGTAGGCGGTGACATCCGTGCCCTGAACCAACACTCCGATCGAGCTGGACGGCAGGCAGGCATTGGGCGCCGGCGTGGGCGTCGCCGTCGGCGTCGGTATCCCCTTTTTCGACTTGCAACTCCCGCACGGGTCGCAGGCTGTGATGGAGGCCGCCACTGCGACCACGAACGCTACTCGGATCGAAAGACCCAAAAGGCGCGACAACATTTGGCTCTGCTCCTAGGTGACGGGCGCGTGTGACAAACCCGTCGTTCGCCCCCAAACCCCATGGAACGACTATGATTATTCACCGCTGGCGCAGGCTACAAGATTCATGTGCCGTATTTCAATCCGAAAATTAGAAGAATTGTTCGACAGCTTATTTCGGCCTACTTGAAGCCAAAGCGCTAATCCACCCCGATTCTCGAGCCGATTCCTGCCTGACCGCGTGGTCGGGGAATTGACACCACTCCCGTCGTCGTATAATTCTGATCGAGCCATTGACGGCCTTATCGAGAGCGGCGGAGGGACTGGCCCGACGATGCCGCAGCAACCGGCTCCTCACGGAGTTGGTGCTAACTCCTGCAAGATCCTTCATATGAAGAATCTTGAAAGATAAGGCGAGAGTTGTCGAACCCTCGTCCTTATCGCAGGAAGAGGGTTTTTGTTTTAACCCCTCCATCGTCGGTCTTTCGCTATCGCTGGTAAGCCGTGGCACGGGAAAGACGACGTTGCCTGATCGACGCATATTGATAATCGGAGCCGGCGGACTGGGCGCACCAGCCGCGTGGGCGCTCGCACGCGCTGGGACCGCGCGAATCACGATCCTAGATCCCGATCCGGTCGATCTCTCGAATCTCGCGCGCCAGGTGATCTATCGGATGGAAGATATCGGCGTGCCCAAGGTCGAGGCCGCGGCGCGCCGATTGGGTATCGCATTCCCGCACATGGAAATCGACCCGCGTGCGATCGCCTTCGACGCGAATAACGGCGCTGCCTTCGCCGCCGCGCACGATTTCATAATCGACGCGACCGACGATCCGTCGGTGAAGTTTCTGATTAACGATATCGCGTGCGCCGCGGATCGCCCATTCGTCTATGGCGGCGTGCTCGGAATGACGGGCCAGGCGATGACCGTGTTGCCCGGACGCTCGGCGTGTCTGCGATGCCTGTTCGAAGGGCCGCCGGAGCCGGGCGAGATCGCATCGTGCCGCGACGCGGGAATTATCGGCCCTGTGGCCGCCGCGATCGCGGAAATTCAGGCGGCCGAAGCGCTCGCGTACTTACGCGGCGCAACTCCGTCGCTTGCCGGACGGATTCTTACCTACGACGCGGCAATTGCTGCGCGCTTTCGGCTGACCGCCGTTTCCGCGCGCGAAGGATGCGGATGCGGTGCGTCGCGGCGCGCGAAATCAGGCGCTGCCGAGACCGCTCATCAATGAGGGGAACCATGAGCTTCATCAACAATTTGAAATGCAAGGAGTGCGGACAGGAATATCCGATCGCGCCGCTGCACGTGTGCGAGACCTGTTTCGGCCCGCTCGAAGTCACCTACGACTACGCGAAAATTCGCGCCTCGATCTCGCGCGCGAAAATCGAGTCGCGGCCGCATAACCTGTGGCGCTACCGCGAGCTGCTGCCGGTAGATAGCGAGCCCGTCATCGGACCGCATTCCGGCTTCACCCCGCTGGTGGATTGCAAACGCCTCGGCGCCGAGCTCGGGCTGCATCACCTCTACGTCAAGGACGACACCGTAAATCATCCGACGCTGTCGTATAAGGACCGCGTGGTCTCGGTTGCGATCACCAAGGCGATCGAGTTCGGCTTCACCACGGTCTCGTGCGCTTCGACCGGCAACCTCGCAACCGCGGTCGCTGCGCATGCGGCGCGCGCGGGACTCAAGTGCTACATCTTCATGCCCGAGAACGTCGAGGCAGGAAAAATTGTCGGCTCGACGATCTACGGCGCGCAGGTAATTACGATCCGCGGCAACTACGACGACGTGAACCGGCTGTGCAGCGAGATCGCCGACAAGTACGGATGGGCCTTCGTCAATATCAATCTGCGCCCCTACTACACCGAGGGCGCCAAGACCTTTGGCTTCGAGATCGCCGAGCAGCTCGGATGGAAGCTGCCCGACAATATCGTGGTTCCGACCGCCGGGGGCACCATCCTGCCGAAAGTCGCCAAGGCGTTTAAGGAGCTCAAGGAAGTCGGGCTCATCAAGAGCGACGTGTTCAAGATTTTTTCCGCGCAAGCCACCGGCTCCGCGCCGGTAATTCACGCGCTGCACAAGGGCACCGACCTGATCACGCCGGTGAAGCCCGACACCATCGCCAAATCGATCGCGATCGGAAATCCTGCCGACGGTTTTTACGTCCTGCGCGCCGTGCGCGAATCCGGGGGATGGGGCGAATCTGCGACCGACCCTGAGATTATCGACGCGATCAAACTGCTCGCACGCACCGAGGGTATTTTCGCCGAGCCTGCCGGCGGCACCACGCTCGCCGTCGCAATCAAGCTCGCGCGCCAGGGCCGGATCAAGCCTGACGAGACTACAGTCGTTTCGATTACCGGCAACGGCTACAAGACCCTCGAAGCAGTGGCCGGCTCGATCGAAAAGCCGATGGTGATCGACGCGCGGCTCGGTGAGTTCGACGCGTTGTTTGAGCGCCTCGCAGGCGGCAAACGCGCCGCGAATAGCGCCGCATGATCGACGCCGAATCGCGCGCCCGGTTGTCTGCCGCGCACGCCCGGCATAAGCATCAAGATCCTAGTAGGGAGGTAAAGAGCAGCACATGCCAGTAAAGGTCAGAGTCCCAACCCCGCTTCGCCGTTTCACCGCAGGTGTCGACGAAGTTCCCGCCGACGGCGCATCGATCCGCCTGGTGCTCGAAGATCTCGAGCGGCGTCATCCGGGGATGCGCGAGCGTCTGCTCGACGACAAGGGCGAGATTCGCCGCTTCGTCAATATCTATCTGAACGGCGACGACATCCGCTTTCTCGATTCACTGAATTCCAAGGTCAAGGATGGCGACGACATTTCAATCGTCCCGGCGATCGCTGGCGGACGCTAACGTCCCGCGCGACCTCGAACACGAGGCGGTTCCGGCCGCGCGCGCGAAAAGCGTGCTCGAGCTCATCGGCAACACGCCGATGCTCGAGCTGATTCGGCCGGTGCGCGGGATGCTCGCGCCTGGAGTGCGGATTTTCGCCAAGCTCGAAGGCTTCAACCCCGGCGGCTCGGTGAAAGATCGCGCCGCGCGCAAGATGATCGAGGTCGGCCTCGCAGACGGCAGCCTGCGTCCGGGCAAGACCATCATCGACTCGACCTCCGGCAACACCGGAATCGCGCTGGCGATGGTCGGTGCGGTGGTTGGTTATCCGGTCGAGCTGGTGATGGCGGAAAACGTGAGCCGCGAGCGCGTCAAGATTATCGAGGCATACGGCGCGAAGATCATTTTTTCCGATCCGATGGAATCGTCCGACGGCGCGATCATGCTGTGCCGCAGTCTGATCGAGCAGAATCCCGGCAAGTACTTCAAGCCCGATCAATACAACAACGAAGCCAATCCTCTGGCCCATTTCGAAACCACCGGCCCCGAAATCTGGCATCAGACTGCAGGCAAGGTCTCACACTTCGTGGCCGCGATGGGCACCGGCGGCACGCTGATGGGAACAGGCCGCTACTTAAAGTCGGTAAACCCGCGCGTGCAGGTGATCGGTGTCGAGCCGGACGATGCGATGCACGGGCTCGAGGGCCTAAAGCACATGGCCTCGTCGATCGTCCCGGGGATCTACCATGAGTCCGAGCTCGACTCGAAAATCGCGGTCGGCACCGAAGAATCCTACGACATGGTGTATGCGCTCGGCCACGACGAGGGCATCCTGGTCGGGCAATCGTCGGGCGCGGCGATGATCGCGGCGATCAAGGTCGCGCAATCGATCCGAGAGGGGTGCGTGGTCACGATCTTTCCCGACTTCGGCGACAAGTATCTATCGACCAACTTATGGATCGGATGGCAGGAGTGGCATCGCAAGCGCTCCGCAGGTGATCGCTAAAATGGAACGCGTCCACGAACGCTACTACTTGAGCTACCCGCGCTCGCTGATCAAGGAGCCGATCCTTTACCACCTGGTAAAGAAGTTCGACCTGGTATTCAACATCCGTGGCGCCAGCGTATCCGAAGAGATGGGACTGGTAGCTCTCGAATTTGAAGGCACCCGCGACCAAATCGAGCGCGCGATAGTATGGCTGCGCTCCTCCGGCGTTACCGTAGAAACGATCGAAAAAAACATAATCGAGTAGAATCCCTTGCCCTCCTGTCTGATCCATCCCTCACCCTTCGAGGGAGGTTCCACCGGCACGCGGTAAGGTGGCTTACTCAGCGCGGCGCGCCAGCGACGCGCGATTAAAGTTGACGAAGAGCAGCGCACTCAAGCTCCCGTGGTGACAGGCACATCTGGAGCGAGTCAGGCTGATCTTGCGAACGAACGTGCTCAGAGTGCCTGCAGAAATGCTATTAAATCCGCCTTGTCCTGATCGCTCAGGCCGATGTTAAAGCGCTGATCGTAAAAGCTGACCACATCCGATAGCGACGCCGCCGATCCGTTGTGGAAATACGGCGCGCGCGCCGCGAGTGCATGCAGGATAGGTCCTTTGACCTTGCCGACGTCGGCGCATTTCCCGCTGATCATCGCCCGCCCCAGATCAGTCACGGTGAAAGTCTGGCCCATCAGCGGACCAGTGGTGCATTGCACCGTGAAAACCGGAAGTCTGGATACATTCAGCGCTGGAGGATCTGCGTCGGCGACGCCGATATCGAGCGCGAGCTTCACCGAGTGATTTCCGACCCCGGGTGAATCGTGGCAGGTCGTGCAAGTTCCAGTGACCGGGCTGGTACCGGCCGGGTCGGAAGAGAACTCGTTGAGTCCATTGACCCCGATGATCGTAAACTGGCGGGTGTTGAAAATCGTCTCGCCGCGCTCAATCGACTCGCGCGCCCGAACAATCGAGCCGTGACCGGGCAGATTGGCCCATGCGCTGTATAACGAGAAGACCTCGTCGTCGAAGCCGGGGCTGAGCGCGTCGTTGATGCCGATGAAGAAATTCTGCTGCGCAAGCGTAGCCGGTCCGCCGGCTGCACCCTCTGCATTAAGGCGCCCGGCCGAGGAATCGAATGCCTGCGCGTCGTAAATCCGCGATTCAAAATTGACGATCTGCGTGACTTGCGCATCGGTCGGAGGATTTTCCGCCTGCGCGTGGCCCAGAGTTGCGTCTATCGCCTGGCTCGCGAGGCTCGGCTCTCTGCCGTCCCACATGACCGATAGCGGAGCGCATCCCGGGTCGTTCTGGGGGCATTCGGTCAGGAAGCGTAAGTTGGCTGCCGGCAGCGGTCGCCGGTACACCGACACCATCGGCGGTGAGGCCGACAAGTCAGTGCATCCGTAGGGGTCGGCGACCGAGGTGATTTGGAAGTCGGGCGGTACCGGCGGATTGGAACCGAGTTGCGTGTCCGGCAGCGGCAGAGAAATCCGAATCACGCCCTGCGACAGGAGCAGGCTATAAGCGGTTCGGCGCGCGGCAAGGGTGCCGACGTCATCGGTATCGCAGGTGGCGCCGTCAACCACGCGAAAGATCGGATCGTTGCCGCCGCTTTTTTTGAAGCGTTCTTGAATCGACTTGGCGCTGACGCCCCATCCGCTTCGCGCCTCGTGGCAGGTTGCGCACGCGCGTCCATTGTCGCCGATACTCTGAAAAAATGGATTCTTTTTCGTGGTCGTGGTCGGGCCCAGGTTGAGCGTCTCGACCACGCCGGTCGAATCCCGGCTATGAAAGCTGTTGCGGAATACCATTGGAAATACTCCGGGCGGCCCGCTCGTCTTCCCGGTGTCATGCACCCTGAGCGCTTGCTCGTGAACGATTTGCGCCCAATGCGGGATCGGTTCCGACCGCGAGCCGGCTAGAGCAGTGCCGGTGATCGCCAGAGCAAGAAGGACTCCCAGCGCCGCCGGGATTTTTCGAGATACCAGTGTCCCGCGAATCTGCATCTTGAACCTCCCTTTTACCGACTGGGGCATTTTCCTACTGATCGGGTAGTGCTATGTCAAATAGTTCGGATCTGATCGCGGATGCGGCCGGAGGTTATGGCATCGCTACAGAGTACCCGGCCGTGGATGCTCGCGATCAACTGATTTTAGTTAGATGGTGTAATCGCCGGAGCCCCAAGCGACCTGCTGCTGGCTTTTGATCGCGGCGAGATCAATGGTGTTAAGGGTGACTGCTTGAACGCTCATTGTTCTGTTCGTCCTTCTGACCCTTTCTGATTCGGATCGCGACGTTGCGGTGAGATAGCTCCGTATCCTAGGCTTTGTCGCGGTGAAGAAGAATGACTGCGTCTCCGCTATGCTTGATTTGGCGTCGGACATCCGCAGGTCTCTTGAGGGGACGTCCTCCTCACATGCCAGCTCGGCAGGCGATACCGAATGGCGGCTGACGCGCTATCTGATGTCCTGAGAACGGTTCGGCTTACTGGCGCGACGTTCTTTGAGGTTGTGGCCAGGGCGCCGTGGGTCGCCGAGCAGCCATCCCGGGAGATGATCCTTTCGAAGATCCTGCCGGGTGCCGGGCATTTGATTGCGTATCACGTGATCACCGAAGGAAGTTGCTTTGCCAATATTGTCGGCGAAGACCCGATCGCGGTCGAAGCGGGTGAAATCATCGTCTTTACGAAAGGCGATCCGCACGTCATTTCGAGCAGTCCCGGCATGCGAGCTGATCCCATCGCGCCGGAAGCCATCGAGGCTGCTACTGGCGGCCAATTACCGTTCTTAGTCAATTATGGTGGCGACGGACCCACCTCGGCCAAGCTTATCTGCGGCTTCCTCGCGTGCGATGCCCGGCCGTTCAATCCGCTTCTCGACAACCTGCCGCCGGTAATCAGGACCGGAAATCTGAACGGCGGCGATGAATCCTGGCTTGGCCAGTTCGTCCGTCTGGCAATGATCGAATCGGCGGATAAGCGCGCCGGCGGCGAAAGCGTACTGGCTAGATTGAGCGAGCTAATGTTCATCGAGGTGGTTCGTCGGCATCTGGCAGGCCTGCCGCCAGAACGGGCGGGGTGGCTGGCCGGTCTGCGCGACCCGTTCGTCGGCAAGGCATTATCGCTGATACACGGAGCCCCAGCGCATAACTGGGAGATCGAGGAACTTGCCAGAAAAGTGGGATTGTCACGCTCAGTGCTGGCGGAGCGTTTCGCCGGCCTGGTTGGCATGCCGCCGATGCACTATCTCGCCAAATGGCGGATGCAGATCGCGTCGGGCCTTCTGAGCGGTGGACGCGCGAATATCGCAACCGTTGCCTCTGAAATCGGCTACGGATCTGAGGCGGCTTTTAGCCGGGCTTTCAAGAAAATGGTGGGCGTCTCACCGTCGGTCTGGCGGCGCCGTGCCGGGCATAGCCGCGGCGCGACCGCCGAACCTGGTAACCATTAGTGGCACTCGCGCCGCGCGCGGCCGGGTCGCCAGGAGTCTTACGATGGATTTGGAACTTACGGGAAAAGTCGCGATGGTCACCGGCGGCAGCCGCGGACTGGGCCGCGCGATGGCCGAGGCGCTGGCCGCCGAGGGTATGAGCGTCAGTATCTGCGCGCGCGACGCAAACGCGGTGAGGGAGGCGTCGGCCGCGGCCGGTGAGATCGGCAAGCGCGCCGGAGCCAAAGCGGCCGCGGGCTTTGCGGGTGACGTCACCGTCGCTACGGAGATGGAAAAATGGGTCGCCGCAGTCGTGCGCGAATGCGGCCGAATCGACGTGCTGGTGAACAATGCCGGCGCTGCGCGGCCGGGCGCGCTCGCCGAGCTGCCGGAATCGGCATGGCAGGAGCAGTTCGATCTGAACCTGTTCGCTCCGGTGCGGCTTGCCCGGATGGTCGCGCCGCACATGGAAAAGCAGGATGGCGGATCGATTATCAACATAGGATCAATCTACGGACGTGAGTCCGGCGGCCCGCTGACCTATAACGCGTCGAAGGCTGCACTGCATTCGTTCACCAAGCTGCTCGCTCGCGAGCTCGCGCCGAAAAAGATTCGCGTCAACACGATAGCACCCGGTTCGATCCTCGTGCCGGGCGGAAACTGGGAGCGGCGTTTCAAGGAAAACCCCGCGTTCGAGAAGGATTTCCTCGCGCGCGAGATGCCGGCCGGACGCCTGGGCAGCGCCGCCGAGGTCGCATACGCAGTCGCGATGCTGGCGTCGCCGCGCGCGAGCTGGATAACGGGCGCGAATATACCAGTCGATGGCGCGCAGGGGCGCTCAATCCTGTGAGTATCTGCCCTGTGAGTATTCTCGCGCACCGGCTCGTGCGCATCGGGATTGGCGTTGTCGCGATTCTGGCGATAGCGGGATGCTCGGCGCCTTTGCCGACTACTCAGTTGCCGCCGACTCGCCTGGTCGCGCCGGCGCTTGAGTTCCCGCAGTTCCGCGATTATCGCGGCGTCGTCGATTGCCGGATGAAGACGGCGGGGCTCGACGAATCGGCGATCGCCGATCTGGCGCGCAATGCGCAAATCGACTTCGTGACAATTGGAGATCCCGCCGGCCCCGGCGCAAGCGACTATGGAATCGGCGGTTTCACCAATCAGATTTTGTTTATCCCGGGCGCGAACTTCACGGTGGATGGCGGCGAAATCATCGGAGTGAATCTACGCCAGCCTATAGACGCGTCGCGGCCTGCGGCCGAGCTGATCGGCGCGATCCACGATCAGGGCGCGCTGGCGATCGCGGCTGATTCTGGGGCATTCAAGTCATCAAGTGACTACGCACTGGCCGACGCGATGGAAGTATATAATCAGAACTATGTATTCGCGTCGGCGAGTCCGACCGTACTCTACTGGCGCGCGATGTTTTCTCAAACCGATCGCTTTCTGCTCAGCCTGGCACCGCGCCCGGACGCTAATCTTGCGCTGTACGACACGATGACGGCGGGCGCGCGCGTCACGCTGGTCGCCGGAATGGGCGCGCCGGACAAACTTTCCGTGATGGGATCAAAGGTCGGCACTTTCGAGCAATTGTTCCTCTTCTACACGACCCATCTGCTCGCGCCCGAGCGAAATGTGGACGCACTGATGGACGCAATGCATCGCGGGCACGCATACGTGAGCTTCGATATTCTCGGCTACGTCGGCGAGTTCGCGTTTTTTGCGCAAACCGGCGACATTAAGACGATGATGGGTGACGAAGTGCATCTGGAAACCGGTCTCACGCTAAAGGCCGAGCTTCCAGCCAATGCCAATCGGATCGTGATACTCAAAGACGGCGTCCAGGTCGCATCCGCCGACGAGACGATGGATTTGGAATTCGCGCCCAAAGCCGCGGGAGCATATCGGGTCGAAGCGTGGCGTCGAGGGCATTTGTGGATTATGTCAAATCCGGTTTACGTACGCTGATTGGCGGGGAAACTGCGATGGTCAGAGCGATAGCCAGTGCTATATCCAGAAGGAAGGTTTCAATCTCGATCCTCGCAGCGATGATCGCGATCTGCGCCGGATGCGGTGGCGTAGCGAAAGAGAATCCTGCCTCGCAAGCAGCCACTCTGCAAGACGGTGCGACTACTTACGAGCAGGTGATCGCCGGGATGGGCGAACCCTACCAGGATTACGGCGACGCTGACGGCAGCAGGACTGTAGTCTATATGCTGAATCCGCAGCCCCTCGCCGTGAATACTCATTCGCCCCAAACGGCACCTCAAGTACAGAACAAACTAACGCTTAAATTCGATCCAAACGGAATCCTCGCGACTCATTCCGAGCAGCCAGCCTCAACCTTACCATCACCGGGCGGTAACTAATCCAATTGGCCGCCCAGACACGAAGACACAAAGCAGGGATCGATGTTAACGGACAGGGTTTTTGTGTCTTAGTGGCGGCTGTACTGTAGAAGCATCGCTACTAGCCGACCACCGCACCTGTTAGCGTGTGGCCGTTGGCGGAGTCGATTCGTACTGAGGCGGTCTGGCCGATGGCGACTGAGTCTGCACTGGGGAAAATCGCGGTTTTAAATTGGGGGGTCTTGCCGGCTAGCAGGCCTATGCCGCGGCGGGCGGGGCCTTCTATCAGGACTGGGTAGGTGCTGCCGACCGTTGCGCGGTTGCGCTCTAGCGAGATCGTTTCCTGGAGTGCTATTACTGCGTTGATGCGGCGGCCTTTTTCTTCTTCGCTTACTGTGTCGCCGAGGCGATAGGCTCGTGTGTTCTCGCGGACTGAGTATTTGAATGAGAATGCCTGATCGTAGCTTACCATCCGTATCAGTGTTAGGGTCGCGTCGAAATCGCTTTCCTCTTCGCCGTGAAAACCTACTATTACGTCGGTGGTGAGTGCGATTCCCGGGACCGCTGCGCGGACCTTTGCTACCAGCGCCAGGTATTCTTCTACTGTGTAACTACGATCCATCGCGGCGAGGATGCGGTCCGAGCCCGACTGCACCGGCAGGTGCAGATGCGGCATAACCTTCGGTTCGGTCGCGATTGCTTCGATCGCCGCATCGCTCATGTCGCTTGGATGCGGCGAAGTGAAGCGGATTCGCTCGATTCCGTCGATTCGCGCCGCCATCCGGAGCAGTGCCGCGAAGTCGGTATCGCCGGAGCGGTACGCATTAACCGTCTGTCCGAGCATCACGATCTCCCGCACTCCCCGTTCGGCGAGGCCGCGAATCTCGCGCATCAGGTCGGCAGGAGCAATCGAGCGCTCGCGCCCGCGCACGTAGGGCACCACGCAGAACGCGCAGAATTTGTCGCATCCGCGCATGATCGTGACGTAGGCGCGCACACCGCCGTCGTGCACGGGACTGATGTCGGCGTAGGTCTCGGCGCGATCCAGGCGGACATCGACCGCGACCGCCGGATCGAGGCCCGCGCGCGCGAGGAGCTCGGGTAATCGACGATAGCTGTCGGGCCCCGCGATCAAATCAAGGTATGCGGCCTTTTCGGAAATCGCGGCGCGATTGTGCTGCGCCATGCATCCGAGCAGCCCGAGCTTGAGCTCGGGGCGCGCGCGCTTGAGGCGCGCCAGAGCGCCCAGACGTCCGAGCACGCGTTCCTCCGCGTGCTCGCGAATCGCGCAGGTGTTGAGCAGGATCACGTCGGCGTCTTCGGGCCGCTCGGCGTTGGCATACCCCGCGCGGCGCATGATCGCGCTGACCGTCTGCGAGTCGGCAACGTTCATCTGACATCCGTAGGTTTCGAGATAGACCTTCGGCTGCCGCGTCGGTTGAGGATTCGGTTCCATCGTGATGCCGACAAATCTTAGGCCGCGAGGGTGCGGCGAGACAACGCCGGAGGGTTGCGCGGATCGGGCGCGGCAAATTATTTTTGTATCAGGAGGGTCTACCTCACGATGGAGCAGCGGCGGCCGTCGTTCGAGCGGATGGAGGCGTCCCTGCTTGCGTGCCCAAAGTGCAAGCGGGCGGTACCGGTGCGCAAGCGCCTGCTGCTGGTCCTGCCGGAAGGCGACAAGTACGAATACTTGTGCCCGCAATGCGGTTCGACTTGCGGCGAGACGATCGAGCGCACCCCGCCAGGACGAATCTAGCTTCGTCGCAGCGCCATTCACCTAGCGGTTGCTTTGGAACGAGGTCGGCTCGATCTCGTAGATCACACGCGCGTGCGCGGGATCGTGAAACGGATACTTGTCGCGATCGAGGTACTTCTTCGCCAGCGAATCGATATGGGCTGCCGCGCCCTCTTCGGTCTCGCTTACGACGGTTCCGCGAATCTGCACGTAGCGATACGGATCGTCGGGGTCGAGGATCGACAGCGCGACGCGCACGCCGGGCTTGAGGTTGCGATCCTTCACGCGGCCGCGGGCGGTGTTGATCCGAATCTTTCCGCCAGTCTCGTCGAACCATACCGGTGTCACCTGCGGAGAGCCGTCCTTCATCACCGTGGCCAGATGAGCGAAAGTCTTTTTGACGTGGATAAGGTCGTGGAACTTGTCCGGTATCGTCGCCATGGTTCGAGTCTCCTTTGATCGGGAAGCCACCTGCGCGAGTTGGGCGCGGGAATCTCCCACATCGGCGCGGATGCTTGCGAAGTTATCGCCCAAACTACAGCCGTGACCATGGCGAGGCTAATCGAACACAAAAAAAGGTGCGACGTAGACAGCAACTCCTGGGACCGGAAAACACCAAATCAAGCCGGCAGAGAAACACCAAGACACCAGGGAAGAACGGGCGGCCACTAAGACACTAAGACACGAAGCAGAAGCGGGCCTTTCCAGTAGGAAAGACCCGGTTGTTTTTTCTTTGTGTCTCCGCGTCTTTGTATAGGCGCGTTTTTGATTGATTTTGCTGGTATTTCGGGCCCTTGCCGGGCGCGCGAGAGCGCGCGACGCGCGCGCGGATGAAAACGGTGCTGGTTGGCGATGCGGCGGTAATTTGACACCCTCATTTACATTGGATATTAGCCATCCGGAAGCTCATATTTTCTGTAGGCGAGGGCTGTCCCTCGCCGGGGAGCGGTTCGCGATGGCGCTATTCAACAAAGAGCCCGAAAAGACCACTACGAAGCCCGGATCCGTAACGACGCCGTCCGCGTCGCCATCGCCGATGCCGCCGGCCCCGGTCCTCGCGCAATCCTCTCCCACTCCCGCGCCGGGTCCGCAAGCACGTCCCGCGGCGCAGGCGGAAGGACGAGCCTACCTAGATCGTGGCTCGAAGGTCAGCGGCAAGCTCTCGTTCGACGGTCCGGCGCGAATCGACGGCGAGGTCGATGGCGAGATTAACGCCAAAGAGAGTATCGCGATCGGCGAGAGTGCGACGGTCACGGCGCAGATTCGCGCTGCGTCGGTCGTGGTAGGCGGCAAGGTCAGCGGCGATATTATCGCGACCCAGCGGATCGAGATTCGTCCGTCGGCCAAGGTGATCGGAAATCTGAGCGCTCCCGTTCTGGTCGTTCATGAAGGCGCGCAGTTCGAGGGGCACTGCTCGATGCAGCCCGAGGGCGTGCGCGAGGATCGCAAGGTCACTGTTTTTCCCAAGGAGGAGCGGCCGCTGCAGGCCGCCGCCGGAGGGCAGAAGCAGGCCTGATTTTCGCGGCCGGCCGCAAGCGCCCGTCCCTGTCATCTCCTATGTCATCGCTATTTAGAAGCCCCGCTGGGGAGACGCCGTAAAATGCATATCCCACCGAACTGGGGGACGTTCTTTGTCCTGATTGTTTCGTTTCTGGTTTTCTGGTTTATATTCAGCCGGCTGTTTTTCCGCCCATTCCTGAATCTTTTGGCGCAGAGGGAAGAGCGGTTTCAAGGCTTGAGCGATCGCACCGAACAACTCCTAAGAGAGGCGCGCACCGACGACGACGAGCGCGAAAAACGCATCGCGGAGATCCGCCGTGAGGCGATCGCGATGCGCGAGTCGCATCGCCGCACCGCGGAGACCGAGGCCGCGCAACTGCTGGATGCGGCAAAAGCCGAAGCGCATGCGGCGATGGAAGCGGCGCGGACCAGGCTCGAGCGCGAACTCAAGGAATCGGAAGATCAACTCGAAGCGATGAGCCATAACCTGGGCGCGGAGTTGGCGGTGCGTATTTTGGGCCGTCCGGTTGACGGTGCATCGAGTTCTAACAATTGAAATGAAGCGACCGCTTTATAAGATCGCCATATGGATGCTCGCCGCCGGCGCGCTGATGCCCGGGATCGCGCGTGCGGCAGAGTCGGGCGCCGAGCCTACGGGATCATGGCTGACGCTAGGGTTCTTCACGGCGAACTTCGCCGCGTTTGTGATTATCCTCATCTACTACGCGATTCCATTGGCGCGCAGCTTCTTCACCGATCGCGCTGCGTCGATTCGCGCAACCCTTGGAAAGGCCGAAAGCGCACTCGCCGAGGCCGATGCGCTCGCCCGCGCGGCCGAGGCCCGCAAGGCGGCGCTCGAGTCGGAGCTCGCGCGAATCAAGGCCGAGTTCGACGCCCAGACCAATTATCAGCTTGCGCGGATCCGCGAACTCGCCAAGGCGCATACCGAACGCCTGAAGCACGACAGTGAGATAAGCGCGGGCGCGATGACCGAAGCTGCTCAGCGCCGGGTGCGCGAGCGGCTGGCTGCGGCTGCGGCCACGCATGCGCGCGAATCGATTGCGCGCAACTTCAGCGGCGACGACCAGGGTCGCCTGATCGAAGGCTTCATGGACAAGCTCGGACAAGAGGGGCGGCGATGAAAGGCTCTCGCGTCGCCAAACGTTATGCGCGCGCACTGCTCGAAATTGCCGAACGCGGGCAGGCGGAGAATTGGGGCGCCGAGCTCGACCGGCTGGCCGCGATCGTCGAATCGCCGGAGCTGATCGCGCGGCTGACTTCGCCGGAAATCAGCGAGACGGCGCGGCGGGAGGCGATGGCGAAAATCGCGGAGACGCTGAACTTGAGTTTTCCGCTGCGCTCGTTCGCGGTGGTGATCGCGCGTCATCGCCGAATCGATGAGATCGCCGCGATCGCGCAGGCGTATCGCGATCAGCTCGACGAGATGCTCGCGCGCGCGCGCGCGACGCTGACGTTTGCGGTCGCGCCCGGCGACGCGGAAATCGCGCGGGTGGTTGCGGGACTCGAAGGAATCGCGGGGAAAAAAATAATTCCGACCGTCAAGGTCGATAAGGATTTGCTCGGCGGAGTGGTGGCCGAACTCGGCGGAAAAATCTACGACGGCAGCCTTGCGACGCGGCTCGCGCTCGCGCAGCAGCGGCTGGCCGGTCAAGTTTGAGCGGAAAAGTTATCTATGGCGGACATTCGACCATCGGAAATCAGCGAGATTCTGAAGAACGAGATCAAAGGCTTCGAGGGCCAGATTTCGGTTCGCGAAACCGGCCGCGTGCTTTCCTGCGGCGACGGTATCGCGCGGATCTATGGACTCGACAACGCGGCCTCGGGCGAGCTGCTCGAATTCCCGCATCAGATCTATGGGATCGTCCTCAACCTCGAAGAGGACAATGTCAGCGCGGCGTTGTTCGGCGATCCGCAGGAGATTCGCGAGGGCGACGAGGTCAAGCGCACGGGCCGAATTGCCGAAGTGCCCGTGGGCGACGCGCTGCTGGGGCGCGTGGTCAACGCGCTCGGCCAGCCGATCGACGACAAGGGGCCGATCAAGTCTTCCGAGACGCGGCGAATCGAGATCAAGGCGCCCGGAATCATCGCGCGCGCGCCGGTCAAAGAGCCGATGCAGACCGGAATCAAGGCGATCGACTCGATGCTCTGCATCGGCCGCGGACAGCGCGAACTGATTATCGGCGACCGCCAGAGCGGCAAGACTGCAATCGCCATCGACACGATCATCAATCAGCGCGGACAAGGCGTCCAGTGCATCTATGTTGCGATCGGGCAGAAGCGCTCGACCGTCGCGCAACTGGTCGAGACGCTCGCGAGCCACGGCGCGCTCGAATACACCACGATCGTCGCGGCGACGGCGTCTGAGGCCGCTCCGCTGCAATTTATCGCGCCTTACACGGGATGCACGATGGGCGAGTTCTTCCGCGACAACGGACGCCATGCGCTGCTGGTGTACGACGATCTGAGCAAGCACGCGCAGGCCTATCGCCAGCTCTCGCTGTTACTGCGCCGTCCTCCCGGACGCGAGGCGTACCCCGGCGACGTGTTCTATCTCCATTCGCGGCTACTCGAACGCGCCGCCAAGATGAGCAAGGAAAACGGCGGCGGCTCGCTCACCGCGCTGCCGATTATCGAAACCCAGGAAGGCGACGTCTCGGCCTATATCCCAACCAACGTCATCTCGATCACCGACGGGCAGATCGTGCTGGACAAGGATCTGTTCAACTCGAACGTGCGGCCGGCGGTGAACGTCGGAGTGTCGGTTTCGCGGGTTATGTTCTCCGCCGCAATCAAGGCGATGAAGCAGGTGGGAGGCACACTCAAGCTCGACCTTGCACAGTATCGTGAGATGGCGGCATTTGCGCAGTTCGGCTCGGACCTCGACCCCGCTTCGCAGCGCCTGCTGAATCGCGGCGCGCGGTTGACCGAGATGCTCAAGCAGAACCAGTACGACCCGTTGACCGTGGACAAGGAAGTCCTGATTGTGTTCGCCGCGAACGAAGGCTATCTCGACCCGATCGAAATTTCGCAGATTCGCGCTTTCGAGCAGGGGCTCTACGCGGCCTTCGATTCGCGCCACGCAGATTTGCTGACCGAGATCCGCGAGAAGAAAGAGATCAGCGACGCGCTGCGCGCCAAGCTCAAGGCGGGCCTAAACGAATACCAGAAAGCATTCATTGCCGAGCACGCCAAGGACTCCACGACGGCCGCATAGGCGGTGCGCGCGGACGCATAAACGATGGCCTCGCTAAAGGCAATCAGGCGGCGGATCGCCTCGGTCAAAACCACCCAGCAGATCACACGCGCGATGAAACTCGTCGCCGCATCACGCTTGCGCCGGGCGCAGGACGCGCTCACCGCGGCGCGGCCTTACAGCCAGACGCTGGCGCGCGTGGCAGATTCGCTGCTCACATCAGAGGGGATCAATATCGCGCCGCGCGAGGGCGCGCGGAAGGCCGCGCTGATCGTCGTGATCGCGTCGGACCGCGGGCTCTGCGGCGGATACAACACCAATCTGCTGCGCGCGGCTGAAGAATCGCTACGCGTCGCCGAACGCGAAGGACTCGCGGCCGGTTACTTCGCCGTCGGCAAAAAAGCTGTAGATCATTTCCGCCGCACCAAGGCGCCGATGAGCGCGCAGAGCCAGGACAATCTGCCCAAGCTCGCGACTATCGGCCTTGCGCGGAAAATCGCCGCGCGGATGCTTTCGGACTACCAGTCGGGAGCGATCACCGAAGCTTCGATCGTCTATACCCAGTTCAAATCCGCGATCGCGCTGCGTCCGGTGTATGAGCGTTTGCTTCCGGTCGCGAAGCCCGAGAATAAAGATCCTAACGCGCAGCCGATCGATTATCTGGTCGAGCCGAGCCGCGCGGAACTGGTTCCGGTCGTGCTGCGCAGCTATCTGGAAGCCGCCGTGTTCAACGCGCTGTTGCAGGCCGAGGCGTCGGAGCAGGGGGCGCGGATGACTGCGATGGACAGCGCGACCAACAACGCGATCGAGATGATCGGCGCATACACGCTCGAGATGAACCGCGCGCGGCAGGCGCAAATCACGCGCGAGCTGATGGATATCGTCGGCGGCGCGGAAGCGCTGCGCGGCTAGCACGAATCAGAATTCACGGGGAAACCATCAACCATGAGTGACACCGCAAACGGCCATATCAGCCAGATCCTAGGCAACGTCGTTGACGTTCAGTTTCCCGCCGGCGCGCTGCCGGAAATCTTCACCGCGCTGCGCGTGACCAATCCCTCGATCAGCGACAAGCCCGAAAATCTGGTGCTCGAAATCTCACTGCATCTGGGCGAGAACACTGTGCGCTGTATCGCGATGGACTCGACCGACGGCCTGGTGCGCGGGATGGACGTGAAGAATACCGGGAGCCCGATTTCGATTCCGGTCGGTCCCGGAACACTCGGTCGCCTGATGAACGTGATCGGCGATTCGATCGACGAGGCGGGTCCGATAAAGGGCCTCAAGACGATGCCGATACATCGCGATGCGCCGCCGTTCGCCGATCAGGGCACCGAGGTCGAGATTCTCGAGACCGGGATCAAGGTAATCGATCTGATCTGCCCGTACTCGCGCGGCGGAAAAATCGGATTGTTCGGCGGCGCCGGTGTCGGCAAAACCGTCACCATCCTCGAGCTCATCAACAACGTCGCCAAGCAGCACGGCGGCGTATCGGTCTTCGCCGGTGTCGGCGAACGCTCGCGCGAAGGCAACGACCTGTACGGCGAGCTCAAGGAATCGGGCGTGCTCGCGAAGACCGCGCTGGTCTATGGCCAGATGAACGAGTCGCCCGGGGCGCGCGCCCGCGTGGCGCTGACCGGAGTCACCGTCGCCGAATATTTCCGCGACGAGGAAGGCAAGGACGTCATCTTTTTTATCGACAACATCTTCCGCTTCGTGCAGGCGAATTCCGAAGTCTCGGCGCTGCTCGGCCGCATGCCCAGCGCGGTCGGCTATCAGCCCACTTTGGGCACCGACATGGGCGAGCTCGAAGAACGCATCACCACGACCAAGAAAGGCTCGATCACGTCGGTGCAGGCGATCTACGTTCCCGCCGACGACTACACCGATCCGGCGCCCGCCACCACGTTCTCGCATCTGGATGCGGTCACGGCGCTGGACCGCAAGATTTTCGAAAAAGGGATTTTCCCCGCGGTCGATCCGCTGGGCTCGACTTCGCGAATTCTAGATCCGCAGATCGTCGGCCAGGAGCACTACGACGTCGCCCGCGGGGTGCAGGCAATCTTGCAGCGCTACAAGGATCTGCAGGACATCATCGCAATCCTCGGGATGGAAGAGCTCTCGCCCGACGACAAAACGGTTGTCGCGCGTGCACGTCGCGTCGAGCGCTTTCTCTCGCAGGCGATGTTCGTCGCCGAGCAGTTCACCAGCGTGCCCGGAAAGTACGTTAAGCGCGAAGAGACAGTGCGCGGCTTCAAGGAGATCCTCGACGGCAAGTGCGACGATCTGCCGGAGCAGGCTTTCTACCTGGTCGGCACGATAGAAGAGGCGCGCGAAAAAGGCGAGCGCCTCGCGCGCGGCGAGGCGCGCTAGGCCCCTGCGGCGGTAATCTCCGATGGCGACCACTTTTCCGCTTCAGCTCGTGACACCCACCGGCGTCGTATTCGAAGGCGACGTCGAAGAGGTCACCGCGACTGGCCCGCTCGGTCAGTTCGGCGTGCTCGCCGAGCACATCAACTTCATCACCTCGCTCCTGCCGGGCGCGCTCGAAATCAAGCGCGTAGGCGGTGCCACGGAAGAATGGGTGATCTCGGGCGGACTAGCCGAGGTCAAAGACGGCGCGATGACAGTGCTGGCAAGCGGCGCCGAAACGCCGTCCTCGATCGATCGCGCCGCGGCGGCCGCCGACGAGCAAGCCGCCGACCAGAAGATCGCCGCGATGAGTTTTTACGACGCCGAATATCCCGCCGCTGAAGACGCCCTGCTGCTAGCCCGCGCTCGCGCCGCCGCATCCGGCGCCTCCGTCCGCGCGGGGCACTGATCGGGCGTCGCCCCCAACATGGAAGGTATCTATTGTCGGTAGTGAATCAGTTTAAAGATCGGAGCTTTTGACCTAGCACAAATTCTCCGGCAGCCAATAATCATGGCGCGAATCGTCATCTTAGGCTGCGCTGGCAGTGGAAAGTCCACTTTGGCGCGGGAGCTTGGCGAACGTACAGGCGCGCCTGTTATCTGTCTAGATGCAATTTGGCAGCCGCATTGGGAAGAGAAGGACCTACCCACTTTCCGAACCCTGATAAAGAAGGCGCACGCAGTTGATGCGTGGATCAGCGATGGTAATTTTGCGCTGGCGACTTTCGATATCCGATTACCTCGCGCCACCCTGGTGATTTGGCTCGAAAGGTCAAGACTATCTTGCGCTTGGCGAGCAATCACGCGCGTGTTCAAACGCGGCGAGGCCCATCGGGTAGGCAAACTCGTCGAAGTATTGGCGTTCATCTGGCAATTTGACCGGGTCAACCGTCCTCTAATTGAGATGACTAGAGTTTCTCACGGGCCGTATGTACCGGTGTGCCGATTGACCGGCAACCGCGACATTGCGACCGTTCTGGACGCTTACAGCAATGATGCTGAGTATCGAACTTCAAACTGACCCACGACCCGATTTTCCCGCAAACGCATCTATGATGTCATCCTTCACGGAGCCTGTCCTGAGCGGGGAGCCGAAGGAGCGACCTTCGTTCAGGATGACGGACAAAAAATCGGCGCTCAGAACCGGCTCGCGATGGATCTGCCCCGTGCCGGTGACCCGAGTTGCCGAGATCGTCCACGGTCGGCGCACGATCACCGCTGAAACCGCGCTGCGCTTGTCCCGCTATTTCAACACGATAGATCGGCAAGTTAGTCCTCTGGCGGAGCTCTCAACCGTGCGCTGACGAATCACGATTTCTGAGCGCTTCAGCTCGAATGACTCGCGCACTTTCAATTGAAGCGGCGCACTCTTATCCTCCGATAATGGCGAAAGGCAAAAATCAATCCAGAAAAGCGAAGGTATCCGGCGGATGCCTATGCGGAGCTGTGCGCTACGAGGCGAGCGTGACTCCCGCGGGAGCGGCGTACTGCCACTGCAGGATGTGCCAGCGCAGCGTCGGCAATATATTCGGAACCTTCGCCGGATTTCCGGTCGGAAGCTTTCGTTTCACCCGTGGCCGGCCCAAGCGCTACCAGTCCTCACCGATTGCACATCGGGGATTCTGCGCGCGATGCGGCTCGCCGTTGACGTGCGAAAGTATCGAACACGCTGAGAGCATTCTGGTCACTATCGGCAGCCTTGATGATCCGGGGAGAGTCGCTCCCGAGGCGCACTGGGGAGTCGAGTCGCAGGTCAAGTGGTACAAGCCCGGCGACAAACTTCCGCGCCACAAAACTATCGAGAGTCCGCGGGTCGCGAAGATCGCTGCGAAAGTTCTCAAGGGGAAGTTGCTGGCGGCGCGCAACGCGTGAACCCGCCCGAGCCGCACGCACGCACTCCTACGATTCGGCCATGGCGAGGGCGAATTCAGAATCAAGCAAAGCAAAAGTGACCGGCGGATGCTTGTGTGGCGCGATTCGCTATCGGGTAACTGCTGCTCCTGTCGGAGCGCATTACTGCCATTGTCGAATGTGCCAGCGCGCGGTCGGCAACGCATTTGCGATCGTCGCCGAGTTTCAAGCAGACGCCAGCCGTGGCGCTCCACGATCCTCGCGAGTTTCTTGCCGGAAAGCTGTCTCAAACAATGATCTCTACGATCCGGTCATTGCTGGTGGCTTTGGGCGTTCTTACATCAACCGCCAGACAGCCTTCGACCGCCTCATATAGGTTTTTGAGCAATTCTTCAAAGGTGTCGCCTTGGGTCGCACAACCGGGAATCGACGGTACCTCCGCCCAGAAACCTCCCTCTTCTGCTTTGTGGACGACGACTTTGATCTTCATAGTGCAATCCTTACGCGGATCCGGGTTTTGACTCAAAGATAAGCTTCGCGCGCCGTTATCCGCGTAGCGATTCCAGTCGCTCGAAGAAGTCGGGGAAGGTTTTTGCTACGCATCCCGGATTGCGGATTCGCAGGCCCGGGAGCTTTAGTCCCGCGATCGCGAAGCTCATCGCGATGCGATGGTCGTCGTAGGTCTCGATCGATGCGGCCGTCAGCTTTGCGGGAGTGATCGCGAGTCCATCCTCGAATTCCTCGACCTCGGCGCCGATTCGGCGCAGCTCCGTCGCGAGTGCGCGAATCCGGTCGCTCTCGTGATGGCGGATGAATGCGACCCCGCGGATGCGTGTGGGTGACGACGCGAACGGCGCGAGCGCCGACAGTGTCGCCACCATGTCGGGCATCGAGTTCATCGCGACATCTATTCCCGTGAGAGTTCCCGTTCCGGTGACCGTGACTCCGTCCGCGCTCCAGTCGACTCGCGCGCCCATCTGTTCGAGCAGACCGAGAAACGCGATATCGCCCTGCACCGAGCCGCGCGAAAGCCGCTCGAGCGTGACGCTGCCGCCGCATAGCGCGGCCGCCGCCGCGAAGTAGCTTGCGGCAGACGCGTCTGGTTCGACCACGAATCGCTGCGCACGATACGACTGGCCGCCCGGGATTGTGATCGCGTCGCCCTGGGAAGAGCTGCGCACGCCCCACGATTCCATCAGGGCCAGAGTCATCGCGATAAACGGCCGCGCCGCGTCGCCCTTCACGGTAAGCTTAAGCCCGCGCGGCCACAGCGCCGCAGGCATTAGCATCGCGGAGACGAACTGCGAGGAATCGCGCGCATCGATCGAGGTCTCGCCTCCCGCGAAAGTGCCGCGCGTTGCATCGATTACAACCGGCGGACAGCGATTGTCGCGCTCGCTATAAATCGTTGCTCCCAGCCGCTGCATCGCCTGCCCCAGCGGCGCGATCGGCCGCTGGCGCATTCGCGCATTCCCGTCGATCCGGTAGCGCCCATGTCCCAGAGTCAGAAACGGCACCAGGAAGCGCATCGCGGTGCCTGCGCCGCCGACGAACAGGTCCGCGCTGTTGGAGGCGATCGCTCCGCCCTGGCCTTCGATCGTAATGCGCTGAAGCTCGGGTTCGATTTCCACGTCGAAGCCGAGCGTGCGCAACGCCTCGGCCATGTAGCGCGTGTCGTCGCTCAGCAGCGCCGAATCGATAACCGAGCGACCTTTCGCCATCGCCGCCAGCAGCATCGCGCGGTTCGTGATGCTCTTGGAGCCTGGTAGCGCGGCCCGGGCCTGGATCGGTCGCGTCAGCGGCGCTATTTCGATTTCGTCAGATTCCATCGCTGCGACGCGCTCGCAAGCCGCATCCCGCAAGAGCTTAGCCACGGCGGCCAAGTCCGCTCAAGTGCGGGGAGATGCGAGGGTAGTGGTTGATTGGATGTGCGCAAGATGATTTAACAAGTTGTAGGATTATGGATACATCAAGAAGACTCGTCGATACGCAGGAGGCGACCGGATGAAGCGGCATCTGTACACGTTGATCGCGATGGTGGGAGTGGCGGCAATTGTCGTCGCCGCGATGGTTACCGGGGCGATCGCGCAGACCATGGGCGAATACGGCGCAGCAACCGCGAGTGCGGGCGCCAGCACCGAGGCCGGCAGTCAGGGACCGCTGGATTCGCAAATTCCCGAAACGGTTTGGGCCGGCGCGACTCAGTTTCCCGACGGCAATCAGCTCTCCGATCAATCCAGCTTCCCCGAGACGGACCGCTTCAGCTCCACCTCCAGTCTCGATAGCGAATCGAGCGATCGCTTCAGCGCGGCCGACCAATTCCCGCAAACGAATGCGCTCGATTCGAGCGAAGATCGTTTCGGCACTACCGACCGGTGGAGTCAGGATAGCTGGGGCAAGTAGCCGCCGATCGATTTCGCAGACTACCGGTCCGGAATTGTAATCTTGCCATCGATAATGTCCTGGCTCGCCTGCTTGGCTTTTGCCATCAAGGCGGGTGGAATTTTATTTTCCAGCCGCGGGTTATAGACCACTTCCACCATCCCGTCTTTCATTCCATATTCGATCATCCCGGGCTTGAACTTGTCCTGTTTAATCTCGGTCGCGACGCGCAGGAAGGCTTTCGGAATATGCGTCAGCGCGCTTGCGAGCACGTTCTCGGGCGCGACGCTATTCTGATCGCGGTTAACCCCGAACGCATAAATGTGCGATTGCACGGCGGCCTGGAACACGCCCAGTCCGGCGGCGTCCGCATTGTGGATCAGAAAATCGGCGCCCTGGCTTACCTGCGCGAGCGCCGCCTCCTTGGCCGCACCGACGTCGTCGAAGCTGCCGGTATAGCTGACCAGCACTCGGCCATCAGGGCGTGTAGTCAGGAAGCCCTGGCGAAAGCCGTCAAAGGTGATGCCGATCGAGGGAATTTTGATTCCGCCGATCGCTCCGACCACGCCCGATTTTGTCATCCCGCCCGCGATCACGCCTTCGACGTACGCGCCTTCCTCGATTCGAAAGGTGATCGAGGCCACATTCGCCGATGCCGCGCTGCCCGAGGTTACGATGAACCAGGTCTTCGGGAACAGCTTCGCTACCTTGAGGGCGGTGTCGGTGTACTCGAATCCGTGGGCGAAGATGATCGTAAAGCCGCGCTGCGCGAAGTCCCGGAAAGCGTCCTCGAAGTCTGCCGGCGACTGCGTTTGCACCATCGCGGTGTCGGCGCCGAGCCTCCGCTTCACCAACTGCAAGCCGTCGAACGCCGCCGCGTTCCACCCCGCGTCGCTGACCGGCCCGGGCGTCAAAAGCGCAACTTTGAACGAGTTTTGCGATGGCCCACTTCTGGCGCTGCCGTGTCCACCGCCGCATCCGGTCAGGGCCGCTGCGAGCAACAGTAGCGCAGCACAGGCGGCTGCCGCGCGGATCGCGAAGTGCCCGATCGTCCTGTGTTGTTGCATCCTTGCCACAATTTACCTCCGCCACGCACGAAGCCTCCGTTGACTATCAGAGCCGGTGTCTGTAATCGATATTAGGATACCGGTTAGTAGAAACCGGTACCGGGGTCGGGCGTCGGATACGATCGGGCGTCAGGAGGAATCGCGTTGCGCGCGAGGTCGGGGGTTTGCCGCACGATAGCGGCAGTTGCAGGCGCAATCGGGATCGCAATTGCGGTCGGTCTCGCGACGCCTGGAATCCCAGCCGCGGAGACGTCGATACCGTTTCCGCAGCCGGCCGCGATCAAAACCAACGTCAATTTCTGGGTCGATGTATTCACCGCGTATTCCGTGCGTGATTTCGTTATTCTCGATCGCGACGACGTTGGGCGCATCTACCAGGTTTTTCATCTGCCCGGCATCGGCCAGCCCACGCGCGACGATATTGATTGGGCCAACGCATACCTGAAGTCAAAATACGGCGACATCCTCTCCCACTTGGCGGCGGGTGGCGCGCCGGAAACTTCAGAGGAACGCCGCGTCGCCGCGCTCTTCAAGGATGCGGGTCCCGGCGCGTACGCGCGGGCTGCGCAGAATCTGCGCGTGCAAGAGGGACTGCAGGAGCAATTCCGCGCCGGCTTGCTCCGCAGCAGGCACTACCGGCCGACGATGGAGCGAATCTTCAGCGCGGCGGGATTACCGCCCGAGCTCGTGACCTTGGCGCAGGTCGAGTCAGGATTCGAGTCGCGTGCGCATTCGAGCGCCGGCGCGTGTGGAATCTGGCAGTTCACTCGCTCGACCGGCAAGAAATACCTGCACATCACGCGCTATCACGACGATCGCCTGAACCCGATCCGCTCGACTAAAGCCGCAGCCAAGCTGCTGCGCTACAACTACGACATCTTGGGAACCTGGCCGCTGGCGATCACCGCGTACAACTACGGCACCGGCGGCACCGCGCGCGCGGCCGAGTTTTCAGGCGGTGATTATTCGAAGATGATTGCGGAGTATAGCGGCCCCCATTTCGGCTTCGCGGTGAAGAATTACTACGCCGAGTTTCTGGCCGCGTTGCAGGTGCATCGGCACGAAGATACCTACTTCCCGGGAATCGAAACCGCCAAGGCTTATATTGCCGCGACTCGCAATTACACGATTCGCAAGGGCGATACTCCGTCAAGAATCGGCGAGATGTACGGCGTATCGCCGCGCGCCCTGATGGCGGCCAACGGGCTCTCGAGTCCGCGCGAGCTGCGCCTCGGCGCCGAGATTGTAATTCCCGATTCTGATACCGAGTCGAATGATGACGCCTCTACCGCGGTACCCGCCGCGCACAGCACTCACAAGCGCAGCCGCACGCGCCACATCAAAGCGCGCGGGCACAGCGCACGCCACGTCACCGTCAGCTAGCGATTCGCCTGCTCATCCCGCTGCGCGCTCGGCCGCCTCCGCGACCTTGGTGTGCGCGCTTATTGCGCGGTAGCTTTTTCGTCCGCGAAGATTGTTCAGATAGCGCTCGACACGAGGAAACCCGTCGAGCTTCATCGCGTCCACCTCGAGCACCATCGCCAGCGCCATCATCGGAGCGTCGGCCAGTGAAAACTCGCCGCAGATATATCCACCGGCGCCGGCCCGCTCGAGCAGCTTTTGGATATATCGTAGATCGCGCGAGCGTAAGAGCTCGCGTCCCTTTTCCATCTGCTCGGCATTGCGCTTGGTCGGCTCGCTCCAATACGGCATCCAGATGAGCGGCAGGCTGCCGATCAGAATCGCCTCGTCGGCGAAATTTTCGGCCTCGCGCACGCGCATCCGCGCGATCGGATCGGCAGGCATCAGGCGCGGCGGCGGGTAACGCTCTTCCAGGTACTCGTTGATCACGGTCGAGTCGAAAATCACCAGTTCGCCGTCTTCGAGATACGGCACTTTGCCCAGCGGATGCTTCGCGAGCATCTCGGGCGGTTTCTTCCAAAGATTTCCCGGGGCGAGATTCTCGATCCGGTACGCGAGCGCCTTCTCCTCGAGAATCACCTTGCTCTTGGCTGCGTGTGTCGAGCGCAAGGTGCCCCACGGATAGTCGCGTTCGGTGGTGTATAAAACGATCATCGCGACAAATTCCTCCTCGATACGTTCCTGACGGTCGGCGCGATCAAACTAGCATCGCGGCGCCGCGACGTGCCAAGTGAAACTCGCGCCGCGCAAACTCTCATCACGTCTGTTATCGTTTCTATGCGATGAAACCGAAGCGCCGATTGCGCGCTGAGCTGACCGGCTTGGGCGACACTCTCGCCCGGCGGCTTGGCGACCCTCGTATCGCCGTGCGAGCGACCGCGATGGTGGCGGAGCGCGCACCGGACGAGCGGCTGGCGCTCGCATTTCTTTTGCAGCTCGCCGAGCATTCGAGGGACCAGCTCGCGGCGACGCTGCGCGATGAAGCGCTGGCCGGCGATTTGATCTTTTGCCTGGGATCCTCGGAGCTGGTCGCGACCGAGCTCGGAATCGCGGGTCCCGGATGGCTCGAAATTTTTTCCCGTGCGCGCGTCGCGACCGCTGATTCGATTAAAGCTTCGAGGGTTCCCGATACGATCGAGGCCGCGACGCGCCAGGACGCCGCCACTGCGCTTGCCCGCATCAAGCGGCGTCGTTTCCTTGACCTCGCAATCGCCGATCTTCTGCGCCGTGTCACCGTTTCGGACACCGCCCTCCTGATGTCGGAGCTGGCCGACGATTGTATCCGGATGGCATACGCCGCGGCTCAGCGCCTGATGGGTGCGCGCGCCGCCGAGGCCGGAGGATTCTGCGTCGTCGCCCTCGGAAAGCTTGGTGCGCGCGAGCTCAATCTGAGCTCGGATATCGATCTGGTCTATTTGAGCGATGCGTCCGACCCGCAGGCGGCGACAGTTGCCGCGACGCGGATGGGCGAGATGATCACCGAGATTCTGGCTGGCGGGTCGTTTCGGGTTGATTTGCGCCTGCGCCCCGGCGGACGCAATTCTTCGCTGGTCGTACCGGTCGAGGCGGCGCTGGGTTTCTATCAGAGCCTCGGCCAGACCTGGGAGCGCGCGGCACTGCTGCGTGCGCGCGCGGTTGCGGGCGACATAGAAATCGGCGCGCGGCTTTTAGGCGAGCTCGAAAACTTCATCTATCGCCGCTATCTCGATTTCGACACGCTCGGACAATTGCGCGCGATGAAGCATCAGATCGAGGCGGAGCTGCGCTCGGCCGCGATGGTCGAGCGCAACGTCAAGCTCGGCCGCGGCGGAATTCGCGAGCTCGAGTTCGTGGTGCAATCGCTGACTTTGATTTACGGCGGACGCGACCCGCGTATCAGGACCGCGCACACGACCGTCGCGCTCGAGCGGCTTTCGAAGTTCGGCTATCTGCCTGCGGAGCGCGCGCGCAAGCTGACCGACGCGTACCTGTTCCTGCGCGACATCGAGCACAAGCTGCAAATCGTAGCTGGCCGCCAGACGCATACGCTTCCGTCCGAGAGGATTGAGCTTCGCGCGCTCGCGGCGCGGCTCGGCTTTGGCAAGAGCTCCGCCGACGCCGACAAATTCCTGCTCCGGCTCGCGCGATCCCGCGAGCTGGTCGCCGCGCAATTCCGCGACACCCTTGCCAGCGGCGATGACGCCGCGCCGAGCGCAGTCAGCGCTGCCGCGGAGGCGGCGTGGTCCGCGGCGCTCGATCCCGCGCAGTCGGCGACGTATCTCGAAGCGCTCGGTTACGCCGAGCCCGAAGCGAGTGCGCGCCATCTGGAATTGCTGGCGCGCGGACCGGGGCATCTATCGGTCACGCCGCGCCGCCGTGAGCTGATCGAAAGTATCGGTCCGACGCTGCTCGACGAGATGAGCAAGCTTGCCGATCCGGATCTCGCGATCATGAACCTTGCCGATTTCATCGCGGCGGTCGGCGCGCGAACCTCGTTCCTCGCACTCCTGGGACAGCATCCGGCGACTCGCCGCGTGCTGCTCAGTCTGTTTGCTTCGAGCCGCTACCTCTCGACGGTTTTCATTCGCCACCCGGACATGCTCGACACTCTGGTGCGATCGGATCTGGCGCGGCGGCGGCGCGAGCTGGCGGATCTGCGCCAGGAGATTTCGGGAATCGTTGCGGCCAACGCCGACTTTGAGAGCAAGCTCGACGCGCTCCGCGCCTTCCGCCATCAGGAATTCCTGCGCATCGCAATCGCCGATCTCGCCGGCGACCTCGAGGTCGCTGAGGTCGAAACCGAACTCACCAATCTTGCCGAGTCGGTGCTCGGCGCAGCGCTCGAGATCGCGCGCGCCGACGTGTCTGCGCGTCATCCGATTCCCGCAGCGCTCAGACTGGTGATCGTCGCGATGGGGCGGCTTGGCGCCGGCGAGATGACCTACAATTCAGACCTCGACCTGATTTTTGTGTACGATGACCCGGGCGATGAAAGCGGCGGCGGGCGGATGGCGGCTTCGCGAATCGCGCAGCGCCTGATCGCGACGCTCGAATCGCGCACCCGCGAAGGCTACGCCTACAAGCTTGACCTGCGCCTGCGTCCTTCCGGCAACCAGGGACCGTTGGTCACCTCGATTGAAGGCTTTCGCGAATACCATCGCCAGAGCAGCGCCGTATGGGAACGCCAGGCCCTCGTGCGTGGACGCGTAGTCGCGGGCGACGCCGGGCTTGCCGATGTAGTCGAAGCCGCGCGACGCGAATTCGTCTATAGCAGCCGAATCACGCGCGAAGAGGTCGCCGATATAGCCGCGATGCGCGCGCGGATGCAGCGCGAGATCGGCGCCGAGGACAAGACCCGAATCAACCTCAAGCACGGACGCGGCGGGCTGGTCGATGTCGAGTTTCTCGCCCAGATGATGTCGTTGCGCCATGCGCATCAATATCCGGCGCTCGCGATCAGAAGCACCCGCGCACTCATCGCGGCGCTCGCCGATGCCGGCTTGATGGCGCCCGGTGACGCGGTTCATCTGACGGAAGATTTCGCCTTTCTGACCCGTCTCGAAAACCGGCTTCGGATCGAGAGTGACCAACCCGCGTGGGCGGTCCCAACCGATCCGGCGGCGCTGCTGCCGCTGGCGCGCCGGATGGGATTTCGCGGCGCACATGGCTCGGAGCGGATGCTGGCGCAGCTCGTTGCGCGCCGCGACCGAATCCGCAAAATCTTCGACCGCTACTTCGCGGCCGAACTCGCGCGCCCCGAATAGTTCCGTCACGCAGAAATTCCAGGCGGCCACAAAGACAAGAAGACAGAAGCAGGCCGTCTCATTTGGAAAGGCTCTTCTTTGTGTCTTTGTGTCTTAGTGGCCGTTTGTTCTTTTCTCCGCACGCATCGTCATGGCTGCAAGTCCACCTTCACTCCAGCGACGAAATTTACCGGCGGCGAGGGAAAGCCGAAGGCTGCTTCGTAGTGGCGATCGAGAAGATTCGAGACTCGCGTAAAGACTTCTTCGTCGGTAACCCATTGCCACGGCGCGCCGAGCGCGTACGACGCGACCAGGTCGAAGCGACTGTACGCGGTGTGATTAGCGATCGTGCCTTCGCTGGTGATGTCGTCGCGGTCGCCGACGAAGGTGTACGCGAGGCTGGTGAATATCTTGTCGTGTGCCCTGAACACGTCTGCGCGGGTGTATTGCAACAGAGCCTGCGCGGAATGTTTGGGCACCCGCAGCGGCCGTGCGCTTGAAGTTACCGAGACGTGAGTCTCGTCGATTATCGTCACGCTGCCGCCGAAACTGAGACCCGGCGCCGGTGTGATGCTGGGCGCGACCTCGACTCCCTGCACGTCGACGCGTCCCGCGTTTCCCTCCATCGAGCCGAATTCGCATCCGGGACCGAAGGCGCATGGCACGGTCACGATCAGATCATGCACTCGGCGCGAGAAATAAGTGGCGGTGATCGAAGCCAGCTCGCCGAAATTGGTGGTGAACCCGCTGTCGTACTCGCTCGAGATTTCGGGCTTCAGCTTCGGATTGCCGAAGTTCGGAAAGAATAGTTCGTCGAACGCGGGCGCGCGAAAGCCCTCGCTATAACTGCCGCGCAGCGTGGTCGAGATTTGCTTGATCGGGATCGCGACCGACCACGACGGGCTGACCTCTTTGCCGAACTGGCTGTTGCCATCGACGCGGAAACCTCCGGTCGCCAGCAGATGACCGTCGAAGAGCGAAACCTCCTGCTCGAGGTAACCGGCATATTCCTGGCGGCGCGCGTGGAAGACCGAGGTCGAGGGAACGGTCGAAGGCGGAAATACGTCGGAGCCGTAATCGCGCGTCCAGCGGTCCTTGAAATCGAATCCGGCCAGGGTGCGAAAACCCTTGGCCCACGTGTACACGGCATTCAGCTCTCCGCCGCGGGTCTCGTCGGGAATCCGATCGACTTCGCTGCCCGTGAAGCCCGCAAACGGAACCTCGTTGATGCGGACTTGGTTGCGAACGAAGAATGCGTTGGCTGTCGCCACCAGATGCTCGCCGAAATGATGCTCGATCACGCCGTTCATGAGCATGAACTCGCTGCGCTGATGCGCCGTCGGATTGTCGGCGATCGGCGGAAAATTCGAGACCGAGAAATCCGGCAGGCTGACGTTCGCGCGGTAGTAGCGCGCAAAACCGCGGATGATCGTGTCGTCGGTCAAATGGTAATCGAGCCGGAGATTGCCGGCCAAATTGTCCGAGCTGTCGTTGACCGGCCGAAAGCCCTCGGTCGAGAAATATGACAGCGCGCCCGCGAAACTAAGCTGGCCTTCCGAACCCGAAGCCGTCAGCACCTGGCGTTGGGTCGCGCGATTGCCGCCCTCGGACAACAGCGAGAAATGCGGAGCGCCCTCGCCTTCCTGCGAGAGGATATTGACCACTCCGCCAATCGCCTGCGAGCCATAGAGCGATCCGCCCGCCCCGCGCAGCACCTCGATCCGGTCCACGTTGTCGGTGGTCAGATTCGAGATATCGAACCCACCGCTGGCTCCGGTGTTGGCTTCGACTCCGTCGATCATGATCAGTGTCTGCGCCGCGGTTGAGCCGCGAATTGAAACATCGGTCTCGGTCCCGGGCGATCCCTCCTGCGTGATCTGAACCCCGGGCACCTGCTCGAGCGCCGTGCCGACGTGCTCGATCTTCTGCGAGTCGATCTGCTCGCTGTCGATCACGCTGACTGTGGTGCCGATCTCTCCGATCGGCTGCCGGATTCGGGTCGCAGTCACGACCATCGTCTTGAGCTTGCTCTCTGCTGGCGATGGCGTTGCGGTGGCGCCCGTCGAACTGGCGGATTGAGTTGGCTGCGCCGACGGCGCCGACGAAGGAGTCGGTGACGGGCTTGGTGAAGACGCCGCACGCGCGCGATGCGCGCCGAGCACGATGATCAAAAGCGTGATCGAGATGAGACCGGCTATACGTGACATGAACTCCTCCGCGTTCGTCCGTCAATCGCGAAGGGAGTTCCGTCACCGGAGATCGAAAAACCCGATCCCTGGCGCGAAAGGATCGGGCTTCGAGCCGCAACCGGCTCGTCGCCACCCTCCCCGCGGAAGGCAGACATTAGAGGCCCGGCCGGTCTCCTGGCTTGGGGTTCGTCCTCGGGCCCGCCTTCCCGCCGCAAAGGCAGTGGCATCGATGGGCCGTTGTCCCCCGTCACAGTTGCGGGGCAGCACCGGAATTTCACCGGCTTCCCGAACACCGGGCGCGCGCAAAGAATTACGCCCGAAGAGTTTCGCAGTCAACCCGCGCGCGGCGGCCGATGCGATTCGATGCGGGCGTAGCGCCGGTGTATTCTCGAATCTGCGATGGGAAAGATCACGCTCATAACCGGCGGCGCGCGCAGCGGAAAGAGCGCCCATGCGCTCGAACTTGCGGATCGCTACACAGGCGCGCGGCGCTACTTCGTCGCGACCGCGGAGGCGCTCGACGACGAGATGACGGCGCGCATCGAGCGCCACAGGGTCGATCGCGCGGCGGATTTCACCACGGTCGAAGAGCCGGTGAATCTTGCCAGCGCGCTGGAAGGACTGAACGCCCGCGCAGATTTGGTGGTGGTCGATTGTTTGACGCTTTGGATCTCCAACCTTATGCGCGTTTATTCTGCCGATAGCGAAGAGTCGTTCATCGCCGATGCGGACGCGCTGGCGCGGGTGATGCTCGCGGCGCCGTTTGCCACGATCGTCATAACCGACGAGGTTGGTTCCGCGATCGTGCCGGACAATCCAGTCGCACGCCGTTTTCGGGATCTACTCGGATGGACCAATCAATCCGTCGCGAGGGCGGCAAGCGAGTTGATCCTGATGGTGGCCGGGTATCCGATGCGCGTGAAATAGCGTGCATTTAGCGCGCGAATATGATCAGCACCGCTATCTCGACGATCTCGCCGCACGCGCCGATAAGGTCGCCCGTCACTCCTCCCAGCCATCGGCGGTAGAACCCACGCATCGCGAGGACGATCACGATCGCGGTGACGATTACGGTGAGCACAGTCCACGAGATCAGCGGAAGCATCGCGGCCACGACTGTCAGACTGGCGATCGTTAGATTGCGCCGCTCTGACTCTCCACCGAGCAGCGTGCTGCCCGCACCCTCCGCGCGCAGATAGGGGATGCGGTCCGTGACCGCGACCATCGCCCATCGTGCCAGTCCAACTGCCGCAAAAATCGCGGTATAACGGCGCGCTCCGTATAGCGTAGCAAGTGCGACAACCTTGAGAGCGAGCGCAAAGAAGATTGCCGCCGTGCCGAAGCTGCCGATTCGGCTATCGCGCAGAATCTCGAGCGCACGAGCGCGATTGCGGCCCGCGCCAAGAGCGTCCGCCGTGTCGGCGAGTCCATCCAGATGCAGCGCGCCGGTGACGATCGTCAGCGAGAGCACGATCAGGATCGACCGAACCGTCAGATCAAAAAATCGCGCGAGAATAAAATCCTCGAGCGAAAGCGCAACCGCTATCGCGAACCCGACCAGCGGGAACCATCCAAAGGACGCTGCCACCGATTCATCGTCGATCCGGCCGCGTGGGAGAATCGGAACGATCGTCAGAAAGCTTGCGGCGATGCGCAGCTCCGCGATGACGCCGCGCGCGGACGTTTCGAGCGGTCCGGTATCTGGCGCAGCGCTCATCGCCTACCGCAGCTTTCCCGACACGTCGGCCGACTCGAATGTCGCCATCGAATGAAACATCGCGAGCGCCGCTTCCAGCAGGTTCATCGCGAGCGCGGCGCCGGTCCCTTCACCCAGGCGCATCCTGAGGTCGAGAAACGGCCGCACGCGCATCGTTTCGAGCGCGAGCGAATGGCCGCCTTCGGCCGAGCGATGCGCGAAAAAAAGATAATCGAACAGTCCCGGACGAATTCGCTCGGCTGCCGCCGCCGCCGCGGTTGCGATAAATCCGTCAACCACGATCGGAATGCGCAGCGCTGCGCCCGCGATACATACTCCCGCCATCGCGGCGATTTCGAATCCGCCGACGGCCGCGAGAATCGCTTCGCCGCCAGTGAGCGCCGGGCGATGCCGTTCGAGCGCGCGTTCGAGCACGGCGATCTTGCGGCGCACGCCAGCGTCGTCGAGTCCGGTTCCGCGTCCTGCCAGCTCCGCCGGGGCAAGCCCGGTCGTCGCGCACAGAATCGCCGCGGCCGAAGTGCTGTTGGCGATACCCATCTCACCGATCCCGATGAGGGTCGCGCCTGAGGCGGCGATCTGGCGCGCGATCTCGATTCCGGTTCCGAGCGCCCGGCGTACCTCGGGTGCGGTCATCGCAGGGCTATGCGCGAAATTCGCGGTTCCCGCTCCGATTCGACGATAGGTGACTCCCGCAAGCGGGGCCGCGCTGGTGTCGGTCTTCACTCCTACATCGACCACGAAAAGCTGATAGCCGAAGCGGCGTGCGAGCACGCTAATCGCGGCGCCGCCGCCGGCGATATTTCGCAGCATCTCGAGTGTGACCGCCTGCGGAAAGGCGCTGACACCCTCTTCGGCGATTCCATGATCCGCCACGAACACCGCGAGTCCGCCGCCGCCAAACCGGGCTGAGCCGTCGCCGCGAATCGCGGCGTAGCGTCGCACGATATCTTCAAGGCTCCCGAGGCTGCCGGGAGGTTTGGTCAGCGAGTCAAGCCGCGCGGACGCGGCGCGCGCGGCGGTGTCGTCGAGCGGAGCAATCGCAGCGATCGTTTCTTCGAGCAGAGTCATTGGAAGTTCGCGTCTATCGCATCATGCAGTCGCGTGCGTATCAACCTGCTCCCGTGCGGCGATCCATCGCGCCGCGGCGGCGACCAGGCGCTGGTTGTCGGCGCGCAGCCGGATTCCGATTCGGTATAGTCCCGTGCCCGCACCGGGCATCACCGCCAGATCGCGGATCGCGATCCCATCGCGCAGCATATGTGCCGCGAAAGCGCCGGGCGCCGGCTCTTCGGCGACGCGCAGCATCAGGAAGTTTGCGGTTGAAGGAAAGATCTCGACTCCATCGATCGTGCTGAGCGCACGCACCAGGAATTCACGCTCGGCTGCGATAACCTCGCGTGTGTGTGCGAGGAATTCCGGCGCAACGCCGATACATGCGAGCCCGACCGCTTCGGCCGCCACGTTCACCGACCATGGCTCGATCGATGCGGCAAGCTTTGCGATCGCCGCCGGTGCCGCGATGATACATCCGAGGCGCAGACCGGGAATCGAAAACGATTTGGTCAGCGAGCGCAGCACGAACAGGCCGGGGCGCGATGCGGCGAGCTGCACCGAAGATTCCGCGTCCGCGAAATCGATGAACGCCTCGTCGAGGACGCACAATGCGCCGCGACTCGCGCAGCGACCGGCGATTTCGCGCGCAGCGTCGGCGGAGAGCATCGAGCCAGTCGGACTATTCGGGCGCCCGATAAAAATCGCGCGTGCCCCGGCCTCAAGCGCGATATCGATATCCGCGGGGTCGAGCAAGTAGCCGCGGTCTGCCTCGAGGTGGATCGCTGCTGCCGAAACGCCGGCCAGCGCGAGGGCATTGGCGAACTCACTGAAGGTCGGGATCGCGATTGCCGCCCGCTCCACTCCGAGCGTACGCGCCAGCAGGTGGATCAATTGGGTGGTGCCGTTGCCGGCCAGAACGTTTGTGGGCTCGACGCCGAGCCACTGTGCGAGGGCTCGTTCGAGCCGTTCGCCGCGCGCGGGCGGATACGCGCCGATCCGCGCAGAGGCGGCGTGATACGCGGCGATCGCATCCGCTGGCGGCCCCAGAGGATTGATGCTCGCGCTGAAGTCGAGCGTGCCAGCAGGAGGATTACCGCCGTGCTGGCGGTCGATTGGAATGATGCTCATGCGAAGAAAGCTTTGCACAACTTATCGGGAAAGCGGGCAAGTGCCGAGAGCGAGATTCCTCGCATGGCGACTGTCTTCATAGAATCTGGAGGATCGATCGCGCTGCGGCAAGGATAACGAAAGCGATCAGCGCCGCGATGCGCAGTAGGTTTCGCGCTGCGCCGATATCCGTGATGGCGACCTCGCGTCCGGATGCGCCCAGAACCGCGCGCGGTTCGATCTCGCCGCCGTAAGTCGCAGCTCCGCCAAGCCTGATGCCCAGCGCTCCGGCCATCGCGGCTTCTGGATAGCCCGCGTTGGGGCTCGCGTGCGAGCGAGCGCCGGCAAGGACCGCCGCGATCGCTTCGTGCGCCCGGCCGGCGGTCAATTGCGCCGCGATCGCGATACAGATCGCGGTCAGGCGCGCGGGAATCCAGTTGACCGCATCGTCGAGGCGCGCGGCGGCGCGGCCGAAGTACAGGTAGCGTTCGTCGCGGTAACCGATCATCGAATCGAGCGTGTTGATCGCCTTGTAGGCGATAGCGACGGCCGGGCCGCCCACGAACAGATACAGAAGTGGCGCGATCACGCCGTCGCCCGCGTTCTCGGCCACTGATTCGACGCATGCCTGCGCCATCGCGGTGCGATCGAGAGCGTCAGGGTCCCGGCCCACCAGCGCGGGGATCGCGCGCCGCGCCGCCGCGTCGTCGCCTGCAGCGAGCGCGTCTTCCACCGCACCCGCAGCCTGATCGAGGCCGCGCAGCGCAAGCGTGGTCCCTGCGATCACAATCGCGGCGAGCGCGCCCGCCAGCGGATGAATCCAACTCGCGAACCTGACGAGCGCCCACGCCACGATGGTCGAGATTCCCGCAACGCCGGCCGTAAGCATCGCTCCGCGTACCAGGTCGCGCGTGCGATCGCCGGTGCGCAGAAGACGCTCGCCGCGCTCGACCAGCATGCCGATCGCGCGCACCGGATGCGGCAGCCATCGCGGATCGCCGAGCACCAGATCAAGCGCGAGTGCTGCCGCCAGCAGCGGGATCGAAAGATGGAACGCGTAGCTCACGAGCGGCTGCGCGCGAGCGCGCGCGTGCAGCTTTTGAGTGTAGCGCGCGCGATCAGCTCGCCTATCAGCGTATGTTTGCCGCACCACGGATGCGCGCGCGGACCGGCGGGCGCCGCGATGACGATACAATCGGTGCCGGTGCCGGTCGCGGGCAGTCCCGAACGCGTGCTGATGATTCCCGCTTGCTGGACCGCGAGCACGCGCGCTTCGGTTGCGATCTGAATCGCCTCGGCCAATGCGGCATCGGCAAGCGGCTCGCTTATCGCGACGATCAGGTTGATCGTGCCAAGCCCTATATCGGCGGTCGTCGCGCGATCGCCCGCGCGCAGCGCATTGGAGCATCCTGCGGTACACCACGCGGCAACCGCAAGCGCGCCGCGCCGGACACATACGTGCGCGGCGTTGGCGACCTGCGCCCCGGTCATCATTGACACTGCTTTGGCCACTGCATTGTCCGCGTCCGGTTCGAGCGCGCGGATCCATCGGCGCAGAAACACGCGCGGGTGCTCCGTCGCGCGCCGGTTATCGCGGTCGACCTGGTGATTGCTGATTAGCCGAGTGCGCGAGTATCCGCCGCCTAGCGGGGCCCATCCGAGAGTGCGATACGGCGTGGGAAACCGCACGATTAAAGTGCGCGCCGTGATTCGCCATCGCCACGGAACCGATCGGTTCAAGCGCGGCTACCGCTCGGCGGGCACTTCGTCGGGCAGGATCTCGCTCCAGATCTTGGGATTTTCGATCTCCCGCACCAGCCGATCCGAAGGGTCCGGCGCGCCGGTCCATGAATCAAGGTGAATCAACTCGCGCGGCGGAAGGCGTT
This sequence comes from Binataceae bacterium (SeqCode), assembly GCA_049795175.1. Lineage (GTDB taxonomy): Bacteria > Desulfobacterota > Binatia > Binatales > Binataceae > JBARDN01. The sequence goes on along the minus strand of JBARDN010000198.1, from coordinate 6,482 downwards.
CGGCCCATCCCGCACTTGCCAGGAGAGGTCGCAGCGGAAACTCTTTCACGTAGCCGACGCACAGGTAAGCCAGCGGAATCACGGCGGGCGGGATCGAAAAAATTTCCACCAACGCATCGTTGCGCAGGATACTGACCCATCCTACCCCCAGACCTTCGGCGCGTGCGGCGAGCCAGATATTTTCGACCGCGAGGCAGGCCGAGTAGATCTCGACCTCGCGGATACTGACCTTGCCGAGCACGCTTTTGCCGAACCGGCCGGGGGTGCAGGTGACGAGCAGATTGATCGGAGCGTCAAGAATTCCTTCGAGTTTGAGCGAGAGAAATTTTTCGCGGCGCGCGCCGGTGAACTTGGCGGCGTTTTTGGCGCGCTCAGCCTCGAATACCTGCTTCACCTGCTCGCGGCGCTTGCGGTTGCGGATCACGATAAAATCCCACGGCTGCGTGAAACCGACGCTGGCCGCGTGATGCGCCGCAATCAGCACGCGCGCCAGCGTCGCATCGGGAATGGGGTCGGACAGGAATGTCCGGATATCACGGCGATGAAAAATCGCCTCGTACAATCCCCGCTTCAGACCGACCGGAAACTCGTGCGTGCGCGTGCGATGCGCGCCCGCGCCGCGGTCCGGCGCGAGCGCAGGCGCCGAAGATGCTCGCGGCGGCCGCTCGCGGGTCGCGCTCGGCATCAGGCCGCCGCCGCTTTTTTCGCGGCATTGAGCGCCGAGTCGTAGTCGGGATGGTTGGCGACTTCCTTCACATACTCGACGTAAGTGACGTTGTCGTTCTTATCGACCACGAACACCGCGCGCGCGAGCAGATGAAGCTCCTTTATCAGAGCGCCGTACTTTTCGCCGAACTCGGCGGCGCGGTAATCGCTGAGCATCGTGATCTTGTCGACCCCCGCCGCACCGCACCAGCGCGCCTGCGCGAACGGCAGGTCCATCGAGATGGTAAGAATCTGCACATCGCCGGGGAGCTTCGAGGCCTCTTCGTTGAAGCGGCGAGTCTCGGCGTCGCACACGGGAGTATCGACCGAGGGCACCGCGCAGATGATTTTGACTTTTCCTTTAAACTGATCGAGCGAGGCGGGCGCGAGGCCCTTGCCGACCGAGGCGAAGGCGGGAGCCTTTTGTCCAACTTTGATTTCGGGTCCGACCAGGGTCATCGGATTGCCGCGCATCGTAACCGCGCCTTTGCGTTCTTCAGCCATTGCAGATGATCTCCTTGATTAGAATTATCTTGATGAAAATTAGCGGAGGAATTCTCGCGCCGAAATAATAACCGGCGCCGATCCCCGACTCTAGCCGCTCACGCGTTAGCCGTAAACCTGCCGCGCGCACGATGAGCACCGTCGGACGTGCTCTGCTATGCCGCTGTTTCTAGAGCGTATGGATCGCGATTCCGATCAGGCCGCCTATTACGAGAATCGCGTTGATCAGGAACGTGAGACCCGCGCCGACCGCGCGCTTCTCCGGCGCTTTGATATAACCGGCCGCATAGATGATTCGTGCGGCGATGAAAATCAGTCCAAGCGCGATCGCGATTGGAATATTAAGATAAATTGCGAACAGCCACAGCCCCGGAATGAATATGACCAGCGATTCGAGCGTGTTCTGATGCACCCGAAAGTAGCGCTCGAAAATCGGATCACCGGTGGTGGCGGGAGCAGGCACGTTGTAAGTACCGCGCGCCCGTCCGACCAGTCCGCCGAGGATGAGATACTCGATCAACGCAAGTCCAACCACTGCCGCAACACCACTCATCATCGTCTCCTTATTCGCCCGATCATTTGCGCTCGACTGGTCCGCGATCCTTCATTCCGTGTTCCTGTACGCCCTGCTTCCAGGTTGCCACGCGTTCGGCCTCGATACGGTCGGCGTCCTCACGTGGCGGCCGCTCGGGCATCCATCCCTTGGTGTAATCGATTGTCTCCCACCCGCGATCGTTCGGATCCCATACGTACGGCAACTCGACGATCGTGCCGGGCCGGTCGATTGCCTCGAACGCGCGCATCGCGTCGCTGACGATCCGATGTTGCAATTCGGGATCGCCAGGCTTGCCGGTCTGATGTCCCAGTGGGAAATTCAGGAACACCGCGCGCGGCGGCTTGACCGCCTGCGTGATATCGAGCGCCGAGGTCATGGACAGAGTCGGAATTCCGCTTTCTTCGACCGCGCGGGCAATCAGTCCAACGGACTGATGGCATACGGGTCATGCGGGCACCAGGAAGAAGGCGTCGGCATGCGCGCGGCGGAGTTCATCAACGATCTGCGGCGCCAGCTCGTCGCGCACCTTGCGCGCCGAATAGATGCCGCCCATGAAACTGAATGCGGGATCGCATAGCTCGCCAATAACTCCCTCGCGCTCGAGCGTGCGCATCGGTTCCAGCGGAAAGACGCAGTTGGGATCTCTTTCGGCATCGGCGGTCTTGTAGCCGAAATGCCATACGCTCAGGTCCTCGCGCCGCGCGTCCTTTGGGATCCGCCGGTACGACGCGTCCTCGCGATGAAACCGCGGCTGATCGCGGTACATGATTCCGCCTGAGCTGATTAGTGCGACGCGAGACTCTCGAAGCGGCTTGCGCAAGGGAGCCCACGGGATCGAAGCAGCGTCGTTCTCAACCCATCGGTAGGGCTTGAACTCGTTGTAGAGCTCGCGTGTTCGGGGAATGTATTCGACCGGCATTGAAAAATCCTCTTCTTGAGTAAACCGGCTGAGAGATTGTTCTCAAAGCAATCCTATCACAACCGGCCCCGCACGATACGCGCTCAGCGCGCGGACAGGCCGCCGTCCACAATCAACTCGGTAGCCGTGATGTAGGAAGCGTCGTCGGAAAGCAGGAACACGATCGCCTTGGCGATTTCCCAGGGCGTGCCTTGCCGGCGCATCGGAATTCGCGGTGCGACGGTGGCTTCGCGATCGCCGATCGCGCGCCGGACCATCGTCGAGTTGATCAGTCCCGGCAGGATCGTGTTGACGCGGATATTGTCGCGCGCCAGCGTCATCGCAGCCGATCGCGACAGCCCCAGAAGCGCCGCCTTGGTGGCTTCGTATGGGATGAGAGAATTGCTGCGCAGCGCCGCCATCGAGGAGACGTTCACGATCGCGCCGCCGCCAGCCTTGGCGATCTCGGGCGCCGCGTAGCGCATGGTCAGGAAATGGCTGCGCAGGTTGACGGCGTACATCCTGTCGAAAGCCTCGGTCGAGGTCTTGAGCAGATTTCCGCCGATTCCGATTCCGACGTTGTTGACCAGCAGATGCAGCGCGCCGAATTCACGCACTGCCGCCTCGACCGCCGCGCGGCAATCTTCTTCGCGGCTCGCGTCGCATGCGACCGCAGCGGCGCGTCCGCCCTCGGCGCGAATCGCGGTGACGGTCTCCTCTGCCAGCGCGAGCTTCAAGTCGGCGGCCATCACCGCGGCGCCTTCGCGTGCGCACTGGATCGCGGTGGCGCGTCCGTTGCCGATTGCGACGGTCTCGCCTTCGCGGGGCGGGCCGTCAGCTCCGCCGCCGATTATCAGGACAAATTTCCCCTCGAGCCTCCCCATCTTGGATCTTCTCCAATCAAAACTATTTCAGAGTTTCGGCGAATAGCGCGGTCAGCTTTTCGAATGCGCGCTCAGCTTGAGGCTGGTTATAAACCGGTGCGTCCGGAGTCGTCCACCCATGATAAGCGCCGTCGTAAACCTCGCTCTGGGATTTACCGCCCCACGCCGCCAGCGCGCCGTCGAGCTTCTTGATCGCTTCGGCGGGCATGCTGTGATCCTCGATCGCGTGGCCGAAATAGAGCCGCGCCTTGACGCGCGGCAGCACGTGATGCGGACTGGCGGGAGTCTCGGTGTAGAGACCGCCGCCATGAAACGAAGCCACCGCCGCGATCTTGTCGGGCCGCACCGCCGCGGTGCGCATCGCCATCCCGCCGGTGAAGCAGTAGCCGACGACTCCCATTTTGCCGCCGCTCACGCCAGCGTGCGCCGCCAGAAAATCCACGTATGCGGCCGCGTCGCGTTCCTGCGCCTCGGGCGTCATCGGGGCGGCGAGCGCGCCGAAGCGCTTCATGGTGCGCTCTTCGCCCATCTTGGGCGTGAAGTCGAACATCGGCGGACGCCCGGTCCGGTAGAACACGTTGGGCATCAGCACGACATAGCCGGTGGCGGCCACGCGCTCTGCCAGCGCGCGATGCGAAGGGCGGATTCCGCCGATATCGGTCAGATGGATAACGCCGGGAAGTTTGGCCGCACCGTCAGGCCTTAAGATGAATCCGTCTGCGGTGCCATCGGCCGTCTTAATCTCGATAGCTTGTTCGATCACAACCCGCCTCCAGTCGTCACAAGAATCATAATGTTTGAACTTCCCCCGTATAGCACAGGCAAGCGCGACGGCTCTATCGCGCGGCCGCGCCGCGTTTGACATATGATGTTTGATGCGTGATGATCGCACGGTGAGAACCACGCTGGACATTGACGAAGATGTTCTCGAGACCGCCAAAGAACTCGCTGCGCGACGCGGCACTACGGCGGGTCGAGTAATCTCCGAGCTCGCGCGAACGGCCTTGGCGCCACCAGACCACAGTGCTCGCAAACGCAACGGGGTGCCGGTCCTTCCCGCTCGTAAGCGGGCCGGGCTCGTGACGCCAGAGGTCGTGAATCGGCTGCGGGACGAAGGATAAGTACGGCACGGCGATGGTCGCGCTTCTGGATATCAACGTGTTGGTTGCGTTGTTTGATCCTGCTCATGTGCATCACGAAGCTGCGCATGGTTGGTTCGGAGCGAATCGCGAGCAGCGATGGGCGACTTGTGCGCTGACGGAAAATGCTTTCGTCCGGGTGATGTCGAACCCAGCCTACCCCGGCTCCCGTACGACCGTGGAAGATGCATCGGCGCGCCTGCGAACATTCTGCTCTGGCCACGAGCATATTTTCTGGGCGGATTCCGTCAGCGTGACGGACGAGAAACGTTTCCGATGGAAGCACATTCAGGGGCATCGCCAGCTTACCGAGATCTATCTGCTGGCGCTTGCAGTATCGAACCAGGCGCGGCTGGCTACATTCGATTCCACGATCTCACTTCGAGCCGTCGAGCGCGCGGAATCAAGGAATCTGGAGTTGATCGAAGTCTGACTGCGGCCTTGATTCGTCGGGAGGAGGAAGGGGCCCGGTGGCCCCACCGGTCTTCAAAACCGGCTTGGCGGCTAATATTGTTGCCGGAGGGTTCGACTCCCTCCCCCCTCCGCCAGCGGATGGATTGGTCGAATTGGAGGACAGGCAGATGCGGGAACTGATACCGATCGCGGAAAAAATCGGCGCGATACTCAAAAGCCGTGGTGAGAGCGTGGCGGTGGCGGAATCAACCACCGGAGGATTAATCTCGGCGGCGATTTTGAGCGTCGGAGGCGCGTCCGCATATTTTATCGGCGGCGGCGTGGTCTATACGCTCAAGGGGCGCCGCGCGTTCGGAATTCCCGACGAAGACTTCAAGGGCTTTCGCTCGGTCACGGAGCAATACTCGATGGCGCTGGCGCGCCGTGCGCGTGAGCGATTCGGCGCGACTTGGGCTATCGCCGAAATCGGCGCGAGCGGCCCCGCCGGAAATCGTTACGGCGACGCGGCAGGGCATAGTTGCGTGGCGGTCGCGGGACCGGTCGAGCGTTCGCTTACAATCGAAACCGGCAGTCCCGACCGGGTCGCGAACATGTACACATTCTCGGCCAAGGCTCTCGAGCTGCTGGTGCAGAGTCTCGCCGCCGCACCGCCCGCGAGCGCATAAGGCTGGGGATTCGTTACCCGGCGGTTCGGAACAACGGCGCGAAGGCAGCGCTATGCCGCCACGCGAGAAACAGTTCAAAGATCACTACCACGATCGCCAGCGGGATTTCGCCCGGATCGAGAAACAGGTGAAAGAAAAATATATTTACAACGACTGGTGCGAGAATGACTAATGCAAAGGGGACGAAAACTCCGATCAGCAAAAGAATTCCGCCGATCACCTGCGTCGCGAACAGCAGCGGAATCATATAGCCAGTCGCAAAGAGCGCGCCGAAGAACTGCCCCGCCGCCGCAGGCATCGGAGGGTTAGGCAAGAAATGCAGAAAGCCGTTTAGTCCGAAGATAGCGAATACCAGGCCGAGCAGGATTCTGACTATCAAAGTAGCTATTCTCACAGGCCCCCTCCCTCGGAAATATATAACATTTTACTGCAGACTGAGCAGCAGTAATACTTACCTGGCGATCGCGCGGCGCAACCAGGCAGTTGTATCACGCATCACTTCGGTGCGATTGGTCTCGTTGAGCATCTCGTGGCGGCCATCCGGGTAGAACTTCTCGGCAACATTTGTGATCCCCGCGGCGCGATAGCGCTCGCCGAGCGGCCGCAGCCATTCGAGATGGTGATTCACCGGATCCTTGTCGCCCGCGAATATGTAGATCGGCAGAGTCTTGCGGATTCGCGCGACCTCGGCGGGATCGACCGTGCGCGCACCCCCGG
>JBARDN010000197.1:0-1678 GCA_049795175.1 Binataceae bacterium (SeqCode) | reverse complement strand
CGCGTTTCGATGATGGCGGAATCGTACTGATTGACCTTGCATCCGAGAGTCGCGATCGCGAATTTGATGGGCCTCGTGTCGGTCATGAAGGTCGCGCCGTCATCCTTTATTCGTTCGCGATCGCGCGCTCGATAAAGCCGCCGCCCAGCACTTCGTCACCGCGATAAAATACGCACGCCTGCCCCGGAGTCACCGCCGGTCCGCCGTTTGCGAAATGAACCTCGGCGCCGCGCGACGAATTCAGCGTGAGCGTCGCGGGCAGCGCGGGATGCCGGTAGCGAATCTTCACTTCGGCGCACACCGGTCCCGAGGCGCCAGTCGTAGGATCGACCATGCTGACCTCGCGCGCCACCAGACCCGACGCGTTCAGCGCCGCGCGCGGAGCGACCACCACGTCGCCCGATTCGGCGCGGATTTCGCGCACATAAAGCGGTTCTTCCGAGGCCACCCCAAGCCCGCGCCGCTGCCCGACGGTGAAGCGATGCATCCCCGCATGATTCGCGAGCGCGCGGCCTTCGGTGTCGAGAATCTTTCCCGCGCGAATTTCACCGTTCACCCTCGATGCGTTCCGCTCGACGAAGCGCGCATAGTCACCGTCCGGCACAAAGCAGATCTCCTGGCTGTCGGGTTTGTCGGCATTCGCAAGGCCGAGCGCCCGGGCGCGCGCGCGAACCTCGGTCTTGGTCATCGCGCCCAGCGGGAACATCGTGCGCGCAAGTTCATTCTGCGCGAGCGAGAATAGAAAATACGATTGATCTTTCGACAAGTCGGCCGCGCGCAGCAGATGGAACCGGCCCGCGCCGTCGCGCTCGATCCGCGCGTAGTGTCCGGTTGCGACAAAATCTGCCTCGAGCGCCCGCGCGCGCTCCCATAGCCGATCAAATTTGATCTCGCGATTGCACATCACGCATGGATTCGGCGTGCGGCCGGCCAGGTATTCTCCGACAAAATTGTCAACCACGTGCGCGCCAAACTCGGCTCGCAGATCGATCACGTAAAACGGAAAATCCATTCGCTCCGCGACCCGGCGCGCGTCCTCGAAATCTTCATACGAGCAGCAGGTTGCGCGAGTCCGCGCCGGTCGAGACTCCTGCTCGGGCGCAAGCCGCATCGCTACTCCGACGACGTCGTAACCCTGCTCGCGCAGGATCGCCGCCGCCACCGAGCTGTCCACGCCGCCCGACATCGCGACCAGAACCCGCGCGCTCATCGCGACGCCTCGATTGAAGATATAACGATCGGCTCGGCTTCCAACACGCGACGCCACACGCGCGCGATGATCGCCGACGCCGCCGCGATTTCCTCCGCTGTCGTGCTCCATCCGAGGCTGATGCGCAAAGAGCTGCGTGCCTCGGCCACGCTGCGGCCCATCGCAAGCAGCACGTGCGAGGGTTCGACCGCGCCTGCAGCGCACGCCGAGCCCATCGAAACTTCGACCCCTTCGAGGTCGAGCGCGATCAACATGCTCTCGCCGAGCACGCGCGGAAAAGTAAGGTTGATGGTATTGGCCACGCGGCTATCGCGCGGACCGTTGAGCCGCAACCCGGAGATCTCGTCGAAGAGCCGCGCGAGCATCGACGCCGCAAGCGCCTCGATTCGCGAGCGTTCGGAGTCGATCGCGCCGCCACAGGCCTCGGCCGCCGCGCCGAACGCGACCGCGCCGATCAGGTTCGGCGTT
>JBARDN010000196.1:0-4849 GCA_049795175.1 Binataceae bacterium (SeqCode) | reverse complement strand
CCGCATGCCTTTCATATCCAGGTGTGTGCGTTGCGCATGAGTCAGTGGCGGAAGCAAAACAGGATTTGACGCTGTCGGTCCCTCACCCGTCGCGCGCAGCGCGCGCCGCCCTCTCCCAATCTTTTGGGAGAGGGACATTTCTGCCATGACTCGTGTATGTCTCATCGTGAGAGGGTTGCCGGGACGAAGGCTGCCTCCGATAGGTCGCCGGTATTTATTTCCTGCTGGAACTGCTGATGAGCGGGGACCAGCGAACGGAAAAATGATCCGCCGCCGGCAGGGACATAGAAGCTGCCCGCGAGATCGAACAGGTTGCCGCCCTCGCGTCCGGGTTTCATCCGCCACAGCGGAATCGCCGACGCGGTCTCGACGTCAGCCTGGTAGAACTGCGCGGCGAGCCATACATATACTTCGCTGTCGATGTATATAATCGTACGGAGATTTTGATTGCCGGATTTTGGGCGAGTTTCGACTATGTAAGCGTGGCGCAACTCGAATGGCTCCTGGCTAAGTGAGTATCCGTCGCCGGAAGTGGTAATTCCCGCCGGCTCCGCGGCCGCGGACAGACACGCGAGGATAGTAGTGGTGCCGAGGATTCGGTAGTCGTAATCTTCGGTCTTGGGAAGAGCGTAGGCCCAGTACGGCTGATGGCAATTGCGGCATCCGGGGCCGGGCGCGCCCGCGCCGACGGCGATTCGCCTCACCCTGCGTGACATCTCGTCGAAATTGAAGAACGCATCGACGGTTGCAGGGTCGAGGTAGCGCACCCAGATTCCCTTGCCCTCGCCGTTTTCGGCGCCGAGTGCGGTGACGGACCAATCGTCGCAGCGCGCCTTCCATTCGACGCCCATCGGATTGGCGCCGAGGGTGGGGCGCGGATCGACTTCGGTGCGATGCGCAAAGCGCAGAAAAGTAAAATGATCGCATTGGTAGTCGCCGTCGCTCTTGGCGACGATCTTCGCCGGATTCGCGGGGTCGGCGCTGTAGCCGTTGCTGCTCCAGGGTGCGAGCGCGAAGTCGTCGGGCATGACCGGACCCATGTGCCAGTTGTAGGCAATCTTGATCGCGGCTTTGGGGTCGGCGAGATCGATCAGCGGAAACGGCATCCCCGCGATGTAGTTGATCAGATGATCATTCGCGTCGAGGCGGGCCTGCGGCGAATATTTTTCGGTCGCGTTCTGGTACCCGGCTGACCACTTCAGGCTGCGTGTCGGCGTGAGCTCGATTTTGAAACCGTGTGCGAGCGCGAATATCGCAGCCTGCGGCAATACCTGCGTGAACTGACTCGCGTTGGTGTTGGTGATGATCGTGCCGGGCTTGAGCGCGGAGCTCTCCGGCGCGGCCGCGATCGGATGAGCAGGTATCGGCGTAGCGACGGGCGCGGAGGGCGCCTGCGCGCGTGCCGTGGTGTACATCGCGAGCAAGCTGCACATCACAACGAATAGCCCGCGCATCAGTACGCGAGAATTCATCGCAACTCCGGGATCACTTTTGCGCCATCGCGGCCATCTGCGCGAACAGCGGGGTGATATCGGCGGCAGAGCTGCCCGGTGAGAACTCGCGATAGAGCGTCGCGACGTTGACTACGATCCGCTCGGCGTCGGTCCACGAGGCGTAGGCGTCGAGCGCGATATCACGCGCGGCCTCGGCCGCGGGCATCCCGGCGTCGAAGCGTACCCGCGCCTCGTGGTGGATATATTCGAGATACCCCTTCAGCGCTGCGACTCCGGCCTGGTCGGTGATTGGTCCGTGGCCGGGGACGATGGTTTCCAAGTCGAGCGCGAGCATCGTATCGCAGGCGGCGATCCAGTTGGCGACCGGACCGGCCCAGATGATCGGATGGCCGCCGATGAACAGGATGTCGCCGGTGAAAATCGTGCGGTCGGCGGGAACATGGACCAGAACGTCGCCGCGGGTGTGCGCGGGTCCGACCTGGATGAGGCGCACGCGCTTGGCGCCGACGCTGACTTCGAGTTCGCCCTCGAAGGTGCGAGTCGGAAGTGCGCCGCGAATTCCCTCGAACTGGAACGGGCCGAAAATTTTCAGGATGTATTCGCCGACCGGTCCCATCGAGGGTGCAGATTTCATCATCGCGGCCAGGCGTCCGGGAGGCTCGCTGCGCATCTCATCGGCGCAGGCCTTCGACGCGATAATTTCCGCGCCCTCGAGCAGCTCGTTGCCGTTGCAATGGTCACCGTTCGAATGCGAGTTGACCAGCTTGCGAATCGGCGCGCGCGCGGTCGCGGGACGCATCGCGTCGAGCATCTCGCGCGTCAGCGGCAGGTCGAACAGCGTATCGACCAGCATCGACTCGCCGCCGTCGGTGATAAGCCCGGCATTGCTCCATCCCCAGGAGCCGTCGGGCTGCAGGTACGCGAACGCGCCGTTGCCGATATCGTGCAGCCCCTTGGTGAACGCCCATTTGCCATGCGCCATGGATAAATCCTCTCGCGTCCGGGTTCAGGTGGACGCACGATACGACGATCGGGCGGACGAGGTCGAGCGGGCGGGAGTGTGCGCAGGATGCGCGGATGCGGCAATCAAACGATGTCTCCGCGGTGGCTCCGTTCCGGGAGATTTGCGATCGCGGGATCGGAAAACCCTTTGATTTTGCTGGAGATGTGTCGAAAGAATAGCAGTTCGTTCTGTCTTTTGAAAAACCGGGCATTCCGTGATTTTTCGGGGACACGCCGACGTTCGGCGGGTGCGAAACTTTGACGGACGAGACCCCGGGGAAGTGGTTTTTCCGTCCATGCGATCAATTCTGCATGGGGCGCGCGAAATAACAAGGCTGAACAGTTCAGCCATGAACAAATCTGGCAAAAAACCTAACGATCGTTAGGCTGCGAGAACCGGCTCGAGCCACTCACGGGGATGACGCTTCGCGTCGGCCGACGAGACTACGGACAAATCGGACGTGCATGGACAGGCTGTGCGGAAGACGGGCGGCTCGCGAGCCGCCCCTAAGAATACAATAGGTCGATCCTTTCTTGTATTCGTAGGGGCGCGTCGCGACGCGCCCGTCGGTGCGCGGCGAGCATCGAGCGTGTCCAGCATCGCCTCCTATAATCCTCCCCGCGTGAGACGAGGCTGTCGATTTTTTCGCACATCGTCGTTGTTGTCATCCTTCACTGCGGCAACCTCCGTTCAGGATGACGGACAAGGTTTAAGTTTATCGACAGCTTCTCAATGAGCGGGGCAAGACCCAGGCGCAGGCATTACGCGCTCCGAGCAGGTTGCGAAAAAAAGAGCCGCGGTCGATTCGGATCGGCCGCGGCTCTTTGCGTTTGAGAATTGTGCGATCAGCCGAGCAGCGTGCGCGCTACCGTCTCGCGATGGACCGGACCGTTGCCGAGGTTGGCCTCGCCGGCGAGGGCGCGGCGATGGAACAGATGCATGTCGTGTTCCCATGTGAAACCGATTCCGCCGTGAACCTGGATCGCTTCGCTGGTCACGTTTTTGGCCATGTCGGATGCGTAGGCCTTGGCCATAGGGACGGCGGTCTTCTGCTCGTCGTTGTTGGTATCAACCGTCCAGCACGCGTAGTAGACCAGCGAGCGCGCATTCTCGACCGCGACCATCATGTCAACGCACTTGTGCTTGACGGCCTGGAACGAGCCGATCGGCTTGCCGAACTGCACGCGGGTCTTGGCGTAATCGACCGACATGTCGAGCGCGCGCTGCGCGGTGCCGACCATCTCGGTGGCGAGGCCTGCGGTCGCGATATTGAGCACGCGGTTCAGGATCGGCCATCCCTCATCGACCTTGCCCAGAGTTCCATCGGCCTTGACGTTGTCGAATTTCACATGGCACAGGCGCCGGGTCATATCGACGGTCTTTAGCTGGGTTATCGTAAGGCCCTTGGAATTAGTGGGGACGCGGAAAATCGTGATGCCTTTTTCGCCGCTTGAGCTGGTGCGCGCCGCGACCGCGATACCGTCAGCGACGTGTGCGTCGGGCACGAAAAATTTTTCACCGGTGAGCGTATAGTCGGAGCCGCTCTTGGTCGCCTTCATCTGGACGCCCTCGGCGTCGAAGCGGCCCGAGGCCTCGGCCAGCGCGAGGGTCGCGATAAACTCGCCTTTGGCCATCCGCGGCAGAACCTGTTTCTTCTCCGCGTCGGGGAGTCCCGCCATCGCGAGCGGCACGCCGATCAGCGCGGCGGTGAAGAATGGTCCCGGAAGGAGAGCCTTGCCGGCTTCTTCGATCACGACCGTCATATCGAGAAAGGTGCCGCCCTGGCCGCCGTACTCTTCCGGGATGAGGAGGCCGGGCCATCCGAGCTCGACGATTTTTTTCCAGAAAGCCTTATCGTGGCCGGTAGGGTCAGCCATCATCTGGCGGACAAACTTGGTCGGGCAATTGTCGGCCAGAAAGCGCTTGGCCGCGTCCCGCAACATCTCCTGTTCTTCAGAAAACCCGAAGTCCAACTTGGAATCCTCCGTGATAGGGGCTTGGATGGAATCCGGCGATGCCGCTCGGACCCACGTTTCAGGTAGCATTAAGTGTTTTCCGCGCGCAAGCGGTGCATCCGTCTGAGTCCTTTCCGGTGGCACCGGCTTTAGCCGGTGTGGGATTAGGTTAAAGGCTGTGCCGCACGAACACAGGCTGAAGCCTGTGCCACCGGGAAGGACAAATCTGTGGCAGCGTCCGTTCTGCCGGCGGTCGCCGACGGCTCGTCGGCCGACGCGAAGCGTCCGCTTTTAATTATGCGTGAATCGATCGCAGAGCGGCACCCTCACCCCCGCGTCACGGCGATTGCTGAAAAAGAGCAATCGCCGCGCCGCGTCGCCCTCTCCCGGCGGGAGAGGGAATTTCTAAGAATCGCATCAGTGGTCCGCGCTTGATC
>JBARDN010000195.1:0-3226 GCA_049795175.1 Binataceae bacterium (SeqCode) | reverse complement strand
TGCGCGCTCGACGGTGCGTACGCACTCGTCTCAGAGTATAGAATTCGCATCGAGCTCGGCCGCCGCGCCTGCATCGCGCCTGACCGCGAAACCGAAACGCCCGGCGATGAGCGCCGCCCAATCGCGCAGGCCGCGGCCGGTGTGCATTCCACCTGTGTTGGATAGCCATTCCCGGACGGGAACTGTGAAACCGGTTTTGGGACGCCCGAGTAGCTCTTTGCGGATCGAACCTCGCAATACCGCCGCCAGAAAGTCGGGTTTTCTCACCTCCGGATGAGCTGCAACCACGGGCATCACCTCGCGCAGCAGCGGCAGATCTACCATCGGCATCCTGATCTCGATCGAATGAGCCATCCCTGCCCAATCCGCATCGCGCAGCAACTGATTGCGCATATACCATGTCATTTCGAGCGCAGCGATCTTTAGATGATCGCTTTCGATACCCAAGATGCTCTGGTTCATTAGTTCGACCGGGTCGAGCTCCGTGAATCCTTTTTTTACTACGTCCGGATCCAGTACTGATTCGAGCTCCCACGGCATAAAGAGCGCCCGCCGCATGAGGTACGCGGCGCCGAATGAGTGACTATATTCCAGAATCGATGCGTACTTTGGTGACGACAGCCGTGCCACAATCGGGGCCGAGATTCGCCTTACACCCGCGCCCAATGACTTGCCGGGTATCAAGCGCCCCAGGCTAACCAGACGCGGCACCTGCCGATAGCTGGGATATCCGCCGAAAATCTCGTCACCGCCAAGTCCCGACAATGCAGCTTTGAACCCGAGCGCTCGCGCCGCCCGGCTGACGAAGTAGGTATTGATACCATCGGTGCTTGGCTGATCCATCGCTTCAAACAGCCTGCCCGCCTCGGCTTTGAAATCGTCCTTCGAGACCCAGTGTGTATGATGGTTCAGGCCGAACGCGGCTGCGATGACGGCGGCCTCGAGGGTCTCATCGGAGGCGCTGCCGACATATTCTTTGAACCCGAGCGTGATCGAATCTATTGGCGCGAGACCGGCCTGAGCTGAAAGCGCGGCGATGCTACTCGAATCGAGGCCGGCTGACAGGAACACTCCGACCGGCACGTCCGCAATGAAATGTTGACTGACGCTCTGCGCCAGAGCCCGCCTGATACTCTCTGCGGCGGCAATGTCATTATCCAGTCGCGGACCGTGTCCGATATCGGCCAGCTCGCGGCGGATATCGCAAAACTGCGTCAGGCGATGCGGTCTGCCCTCTTCTATTGTCAGGCAGTGGCCCGCGGGTAGCGCTTTGATTTTATCGTAGATCGTCCACGGCTCAGGCACGTAGCCGAGCAGGAAAAATCCCACTTGGCCCGCCGCATCGAGGCTCGACGCGACCACGCCGCCGCACAGGATCGCCTTCACCTGAGACGCGACCCGCAACGTGCGGCCGTCGTCGGCGTAGTAGAGCGGTTTCATCCCGAACGGATCGCGCGCCAGGACCAGCCGCCGCCTGACCGCATCCCAGATCGCGATGCTATACATGCCCCGCAGCAGCTCGAACATCCGGACGCCGTGCGCTGCATAGAGATAAAGCAGGACTTCGGTGTCGGAAGTCGATCGGAATTGGTATCCAGCGCCTTCGAGCTTCCGGCGCAATTCCCGGTAGTTATAGATCTCGCCGTTGAAAACGATCTGGAGCGTGCCGTCGGCATTTGCCATCGGCTGCGCTCCGGTATCGCTAAGATCGACCAAGGCGAGCCGGCGATGCGCGAGACCCACGCGCCGGTCCGCGGAGAGCCATATCCCGGAGCCGTCGGGACCGCGCGCGCGCATCGCCTCGCGGATCGCCAGCAATTCGGTTTCATCGACCGGCGACGCTCCGCTGCCGTATGCGAATATTCCCGCGATGCCGCACATCTATGTTATTCGCCAGATACTCACTGCGAGATGATTTACCAGTAGGACCCGTTTTCTTGAAGGCGAAAATTGCGCGGGCGCTCGTCCGCTGACGGACGGACCCATGCGTCATTCACGAACGCACCAATCTCACGATTCGAGTCCCACCTTCCGCCCATGATCCCGAATAGCAACTGCGTCGCTCCGCCCAAATGGATTCCGAAAGCGCCCAACGACTTTGCATGGACCGCCAGCGGTATCGACCAGGCACCCGCACCGATGATCGCGACGTCGAATGGCCGCGCGCCAAGCTGCTCTTTGAGCGCCGCCAAGCCTGCGAACCAGTCGGGATACTCCGGCTGCTCGATAATCCCGGCGAGCTGCGGACAGCGCACGACGCGAAGATCGAACTCAGGCAGCAGGCCGGGTTTGATGGCCCAAATCTCCTTCCGGCGCTGATATTGAGCATAGATGGATTTTTCAAATGGACTTACGACGACGACGCGTTTGCCCGCCAACTGCACGCTCCATGGCCGCTCATGGTAATACGGCTCGAGGGCAGAAAGAGCGCACAACGATGCGCGCGGAGCATAGCGGCGGCGTGCGGCAGCTTCGCCGAAGTTGAACCAGACCGCCAGGAGATCAAGCCCGCCGAGTGTTTGCAGGTATTCGCGGCAGAAGCGTGATAGAGTCGGCGGATCCGGCGGATAGATACCGGATGAGACGTGCGCCCACCGCGCATAGTGGCCAAAGCTGTGGCACAAATCGTCGGAATCGCGGCGCCGCAAATAGACCCGCGCTACTCGCATCTCAGTTCCCCCGATTTTACCTGCCGCACCCGGATGATGAAGCATCCCGGCTATACGGTCATTGCCCTCCTGACCACTGAGTATCGTTTCGCCGCGATATTTGAAACGCTCGAGCAGGAACCGATGCCGCGCGACCGGCCGGATCAAGGCTTTGGCGCGCGCGATGACTTGTTCACGCATCCGACGATCGATTAGCTACTATTCTACGTTCCCGCCCAGTACGGTCGGCTAGGGCGGATTGATACATCACCGCCATCTTTTCGCCGTAGCTGTTCCATCCCCCAAGTTCGCGCACCCGCGCGAGGGCGGCGGCGCCCATCGCGTCGCGTGCCTCGGGATGCTCGTAGAGATAAACCAGCTTCGACGCAATCGCGTCCGGGTCGCGAATCGGAACGACAAAGCCCTCGACGCCGTCGGTGAACAGGTCCTCTGCTCCCGCGTTGGTCGTCGCAATCACTGGAACTCCGCACGCCATCGCCTGCGCCTGCACCAGCGCCAGTCCTTCCTCCAGCGACGGCAGCACGAGCACAGAGGCCTGCGAATATTGCTCCGCCAGT
>JBARDN010000194.1:0-5197 GCA_049795175.1 Binataceae bacterium (SeqCode) | reverse complement strand
GGCTAAAGCCTGTGCCACTTAAAGCAAATCACAATCTCTAACTCTGAAGTGGCACAGGCTTCAGCCTGTGTCTTCCACTCTCTACCAACTCGTTGGCCCGCGAGCTGTGAGCGACCACCGGAAAAACCAACGCCTCGAAGACGGGCGGCTCCCGAGCCGCCCCTACGAACACAAATTTCAATTCGTACGGGCGCGCCGAGATGCGCCCGGCTCTTCACACCCCTCCCTTCCTTCGTGTCTTTGTGTCTTAGTGGCCGGTTGATTCTGCTATGCACCCGCGCCACCCACGCGGGCTTGCCCCACGAGCGACGCCGCGAGCGCATTCAAATCATTCTCATCATAATAGTCCAGCTCTATCCGCCCCGGATTCTTTCCGCGGCGGCGCACTATCCTTACCTTGCGCTTGAGCGCGCGCTGGATTCCTTCGGCCAATGCATTGAGATTCGGGTCACTCGCCGAGTGCGCGGATCGATGCGCTCCCGGGTGCCCGCGGCGATGCGCCCCCGCTATCGCTTCGGCGCCGCGCGCGGTTATTTTGCCTGCGATGATCTCGGCTGCCGCGATGAGCTGCTCGTCCTCCGACGCGAGCCCCAGCAGTGGCCGCGCCTGGCCCGCGCTCAGCTCGCCGCGCACCATCATCTCGAGAACTTCTATCGGCAGTTCGAGCAGACGGATCGCGTTGCTGACGTACGGACGGCTCTTGCCGATTCGCGCCGCTATCTCTTCGTGCTGAATCTGGAATTCGGCATGCAGCCGCTTGAACGCCCGCGCCTCCTCGACCGCGTTCAAATCCTCGCGCGACAGATTCTCGACAATCGACATCTCGAGCGCGCCGCGATCGTCCAGCTCGCGAATCACGATCGGCACCGCTTCCAGTCCCGCGATCTTCGCCGCGCGCAGCCGCCTCTCCCCCGCGATCAGCTCGTAGCGCGGCGCCCCCGATACCTGCGCGGCGTCCGGCGCGAGCCGCACGATCAGCGGCTCGATCACCCCCTGGCTTGCGATCGCGCGCGCCAGCTCCTGAAGCCGTTCAGAGTCGAAGATGAGCCGCGGCTGAAACGGTCCCGGCGAAATCTGCCCGAGCGGCGCCATCACAATTCGCGCGCCGTCCTCCTGCGCGCCCTCCGCTACCGACGCGGTGTCGGCAACCGTATTTTCGATCAGCGCGTCCAGTCCGCGGCCGAGCGGTCGTCGATTAAGCATCGTGGCTTATCCTCCTGCTGGCGCCGGCGCGGCGCCTTCGACTCGTTCGATAATTTCCGCGGCCAGCATGCGGTACCCCTCTGCGCCCGACGAGCGCGGGTCGTACTCGATCGCCGACAGGCCATGGCTCGGGCTCTCGGACAGGCGCACGTTGCGCGGAATCACGCTGCGGAAAACTTTGTCCGGGAAATGCTGCCGTACCTCGCGCGCGATTTCGTGCGAGAGCCGATTGCGCGAGTCGAACATCGTCAGCACCAGCCCCTCGATTTCCAGACCCGGACTGAGCGCGGTCCTGACCTTGCGGATCGTCGCGAGCAGCGAGCTAAGCCCTTCGAGCGCGTAGTACTCGCACTGCATCGGGACCAGGACGGAGTCGGCCGCGACCAGCGCGTTGAGGGTCAGAATTCCAAGGGAAGGCGGCGAATCTATTAGAACATAGTTATATTCCAATACGTTCGCTTCCAACAATAACCGCAAACGCCGTTCCCGCCCCTCCATCGTCGCAAGCTCAATCTCGGCGCCGACCAGGTCGCCTCCCGACGGCGCCAGATAAAGGTTCGGGCGCATCTCGCATACGACCTCCGCAAGCGGAGCGCCCAGGACCAGCGCGTCGTAGATCGTCTTGCGCGGCGGCGCGCTCTGCGCGGCTGCCGCTTCCCTAACGGGTTCCGCTTCTCTAACGATCGTTAGGCCAGAGGTGGCGTTGCCTTGCGGGTCGAGGTCGACCAACAGCACGCGGCGTCCACCCTGCGCGAGCGCCACCGCCAGATTAATCGCAGTGGTGGTCTTTCCGACTCCGCCTTTTTGATTGGCAATCGCGATAACCCGCCCCACCGCCAGCACCTCGCGCGCGTCGCGCGCAACCCGCATCGTGCGACGTTTCACGTGAAACGTCGATTGATACATTAACGCCGCGCGATCGAGAAAAGCAAAGCAGGCGTGCTGCGTAATCCACAGCTTGGAAACGGGCAGGTGGCGAGGGCCGCGACCCCAGGGCGGCCACTAAGGCACTAAGACACGAAGAAGAAACGGTCTTTTCAGCAGGCAGAACCCACCAGATTTTCCTTGGTCTTAGTGTCTTAGTGGCCGCATGGTCTTGTGTTTCTCTGCTCTTTGTCTGTCAGCTTGGATGCATCCCGCGTAGTCACGGCGTGCTACGTTTCACGTGAAACGTCAAGACACAAAGACCCGAAGCGGAAGCAGTCTTTCCAGCAGCAAAGACCCGCCAGACTTTCTTTGTGTCTTCGTGTCTTTGTG
This sequence comes from Binataceae bacterium (SeqCode), assembly GCA_049795175.1. Classification (GTDB taxonomy): domain Bacteria; phylum Desulfobacterota; class Binatia; order Binatales; family Binataceae; genus JBARDN01. The sequence goes on along the minus strand of JBARDN010000194.1, from coordinate 2,737 downwards.
ACCGCTTGGTGCCTTTGTGTTTCTCTGCTCTGAGGCTATCAGCTTTCCTTGAGCCAAAATCCGAGTCGGCGAAGTTGTTTGTCCTCGCCGCGATATATTTCGTACGTTGCGCCCGGAAGCTCAATCAGGCCGGCGGCGGACGCCGCTTCGGCGTCGATCGCTTGCCCAAAACTAAGATAGAGCATCGCGATTCCTCCCGGCTTGAGCGCGGCCGCCGCGAGCTCGAAGAACTCGCGATGGTTCCCGACTGCGCGGGCGGTCACCAGATCGAGCCCCGTTGGAGTATTGCAGGGTGTCGCCCGAGATTGGACGATCGAGACGCGCGGCAGACCCATCGTGGTGGCGGCCACCTTAAGGAAGCTTGCACGTTTGCGGCGCGATTCGAGCAGAACGGTCTCGATACCTGTCACCGCCGCCAGGATAAGCCCGGGGAAGCCGGCGCCACTGCCAACGTCCATCAGGCGATGCTCTTTCTTGAGGGAGCGGGCAAGCGCCGAATCGAGATTTGTTGCGGCCAGCCAGGCGGGTGCGAGGGAATCCATCACGTGGAACGTAGTCTCGTCGAAGTCGGTCGGGTCGGAGGTCAGATTGATCGTTTGACCCCAGAGGGCGAGGAGGGTGGCGAACCTGCCAATCTTGGCCGCGATCTTCTTCGCGGAGTTCGGCAATCCGAGCTCCGGCAGAGCAATCTCCATTCGGGTCGAGACGATACTCCCAACCGCCTCGCACTCTTCGCGCTGCTCTGGCCGTCGACGTTTCACGTGAAACGTAGCTCCGTCACGATCTTGTCGTCATCGGCGGGGAAAGCGACGTTTCACGTGAAACGTCGTCGTTCAACCGATACGCGACGCACGTTCGCGGCCGCCCTTGATATGCACTGCGAGAAGCGAAATCGCGGCCGGCGTGACGCCCGGCATCCGCGCCGCCTGGCCCAGGGATTGTGGCCGCACCGCCGACAGGCGCTCGCGCACCTCGGTCGAAAGACCACTCACGGCGCCGAAATCAACCCAATCGGGTATAGCGGCATCCTCGAGGTGCTTGAAACGCTCGATCGCTTCCGCCTGACGCTTCACGTAGCCGTCGTACTTGACGTCGATTTCAAGCTCCGCCGATTCGTCGAGAGTCAGCGCGGCCGATTCGCCGAGCATCAGCATCAGCGCCGGATATGAGATTTCGGGCCGCCGCAGAATTTCGATCGCCCGCGAGGGATGCGCGAGCGGCGTCGATTCGGCAGCAATGAGCATCGCATTCACGTGATCGCTTGCCGGCACAGCGATTGACTTAAGCCGCGCAAGCTCCGCCATGACGTGCGCAGCCTTGGCCTCGACGCGATCACCCGCGCGCGCGTCGAGCAGTCCGAGCCTCGCACCGATTGCGGACAGACGGCGGTCGGCATTGTCCTCGCGCAGCAGCAGGCGATATTCGGCGCGCGAGGTGAACATCCGGTACGGTTCGCCGCCGATTCCACGTGTAACCAGATCATCGATCATCACGCCGATATACGCCTGATCACGGCGCAAGAGCATCGGGGGTTCGCCGCGAATCGCGAGGGTAGCGTTGATTCCCGCGACTAAACCTTGTGCAGCAGCTTCCTCATAGCCAGTAGTGCCATTGAGCTGCCCAGCAAAATATAATCCGTCTAAGAGCTTTGTTTCGAGATTAGAGTTCAATTGCGTCGGGTCAGAGAAATCGTATTCAATCGCATATCCCGGCCGCATCAGCTCGGCCTTTTCGAGTCCGGCGATCGAATGAACCATCGCGGTCTGCACGTCGAGCGGCAGGCTGGTCGATAGCCCGTTGGGATAAACCTCGACGGTGTCGCGACCCTCGGGCTCGAGGAAAATCTGATGGCGCTCTTTGTCGCGAAAGCGCATCACCTTGTCCTCGACCGACGGGCAATAGCGCGGGCCGCGGCTCTGGATAACGCCGGAGTACATCGGCGAGCGGTCGATTCCGGCGCGGATAATCTCGTGGGTGCGGGCGTTGGTGTAGGTCAGATGGCAGGGAATCTGCGGCTGCGTGATCCGCTCGGTACGAAACGAGAAGGGCGGCGGCGGCTCGTCGCCGGGCTGAACTTCGAGCGCGGAGTAATCGATCGTGCGTGCGTCGAGGCGCGGGCAGGTGCCGGTCTTGAGGCGGCCGATCCGAAAGCCGTGGCGCGCGAGGTCGTCGCTGAGGCCCATCGCGGCGAAGTCGCCGGCGCGGCCCGCGTTGAAGTTGCGCAACCCGATATGCACCAGCCCCTTAAGGAACGTGCCGGTCGTGAGGATCACGGCATCGGCCTCGAACAGCTCGCTGATTTGCGACTCGACGCCCCGCACCCGCCGCCCCTCGACGATCAGGCGCTCGATGCTGGCCTGGCGAATCGTCAGGTTGTCGGCCGATTCGAGCACGCGCTTGCTGCGTGCGCGATAGGCGGCCTTGTCGGCCTGCGCGCGGCGTGCGCGCACGGCGGGACCTTTGCGCGTGTTGAGAAAGCGGAATTGGATTCCGGTCTCGTCGATCGCCGTGCCCATCTCTCCGCCGAGCGCGTCGATCTCGCGCACCAGGTGGCCCTTGCCGATTCCGCCGATCGCGGGGTTACACGACATCTGGCCGATATGGTCGAGGTTGAGCGTGAGCATCAGCGTGCGCGCGCCCATCCGTGCGGAGGCGAGTGCGGCTTCGATTCCGGCGTGTCCTGCGCCGACGATTATCACGTCAAACTTCATTGGTGATGGAGGCAGGATTATTGCGC
>JBARDN010000193.1:0-3393 GCA_049795175.1 Binataceae bacterium (SeqCode) | reverse complement strand
GGCGCAAAGCTCGGCAGAATCGCGATGGAAGTAGATCGGCCGAATCGTCCGATCGCGCTGAAAAATCTCGAAATCGCCTTTCCCGAAAAATCCGTCGCACAGCATCTCGAAATCCTGCGCGGCAGCTACCGCAATTGGGGCCGGATGGCGGCCGAGTGGTCGCACATCCGCAAGCTCAACCGCTCCAATATCGAAGAGGTCGTCACCTACCAGGGCAAGGAGCATTGGGACGAAGCCGAACGCATCTCGAAGGGCCGCGGGATTATCGTGCTGACGGCGCACTTCGGCAACTGGGAATTGCTCAACGTCGCGCATTCGGTTTACGGCTACCGGATCGCAATCGTCAACCGCGTGTTGCGCAACCCCCTGATGGACAAGGCGGTGCGCGCCGCGCGCGTCAGCTTCGGCAACGCACTGATCGAGCGCAAGACTGGAGGCCTGACCGCGATGCGCCTGCTGCGAAGGAACTGGCAGGTCGCGATCACGCTCGATCTCGACGTGCGCAAGGGCGTGTTCGTCGATTTCTTCAGTCTTCTCGCCTCGACCAGCGACGGCGCTGCCCGCCTTGCGCTCGCGACCGGGGCGCCGGTGGTCCCGACCTTCATGGTGCGTCAAGGCACCGGCGCAAAGAACAAGATCACGATTCATCCCCCGGTCTCCATTCAGCGCACCGACGATCGCGCCGCCGACGTAATTGAAAACACCCAGCGTTTCGTCCGTCCAATCGAATCGATGATCCGCGCGCATCCGGATCACTGGAACTGGATCCATCGCCGCTGGAAAACCCGCCCCCCCGGCGAACAACGATTTTATTAGGTCGGACAACCATCCTCGCGACGATTTAATCGAGAGACTCCGCTCGAGCCGCCTGCAACGGCCTCCGCTCAGGATGAAGTACGGGCTGCCGTACCGTGGCAGCGCGATCCATCTTACGAAGATGTCTCCGATCCGCTACGATTCCCCCACGATGTCGCGCGAATCTGAAAATCTCGTCGCTCCCGAGGCTCCCGCCCAGGCACCGGAGCCGCCGTATCTTTATATCCGCGCGTGCGGCGCTCTGTGCGATGCCTTCTGGTGGGCGCGGCGCAGCACGCCCGCCCGCGATTCGTCGGATCGCGAGCGCGACGAATCTACTCCTGCCGTTGCGCCCGAGCGTTCATAGCTGCCCGACCCGATAGCCGCGCCACAAATCCTCCGCGATACGAATCGGATCCGCGTGGATTCCGGCGCGCGTGAAATGTCCGCAGATATTTTCGAGATCGCGCCTGAGCAGCGACCGTGCATTCGGATTCATCCGCGCATCGACCGCCTGCGGAAAATCGATCGCCACCGCACGGCCTTCCGAGTAGAGCAGATTGTACGCCGAGAGATCGCCGTGCACGCGATGGTTCGCGAGCCACAGCGCAACGTTCTCGATTATCCCTCTAAGGCATCGTTGCGCGGCCGACGAATCCATCTCCGCCCGCACCAGCATCGGCGCGGCCGCGGTTTCGTCGCCAAAATATTCCATCAGGATCGCGCCCGGCGCTTTCGCGATCGGTTCGGGCACGTCGGCGCCCGCGCCATACAGTATTTCGAGCGTTTCGTACTCGGCGCCGATCCAGGTGGCGTATTGGACCGCACGTCCGTGATCCGATTTGTTGGCGAACGCGCGGCGGTTGCGTGCTCCCCAATCCCCGCCGCGGCCGGCCTGGTAGACCGCGTCGTTGCGGAAGCCGCGCTTCTCGAGCGGTTGATAGACTTTTGCCGCAACCAACTCGCGGCCTAAATCCGCTGAAGCGCGGCAGCAATAGACGGCGGCCTCCTTGCCGCTGCGCACGATGTACAAAACCTCAGTGATCAATCCTTGGCCGAAAAACGCATCGAGTACGTTGTCGGCTTCGATTTGCTGATTCTCGGTCATTGGGTGCTCCACGTTTTGGGGCCGTTACGAGTTTCCCGAAACCCGGTTGCCATAAATTGATTACGGTCATTGCGAGTCCTCCTCCTTCGATGTTGGCTGCCGCGTCAGACATCCGTGATAGTCCGGCGTGCGCGAACGCACATCCGCGCCGCGTGGCAATTTGCAGACGCAAAAAAACCACGGGGCGCTTCGCCTCCGTGGCCGATATGCAGTGGAGATTCCGGTAGTTACCGGACGGCGATCACGGAAGGCGCGACGCGGCGAATTTGCGCAAGTTCATTTCGTGTACTCTTCATCGCGATTGCACCTCCTTCCGGGTGCCTCCAACTTTACCGCGCCGCACTATAGTGTCAAGCCGCGGACGTCCGCAAGACGGCGCGATACGCAAGAGATAATCGCGCGGAGCGGTGCGCCAGTGGCACCTCGCCCGTGAGTGACACATGGGGCGCATATCATCGGTGTGCAAAGACGGGCGCGTCGCGACGCGCGCCTACGAACCAGAATCTTCTCTTCATAGGGGGCGGTTCTCGAGCCGCCCGTCTCCCGATCGAGACACGTCCATTTACGCCACATCTGCCCGCCGTCCGGAACGCGGATGCTCATTTCGCCCCGTCCCAGCAATGGTTTAACGCACTTTGGCCGATGCGTCGCCTCCCTAACGAGTGTTCGGGTTTTTGCCAGATTTGTTCATGGCTGAACTGTTCAGCCTTATGCCTAAGTCCACTTCGTGCGAAAATGACCGGGTGGAAGCAAACCGCACACAATCGCGTACCACTTTGCCTGCCTCAGTCCCGTGGAATGCTCCCGCGACGGGCGAGATTTCTCGCGATACGCGCACCGCAAACCTTTGCGCACGCCGCGAAACGATCAGTCGATTCGCGCTCGAAATGACACCCGATTATCGCGTGGTGTAATTCCGAGCGCGCGCCGGCAATGCGTATCGAGTCATGCGCGCCATCTTGAGCAGCGCACATCGCGGGCAATCTCGCCCTCGGCACTCGCACACTTTCTCGTTGCGGGCAGATTCCGTGAAACCCCTTTTGTCAGTGGCGGCGGACGGCCCGTCCGCCATCGGCGAGAGCCGACATCGGCGCGTCAAATGGTCCCAAAAATTGATGACCGAAAAAGCTGCTGAAAGGAACCCAATGATGCAAATTCGGCAGCATAATCAAGGAGTTTATTTTTTAAGCCACTAGAAAAGATACCAAACGAACCCACCGAAATTTGCCCGATATCAAAAATCCAAGGCACTACCTTGTCTGCGATCTTACAAATTCGCGATCACCGCGCGCGCGAACTCCATCGTTTTCGCCTTGCCGCCCTGGTCGGGCGTCAGCACCTTGCCCTCGGCGTAAACCTTGCGCACTGCCGCGTCGAAGCGATGCCCCGCTTCGTCGAACCCCAGGTACTCGAGCATCAGCGCCGCCGACATCATCGTGGCGCTCGGATTGATGATCCCCTGGCCGACGATATCCGGCGCGGTGCCGTGC